>NZ_JYMS01000026.1:192400-494098 GCF_000938285.1 Bradyrhizobium sp. LTSP857 | reverse complement strand
CCGCCGCTACCGCCGATCGGCGGGGGGCCGTAACCTTGCCCTGGTCCTTGTCCAGGTCCTTGGCCGTAAGCCTGTCCGTAAGGCGGCTGGCCGTAACCCGGCTGCGCCTGCTGCATCGCCTGGCCGCTGTTCCAGACCGGCCGCGAGTCACGCGGCGGCACGTTCGGAACCGAGCCGCGCGACGGGCTTGCGCCGAACAGTGTGTCGCGCATGGTGTCCAGGAAACCGCCGGACTGGGCCTGCTCGGGCGCGTGGCCCGCTTCCAGTTCCTGGATGCGGGCATGGGCGCGCTTCAGCGCTTCGTCCTGCAACAGCACGGTTTGCGTCAGCGCATAGACCGCGCCGGGCGCCTTGCGCAGGCCGTCCGAGATCGCGGCGATCGCGTCGGGATCGCGCGGTGCATTCTCGAGTTTCGAAAGCCGGTCGAAAAGCTCGTCAACGAGTTGGCGTTCCTGCGGCGTCATGATCTGTCTCCCTCGCGCGAAACAAGCGCGAGGCAGATGTAGGGTTCCATTGTGGCCCCAACAGTGCCAGCCGGATTAAATTTCGGTATGCGACAAGCTGCCTCGATGGGCCAGCTTTCGCCGGTTTCATCCCAGTGTCACGTTGCTGGCCGCGAGCAGGTCAGCGAATGCGTCGCTCTTGAGATAGGCATGCTCGCGTTCGCGCACGTCCGTCATGGGGTCGAGGCCGGTAAGGACGTCGTCGACGAAGCCGGGATGGCACATCACGAGCCCGCCCTCGGGGAGGCCTTCCAGGAACTGCCGCATCAGTTCGCCGAAATCGGCGCCCCGGGTGAAGTCATAGGCGCCGGCAAAACCGGGATTGAAGCTGAGGCCCGCGTCACCGGCGCGACGGCGGAATTGGCTGCTCAGGATGTCGAGCACCAGCGCCTTCGGCGAGGCCAGCCGCTGCGCCAGCGGCAGGTCGCGGCCGCCCTGGCGCACCCAGGCATTTGGCGCGGCTTCGCTGACCGCATCGACAAAGCCGTCGCGCACCTGCGGAAACAGCTGCACATGCTGGTGACCATCGACGAAGTCGGGCGCGCGGCCGAAGGCTTCCGCGAAGGCCGCCAATTGCGCCTTCACTTCATTGCGAAAGAACTCGCGGTCGAGACGCAGCGCAAGGCCCGCGCGCAGGAGCTTTGGGAAGGCGAAGAACATGTCGCCGTCGAGCGGACGGAAATGCATGGTGAGCGGCCGGAATGGCGCCGACAGCGTCACATGCAATCCGATCGCGCAACGCGGGCTCGTCTTCGCGGCGGCCTGGAGCGCGTCGACCTCGCCGCGCTCGATCGCGGGGCCCACCATCATCACCGAGGTGGCGTTGAGGCGGCCGCGCTCGATCAGGTCGCGGATGGCGCGGTTGACGCCGGGGCTGATGCCGTAATCGTCGGCGCAGAGCCAGATCCGCCGCGGCGTCGCCGCCGCGCTCATTCGGCCGCCGTCCGGCTCGACGCGTCGTCAGCTTTGCCGGCCTCGAAATGCTTTTCGCTGTGCTCGGCGACGAAATAGATCGGGCGCGCTTTCAGCTCGGAGAGGATCTTGCCGATATATTCGCCGACAATGCCGATCATGATGAGCTGCACGCCGCCGATCGTCATCAGGCCGATCACGAGCGAAGGATAGCCGGGCACCTGCTTGCCGGTGGTCCAGACCTCCCACAGGATCGAGAGGCCGAACAGGAAGGCGCCGCCGGCGAGGATCACGCCGAGCAGGCTGGCAAAGCGCAGTGGCGCCACCGAGAACGAGGTCAGGCCCTCGATCGACAGGCCGAGCAGGCGCGCGGGGCTGAAGGTCGTCACGCCATGGACGCGCGCCGCCGGCTCGTAGTCGACGCGGATCTGGCGGAAGCCGATCCAGCTCGCGAGACCCTTGAAGAAGCGGTTGCGCTCCGGCAGTTGCTTGAGTGCTGCGACCGCGCGCGGTGACAGCAGGCGGAAGTCGCCGGCGTCTTCGGGGATTTTCTGGCGGGCGCCCCAATTGATCAGCGCGTAGAAGCCGTGCACCGCGAGCCGCCGCAGGAAGGGCTCGTTGTCGCGATGCGCCTTGGCGGTATAGACGACGTCATAACCGTCCTCGATCCAGTGCCGCACCAGCTGCTCGATGAGATCAGGTGGATGCTGGCCGTCGCCGTCCATGAACATCACGGCGCCGAGGCGGGCATGGTCGAGCCCGGCCATCAGCGCGGCCTCCTTGCCGAAGTTGCGTGAGAGCGAGACCACCTGAATGTCGATCGTATCGGCCGGCAGGCCGCGTGCGATCGACAGCGTCGCGTCCGCACTGCCGTCGTCGACATAGACGACCTCGCAAGGCAAGCGGTAGCGTTGCCGCAAGGTCTTTGCGAGATCGCAGATGCGCTGGTGCAGGGAGACCAGGCCGGCCGCCTCGTTGTAGACGGGGACGACAATCGACAGTCCCTTCGCCGCGGCGCCGGCCGCGGTGGTGGTCAGGCCGGAAACGTCAGAGCCCAGCGTCATCGATCGAGGTTCCAGAGGCAATCAATCGTCTCAACAGCATATGGTAGCTGCCGCTTGCTGTCGCCATGCTGAACGAACCTGAGGCTCACTGCCGCAGGAACGCTTCGAGCTTGGCGAACAGCGGGTTCTCCCGGTCGAACACGTAGTCGAGCGAGACCACCGAGACGCTCTCGGCGCCATGCTCGCGCAGGAAGCTCGCGAGCGCATAGAGCTGCCCCGGTGGGCAATGCAGCGTGAGCATGCCTGACGAGGTCGGTCCGCCAAACGGGGTCTCGACGCCGAAGCGGCTGTGGGCCTCAGTGAGCAGGGCCGCGTCGCACTGCCGGAAGCGGGTGCGGACCTCGCGGTATTTGTTGGCCCGCGCCCGTGCCGCGATGTGATCGAGGATGACGCGCGCGGTCTCGCGCGCCTCCGGTGTCCAGTCGGCGTCTCTCGAAGCAACGAGATTGGCCTGGCTGCGCAGGATCACGCCGTCGTCGAGCACCCGCAAGCCATTGGCGGCGAGTGTCGCGCCGGTCGTGGTGATGTCTACGATCATCTCGGCGGCGCCGGCCGCGGGCGCGCCTTCGGTCGCACCGGTGCTTTCGACGATGCGGTAGTCGACGATGCCGTGGCTCTGGAAGAAGGCGCGGGTGAGGTTGATGAACTTGGTCGCGACCCGCATCCGCATGTGATGCTGCTCGCGAAAACCGGTGGTGACGTCGTCAAGGTCGGCCATGGTGCGGACGTCGATCCAGGCCTGCGGCACCGCGACGACGACGTCTGCGTTGCCGAAGCCGAGTTCCTCGATCAGGGACACACGCTTGTCGGCGTCCGCGATGTTCTCGCGCACCAGGTCCTCCCCGGTGACGCCGAGATGCGCGAAGCCACGGGACAGTTGTGAGGCGATCTCGCTCGCCGAGAGATAGGCGACTTCGACATTGTCGAGACCCGCGATCGTGCCGCGATAGTCGCGGGCGCCGCCGGCCTTCGACAGCTTGAGCCCCGCACGGGCAAAGAAGGCCTCGGCGTTTTCCTGAAGGCGGCCCTTGGAGGGAACGGCCAGAACGAATGGCGCGCTCATGGCTTAAACTCCCACCTTGCGGCCGATCCTGGTCAGCGCGTCGATCCAGACCGAGAACCCGACGGCAGCAATCGGCTCCGCCGATCCGAGCTGGGTCATCAGCCCGTCATAGCGGCCGCCGGCGACCAGCGGCTCGGTGCCGTTGCCCCTGTGATGCAGTTCGAATTCGAAGCCGGTGTAGTAGTCGAGCCCGCGCCCGAACGCGGTCGAAAAGCGCGTCCCCTTCACGTCGATGCCGCGCGCGGCCATGAAGCCGACCCGGCTTTCGAACTGATCGATCGCAGCCGCAAGGTCGAGCTTTGCATCGGCCGTGAGCGCGCGCAGCTCGGCGATCGCATCGTCCGGATTGCCCGATATCGAGAGGAAGCGCTTGAGCACGGCGATCGCCTCGCGCGGCAGCGCACCGCCCTTCAGCGTCGACTGTTCGAGGAAGCGGTCGGCAATCTCGGCCGTGGTGCGGCCGCCGACATTGGTGGTGCCGGCGATCGACATCAAATCGGTGACGAAGGCCAGCGCCGCCTTGCGGTCGGAGCCGGCGAGCGCTGCCAGCACGCCCTCATATTCACTGCGCGTGGTGACCGTCGCCTGCGCAAGCCGCTCGAGATCCTGCTCCAGGCTGATCTTGCGGTTGAAATCCTTGACCAGGCGGCGGCGCCAGACCGGATAGAGGTCGAGCGCATCGAGCAGCGCATTGAACAGCGCCACATCGCCGGTCCGGATCTCGACGTCGCGGACGCCGAAGGCGGCGGTCGCTTCCAGCGCCAGCGCCAGCATCTCGGCATCCGCGGCGGCGCGGTCCTGGCGGCCGAACGACTCGATGCCGGCCTGCAAGAACTCGCTGGCCTGGACGCTGCGGTATCGGAACACCGGGCCGAGATAGCTGAACCCGGCCGGCTGGCCGGCGCGGCCGGAGGCGAGATAATCGCGCGCCACGGGGATCGTCAGGTCCGGGCGCAGGCAGAGCTCCTCGCCGGACAGGTCCGTCGTCAAATACAGGCTCTTGCGGATGTCCTCGCCGGAGAGGTCCAGGAACGGCTCGGCCGGTTGCAGGATGGCGGGCTCGGCCCTGACATAACCGGCCTGCGCGAACGACAGCAGCAGCGTATCCGCCCAGGCGGCGGAGCCGGCAGCATGTGAGGTGGCAGTCGCGGTCATCTCGGGATCCATCGTCCCGGTGGAACCGGGCAGGGCAAGGAAAGGGAATTGGCGCAGCCCTTAGCATGGCCGGAAACCGGTTTCGACCTCCAAAGGATCAATCGCTTAACGGTCGGCCAATGCTGAGAAGCTAGGTGCTCTTACCGCCCCAATCGCCCAGCACCGCCTGCACCAGCGCCAGCGCCGCGACGGCGGCGGTGTCGGCCCGCAGGATCCGAGGGCCGAGCGCCAGCCGCAGGATTTTGGGCTGTCGCAGCAGCAGCGCCCGTTCCTCTTCGGCAAAACCGCCTTCGGGGCCGATCAGCACGTCGATGCCAACTCCGCCTTGGTCAAGCTCGGCCTCGCGCGCGTTTTGAAGGCTATGAATGGGGTTTGCGACCTCGGCGGCCTCGTCGCAGAACACCAGTAGGCGGTCGGCGGCGCGCTGGCTGAGGAAGCGCTCCAGCGGTACCGGCTCGGCGACCGCGGCGATGCTCAAAATCCCGCATTGTTCGGCCGCCTCGATCACATTGGCGCGCATGCGCTCGGTGTTGACGCGGGACGCCTGCGTGAATCGGGTCTGGACCGGTTGCAGGATGGCGGCGCCCATCTCGACTGCCTTCTGCACCGTGTAGTCGAGCCGGGCATGCTTGAGCGGGGCGAAGACGTAAGCTAGGTCGGGCAGCCGGTCCTGGGGGCGGGCCTGCTGGAGGATGATCAGATTGTCGGGTCGCTTGCGGCCTTCGATCGCGGCCTGCCATTCGCCGTCGCGGCCGTTGAAGGCCAGGATCGGGGCGCCGGCGGAAAGCCGGAGCACATTGCCGAGATAATTGCTCTGGTCGCGGTCGAGCGGGACCCTGGCGTCCTGGGCGAGGGGGGCATCGACAAACAGGCGGGGAGCGCGAAAATCGTGGGAGGGCATCGATCAAAAGTCCGTTTTGCCGCAGTTCTTAACCGAAATCAGCCATTTCGGGGGTAAATATTGCCGAATTGGTGCGTCGGCGCGCCGCGCTCTTGCCCTATTCGACGGGTTGTTAAGCGCCGACGGGAATCGTAAAATCGCGAGCGCGCCGGTTGCGCTTCAATTGGGAAGACGCCGAACCCCGTAAGCTCCCGCCGGAGAGACTATCTTGATGATCCGTCGTTTGATGGTTCCGATCACTGCCGCCATGGTCACCATGAGCGCTGCGGGAGCCTATGCCCAAGGGTTCCCCGCGCCGCTGCCGGGCCAGGCCGCACCCGATTCCGCGTTTCCGCCCGTGAACGGCTCGGCGCCGGTCGCCTCCGTTGGCGGCGCGCCGCAAGCCTCGTTCCCGGTCAACGGCGCCGCACCCGTCGGTGGTGCGCCCGTTGGTGGCGGCTTCAGCGCGGCACCGCCGACGCAAGGCGGTCCGGGCGAGGACTGCATGAAGGCGTTCGTTCCCCTGCGCGAGGAAGCCGAGAAGCGCGGCAAGCTGATCAAGGCCGCGAGCGATCGCCATGCTCCGCCGGACGAGGCCTGCAAGCTGATCGGCAATTTCAGCCAGGCTGAATCCAAGATGATCGAGTACGTCAAGTCGCACGCCGCCAAATGCGGAATTCCGCCGCAGATCGGCGATCAGATGAAGGCCGGGCACAAGAACACCGAGGCCATGCAGAAGAAGGTCTGTACGGTGGCGCAGCAGATGCAGAACCAGCCGCGCGGTCCGGCGGGCCCGTCGCTGAGCGAGGTGCTGGGTTCGGGCTCGGCGCCGGAAGCCAATGCCGGCAAGAAGGGCGGCAGCACCTTCGACACGCTCAACGGCAACGTCCTGACCCGATGAGCGATACATCCGCCCGCGTTGCCGATTCCACCGGCAACTGGGTTGATACGCTCGCGCCGCAATGGGCGCGGCCTTATCTGCGATTGTCCCGCTTCGATCGTCCGATCGGTTCCTGGCTTCTGCTGATGCCGTGCTGGTGGTCGGCGGCACTCGCGGCCGCGATGGCGCATGATGTCAGCCGGCTGCCGCTCACCATCATCCTGTTCTTCATCGGCGCCTTCGTGATGCGCGGGGCGGGCTGCGCCTGGAACGACATCACCGACCGCGACCTCGACGCCAAGGTCGAGCGCACGCGCTCGCGGCCGCTGCCGTCGGGGCAGCTCAGCACAAAGCAGGCGCTGGCCTTCATGATCGCGCAGGCGCTGATCGGGCTCGTGGTGCTCCTGCAATTCAACCGCTTCGCGATTGCGACCGGCATCGCCTCGCTTCTGATCGTCGCGATCTATCCCTTCATGAAGCGCGTCACCTGGTGGCCGCAGGTCTTCCTGGGCCTTGCCTTCTCCTGGGGCGCGCTGATGGGATTCGCCGTCACCTTCGGCCGCATCGACGTGACCGCGCTGGTGCTCTATGCCGGCGCGATCTCCTGGGTGATCGGCTATGACACGATCTACGCGCATCAGGACACTGAGGACGACGCGCTGATCGGCGTCAAATCCACCGCACGCCTGTTCGGCGCGCATACGCATCAGGCGCTGATCCTGTTCTATGGGCTCGCGGTGATGCTGATCGGCGTCGCGCTCGCCTCAGGCGATGCGCGCTGGCCGGCATGGTTCGGGCTTGCGGCCTTCGCCGTGCATCTGGCGTGGCAGATCAAGCGGCTCAGGATCGACGATCCCGCGCTTTGCCTGCGCGTGTTCAAGTCGAACCGGGATGCGGGCTTGCTTCTGTTTGCAGGATTGTTGGCGGACGCGGTGATGCGGGCGGCTTGAGGCAAACTTGTAGGGTTGGGCAAAGGCGCCCTTGCGCCGTGCCCACCATTTATCCACGATTGCGAGAGAAGAGGTGGGCACGCTTTCGCTTTGCCCACCCTACGGCATCGTGATTGCCGCTCAATTCCGCGCGATGATCTCGCGTTCTTCGCGGTGAACCGGCAGCTCACGCGCCATGGCGGTGCGACGGCGCATCAGGAATTTCGGACGGCGGGTGCGGATCGCGTTGCTGCGGCGACGGCGGGCTGCGGGCTTGCGGGCGCCTTCGTCCAGTTGCGGCAGCGCAAAGATCTCGCTCCAGATCGCCCAGGCTTCCGTGAGCTCATCGCCTTCGGTGCTGACGAGCAGCGGAACCGAGAGCGAGGGATCGCGATGGACCAGGACGAGGGTCTGCGCTTCGTCATTGCCGCGCAGCGCGACGCCGGTGAAGTTGCTGACGCGGACATTGATCGCCATCCGCATGCCGCGGACGGCACGGCGCAGCACGACGCGTTCGCGATGAAGCTCGATCTGCCTTGTGTATCCGTCGGCGCGCGGATCATGCGCATCGAAGCGGACCGGAAGGGAAAGGGGGTCGAGCCGCAGACTGCGGCTCGACCCGGTGGGGTTGGCCCCACATGTTGCTGTTTGACGCCTCACGGCTTTAGTTCTCCCCGCCAGGATTATGTTCCCGGTCGATGCGAGGACCTTAGCGCGCCGGTTTCGGAAACCGCTTAAAAAGGCTGGTTAATCCAACCTCACCGCCACTCATGATTGACAAGACCTTGGCGCGCATGATTGACGAGACGTTGCGCAAGCTTCGCGAATCTGAGCTTTTTGCAGACCGAAAACGCTTGAAGTCCGTGCCAATTGGGCACATCTGGTGTTGAGGGCCGGTCTCGCCCCGAAACCTCCCGCCGCAACAGGATTTCGTTTGTGAACCCTTCACCAAGCTCGACGCTTTCGCCTAAAGCCAATCGCGACCTGTTCGATCAGTCCGCGCTGTCCGATCTCGCACAGCGCCTGGTGGAGGCGGCGAAGCGCGCCGGTGCGGATGCGGCCGATGCGGTCGCGGTGCGCGGCATCTCGCAGGGCGTCGAGGTGCGCGACGGCCGCGTCGAGGAATCCGAGCGGTCCGAGGGCGACGATGTCGGCCTGCGCGTGCTGGTTGGCCGCCGCCAGGCGGTGGTCTCGACCAATGACGCCAGCGGCGATGCCGTGACCAAGCTTGCCGAGCGTGCGGTGGCGATGGCGCGCGTTGCGCCAGACGATAAATATGTTGGCCTCGCAGATCCCGCGCTGCTCGCGCGCGATTTTCCAGATCTCGATCTGCTCGATCCCGACGTGCCCGCGACCTCCGAGCTCGAGCGCCGCGCGCTCGAAGCGGAAGCCGCAGCGCTTGCCGTGAAGGGCGTGACCAAATCCGGCGGCGCGTCGGCCTCCGCCGGCATGGGCGGCATGGTGCTGGTGACCAGCACCGGCTTCCACGGCTCCTATCTGCGCTCGAGCCAGGGCATCTCGGCGACCGCGATCGTCGGCGAGGGCACCGGCATGGAGCGCGACTACGATTTCACCTCCGCCCCGCATGGCGCCGATCTGTTGTCGCCGGAGATCGTCGGCCGCTCCGCCGGCGAGCGCACCGTGGCGCGCTTCAATCCGCGCAAGGTCGAGACCTGCAAGGTGCCGGTCGTGTTCGATCCGCGCGTCGCGGGCTCGCTGGTCGGCCATGTCGTCGGCGCCATCAACGGTGCCTCGATTGCGCGCAAGACCAGCTTCCTCAAGGACAAGCTCGGCCAGCAGCTCTTTGCGAAGAACATCCGCATCATCGACGATCCCCTGCGCAAGCGCGGCCTGCGCTCGCAGACCTTCGATGCCGAAGGCGTTGCGGTGAAGAAGATCGCGCTGATCGACGAGGGCGTGCTGACGACCTGGTTGCTCGATTGCGCGACCGCCCGCGAGCTCGGCCTCACCACCACCGGCCATGCCCATCGCGGCGTGTCGTCCTCGCCCTCGCCCGGGCCGTACAATCTTCATCTCGAACCCGGCACGCCGACGCCGACCGAGCTGATCGCCGACATCAAGCAGGGATTTTACATCACCGATCTGATCGGCTCCGGCGTCAACGGCGTCACCGGCGATTACAGCCGCGGCGCCTCCGGCTTCTGGATCGAGAACGGCGAGCTCACCTATCCCGTCAGCGAGGTCACGATCGCCGGCCATCTGTTCGAGATCTTCAAATCGATGCAGCCGGCCAACAATCTCGAATTCCGCTACGGCATCAATGCGCCGACGGTGCGCATCGAGGGTTTGACGCTTGGCGGACGCTGACGCGAACGACATAATCCTGACGCGCGACGCAACGCTGCTGCAAGACACGGTGCGTGACGCAGGTGCGCTTGCGCAGTCGATGTTCCGCACCGAGCTGAAGACATGGACCAAGGGCGGGTCCTCGCCGGTCTCGGAAGCCGACATCGCCGTCAACGACCTACTCGAAGCGCGCCTGCGCGGCGCCACGCCGGACTATGGCTGGCTGTCGGAGGAGAGCGCCGATGATTCCACGCGGCTGTCGCGGCGGCTGACATGGATCGTCGATCCCATCGACGGCACGCGCAATTATCTGGGCGGCCATGACGAATGGTGTGTCAGTGTGGCGCTGGTCGAGGGGGCGTCACCTGTGCTTGCCGTGGTGTTCGCGCCGACCAGCGACGAGTTCTTCTTCGCGGCCCGCGGCCAGGGCACGACGCTCAACGGCAAACAGGTCACGGCCACAGCCGGCTCCGCGCTCGACTTCTCCCGGATCGCCGGCCCGAAGCCGATGGTCGAGCGGCTCAATACCTTGGGCGGCGACATCAAGCTGCATCCGCGAATCGGTTCGCTTGCGCTGCGGCTCTGCCGGGTCGCCCATGGCGGGCTGGATGCGGCTTTTGCGGGCGGCAACAGTCATGATTGGGACCTTGCGGCGGCCGATTTGATCGTGCAGGAAGCGGATGGTAGGATGAGCGACCTCTCCGGAGAACCCATCCTCTACAATCGCCGGGAAGTCACGCACGGGGTGCTGGTGGCAGCGGGGCGCGATCGTCATGCGAGCATTGTCGCGCATTTTCGAAATCGTCCCTTGCCCTGAGCGCGTCCGCTGTGCTTGTCGATCACTGCTATGCCGGGCAGCCCGTAAGGAAGAGAACCCATGCCAGATAGTGCCCCGCAACAACTGCTCCATCTCGTCATCGGTGGTGAGCTGCTCGATCTCGAGCACAACACCTTCAAGAACCTGGACGACGTCGAGGTCGTCGGCCTCTATCCGAACTATGCGGCCGCCCACGCCGCTTGGCGGGCCAAGGCGCAGAGCACGGTCGACAACGCGCAGATGCGCTATTTCATCGTCCATCTCCACCGGCTGCTCGACCCGAATCAAGAATCGAAGGCGCGTTGAAAAAACTGCTTCGCAATACGCTGCGAAGCAGCTGGTTTCAGCGTGCCGTCGGGGTCCTGGCGGCCGAATATCTGCGTCTGGTCTGGCGGACCAACAGGTTCACGTTCGATCCGCCCGAGGTCTATGACATTGTCGAGCCGCAGATCCCGGCGATCTTCGCCTTCTGGCACGGCCAGCATTTCCTCACCCCCTTCATCAAGAACAAGGACTCCTACCGGGCCAAGGTCCTGATCTCGCGGCATCGCGACGGCGAGTTCAATGCCATCGCGGTGGAACGGCTCGGCATCGGCCTCATCCGCGGTTCCGGCGACCATGGCAGCGCCTTCCACCGTAAAGGTGGGGTCGGCGCCTTCAAGGAGATGGTGCGAACGCTCCAGGACGGTTGTAATGTCGCGCTGACCGCCGATGTCCCGAAGCGCGCGCGCGTGGCCGGGCTCGGCATTATCATGCTGGCACGAGAATCGGGGCGGCCGATCATGCCTTTCGCAATGGCGACCAGCCGCTTCATCCGGCTCAAGAACTGGGACCGCACCACCATCAATTTGCCATTCGGGCGAGGCGCATTGGTCGGCATCAAGGAAATCAGCGTGCCGCCGGATGCCGATGCCGCCACCATGGAAGCGCTGCGGCAGGAGCTGGAGGACACGCTGAATGAGGCGACCCGCCGCGCCTATGCGCAGCTCGGCCGCCCGGGACCCGCAGATGGCTAATGCGCTGCCAATGACGCTGCGGATGTACCAGCGCCTGGCCTCAGGCCTGGTGCCGCTTGCGCCTGCGCTGATCAAGCGGCGGCTGAAGCAGGGCAAGGAAGATCCCGCGCGCGTCGGCGAACGGCGCGGCCTCAGCCAGGACGTGCGGCCGCACGGCCCGCTGGTCTGGATCCACGGCGCCAGCGTCGGCGAGGTGCTGGCCGCGGCCGCGCTGATCGAACGCTTGCGCGATCTGAACCTGCGCATCCTGCTCACTTCGGGCACCGTGACCTCGGCCGCCGTCGTCGCAAAACGTTTTCCGCCCGACGTCATCCATCAATACGTGCCGTATGATTCCCCGCGCTATGTCGCGCGCTTCCTCGATCACTGGAAGCCGTCGCTGGCGCTGTTCATCGAATCCGATTTGTGGCCGAACCTGATCCTGGCCGGTGCTGCGCGCCGTGTGCCGATGGTGCTGATCAACGGACGGATGTCGCCGCGCTCCTTCCCGCGCTGGCGGCGGATGTACGGAACCATCTCGGCGCTGCTGTCGCGGTTCGACATTTGTCTGGCGCAGTCGAAGACCGATGCCGAACGCTTCTCGGCGCTCGGTGGCCGCGACGTCGTCACCACGGGTAATCTCAAGCTCGACGTGCCGGCGCCGCCCGCCGATCCCGCCAGGCTCGAGCGGCTGATGGCGATGACGCGGGGCCGGCCCATCATCGTCGCGGCTTCGACCCATCCCGGCGAGGACGAAATGCTGGTCGCGGCGCATCGCAGCCTCGTCGGCTTCTTCCCCCAGCTTCTCACGGTGATCGTGCCGCGGCATCCGGATCGCGGCTCGTCGATCGCAGGCCTGATCACGGCCTCGGGCCTGAAGCCGGCCTTGCGCTCGCGCGACGAGCAGCTCTCGGCCGCGACCGACGTCTATGTCGCCGACACCATGGGCGAGCTCGGCCTGTTCTATCGCCTCTCGCCGATCGTGTTCATGGGCGGATCGCTGATCCGCCATGGCGGGCAGAATCCGATCGAGGCGATCAAGCTCGGTGCGGCCATCGTCCATGGTCCGAACGTCTTCAACTTCGCCGATGTCTATGCCGCGCTCGATCACAGCGGTGGGGCGCGCCAGGCCGAGACGCAGGAGATCCTGGTCAAGCAGCTCGGCCAGCTGCTCGCCGATCCCGCCGTGCGCGACAAGATGCAGCGGGCAGGCCACGGCGTGGTCGAGCAGCTCGGCGGCGCGCTGGAGCGCACCATGACTGCGCTCGAGCCGTATCTGATGCAGTTGCGGATCGAGATGGGAGCCGCCAATGCGTGAGCCGGCCTTCTGGTACCGGCCACGTTCCTTCAAGTCGCACGCATTACGGCCGCTGGGCGCGTTGTATGGCGCGATCGCCGCACAGCGCCTGCTGCGCCAGGGCGTCGATGCCGGCATCCCCGTGCTCTGCGTCGGCAACTACCACGTCGGCGGTGCCGGCAAGACGCCGACCGTGCTCGCGCTGACCAAGCTGTTGCGTGAGCTCGGCGAGACCCCGGTGGTGCTCAGCCGCGGCTATGGCGGGCGCTTGCAGGGCCCGGTGATGGTCGATCGCGAGCGCCACACCGCAGCCGATGTCGGCGACGAGCCGCTGATGATGGCGCGCGACGTGCCGGTTGCGGTCGCGCGCGA
The DNA here is from genome assembly GCF_000938285.1 of Bradyrhizobium sp. LTSP857. Taxonomy (NCBI): domain Bacteria; kingdom Pseudomonadati; phylum Pseudomonadota; class Alphaproteobacteria; order Hyphomicrobiales; family Nitrobacteraceae; genus Bradyrhizobium; species Bradyrhizobium sp. LTSP857. The sequence continues at coordinate 480,924 of NZ_JYMS01000026.1, read as the reverse complement.
TCGGCTCGAAGGTGTGGCGCTGGCCAAGTCGCAAGGTGCGACATTGATCCTGATGGATGACGGCTTTCAGAACCCGCGCATCATGAAGGATGCCTCGCTGATCGTGATCGACAGCGCGCGCGGCCTCGGCAACGGCAAGGTGTTCCCGGCAGGCCCCCTGCGCGCGCCGCTGAAGGCACAGCTCGCGCGCACCGATGCGCTGGTGCTGATCGGCGATGGCCATGCCGCCGACGATGTCGCGGCAGCGATTTCCGCGCGCGACAAGCCGGTGCTGCGCGCGCGCTTGAGACCGGATGCCGCCGCGGTAGCCCAGCTGTTCGGTAAACCGGTGCTCGCGTTTGCCGGCATCGGCGATCCCGAGCGCTTCTTCCGCACGTTGCGCGCCAGCGGCATCGAGGTCGCGCACACGCGCCCGTTCGCCGATCACCACATGTTCTCGCAGGCCGAGATGGCGGCACTTGTGGCGGATGCACAGCGCGAGCAGCTGACGCTGGTGACGACGGAAAAGGATCTCGCGCGCCTGCGCGGCAGCAAGGGCGTGCCGAATGACATCGTGCCGTTCGCGGTCCAGCTCGAATTCGACGACCCCGCGACGCTCCGCCGCCTGATCAGCGATCACCTCTACAAGGCGCGCGAGCGCAGGTTCAGCGCACGATGATCTCGTAGCATCCTTCATTCACGCGGCATTCATCGCAAGACTCCTATCGCTTACCAACGATCAGGAGAATTCGATGAAACTGCCGTCTGCGGCCGTTGCCGCCAGCCTTGTGTGTCTGATCATTGCGCCGGTGTCTGCACAAACGTCGCCCCCGGCCGCTCCTGCAAACCCAACGGGCACGGTACCGGTTCCCGCCACCAAGCGGGTCACGTGCCTGGCCACGACGGCAAGCCTGAAGGGGCAGGACAAGCGCGACCAGATGCAGCTCTGCATGGCGCAGGGCCGGCTCGATTGTCTGAGGCAGGCGATCGATCAGAAGGTCGTTGGCGAGCCCAGGAAGACTCTCATCAAGAGCTGTGTGGGCGGAGATGGACCCGAGCAACAATAGGCGCGCGGCCTTACGACTGCGGCTTCGGCGCGCCGGGGAAATGCCGCTGCAGCACGGCGGCGGGCGTGGCGTAGGCCTCTTGCAGGTCCACGCTCCAGTATTTCAGCTCGTCGAGCGGGATCCGTGTGTCGGATATCGCGCAGCGCACGAAGGTCCCGGGCGAGATCACGCGGAAATCGCCGTCGAGATATTGCACCTGCGCTTCGCCGTTGCCCGAGGGGCCGAACTTGTTCAGCACGGTCGATCGTCTCCGTGGAAAGCCTCTCCGTGGAAAACCCTGGAGGGCATGATTTGGTGAATTCGATCTACCATAAATAGGATGCCTTGTCCGCCCGTCAAACCCACCGATTTGTGATGTTTTACCGCTGTTTTCGCATGATAGTGCTGCGGCGAAGGATCGTCCGATGCGCCTTCGACTGACCGCCTTGTTCCTGACGCTCCTGATGTCGGCCGCGCGCGCGGCCTCGGTGCCTGCGCCGCAGCAGGTCGACATTCCCCTGGCGGCCGGAATCCTGCATGCGCAGCTCTACAAGCCGGAAGGCGAAGGACCGTTTCCGACCGTGGTCGCGCTGCATGGTTGCGGTGGGCTCGGCGGCCATGCCGATCCGGTGCTGTCGCGCTATCGCGACTGGGCCGAAGATCTGCTGAAGGCGGGCAACGCGGTGCTGCTGCCCGACAGCTACGGCTCGCGCGAGCTCGGGCCGCAATGCCGGGTCAAGGAGGGGCACGTCAAGGCGCGACGCGAGCGTGTCGCCGACGTCGTGGCAGCGCGCGCCTGGCTGATGAAGCAGTCCTGGGTCGCGCGCGACCGTGTCAGCCTGATCGGCTGGGCCAATGGTGCAAGCGCGCTGCTCTGGGCGGTGCGGCCGCAGAATGCCGCGCGCGATGGGGCTCCGGATTTTCGCGCGGCCATTGCCTTCTATCCGGACTGCCGCATTTCCGCCGGCCTCGGCTGGAGCGCGCGGGTGCCGACGCTGGTTCTGATCGGCGGCAAGGACGACGTCTCGTCGCCGCCGGCCTGCCGCCAGATGGTGGACGGCGCGCTCGGCCGCAGCGCGCTCACGCGCATCGTGGTCTATCCCGGCGCCTATCATGATTTCGACCGCGCCAACACGCCGCTGCACGCAGCTGCCGGCAGCAGCGATGCCGCCGCCCCCGAGCACGGCCATCTCGGCACCGATGCGGACGCGCGCGCCGATTCGCAGAAGCAGGTCGCCGAATGGCTGGCGCGGTAGTTGTCGTCTCGTAGCCCGGATGGAGCGAAGCGCAATCCGGGGTCGTGCCGCGCGTTGCGACGTCCCGGATTACGCTGCGCTCCATCCGGGCTACGGATTCCAAAGCGGGGCCGCCCGAGGAACAATGTGAGGCGGACAGCCCCGCATCGACCACCGCCCTGCACGGACAATGATGGCCGACCGGGAATCTACGGATCGCGCCTCAACCGGGTTTCAGCAAGCGTCGGCGCCATAGTTCGACCATGATGTCGATTAAACGCATCTTGCATGCGCAATCGCTTCGCCCTCTTCTCCGCCGCACTGATCGTCTTCACCGTCACGATCTTCCTGTTCGAAGCCCAAGCCGGCGCGCCACAGCCCGCGCCGGACCATTGCGGCTTCTGGACCACGATGGACGCGGGCTTGTCCTGCCAGTAGGGTCCGACGTTCCTGTAGCCCGGATGAGCGAAGCGATATCCGGGACAACTGTTCCCGCATATCGCTTCGCTCATGCGGGCTACGCGCTACGATCTTCTCCGCGATGACGTTGTTGAGAAGGCACGCAAGCCTCTCCAATGTCGTCCCGGCGAAGGCCGGGACCCATACCGCGTGATCTAACAGTTGCGCGTGGTATCAGTCCCGAACGACCAGTCTTCGCCAAACCCCTCCCTGTGGCTATGGGTCCCGGCCTTCGCCGGGACGACAGCGAGAATGTTGCGCCGCTGTCGGCCTCTAAAATAAACTGCCCTGATCCACCGGCTTGGCCACGCGCTTCGGTGCGGGCTTGCTATCCTGCGCTGCATGCTTTGCCTGCGACGGCGCGCGCTTGGCGGTCGGCTCGGGCCGATCCGCATCCGCTGTCGCGCCGATGCGGCCGTCGGCGAACTCGATCGCGATCCGCGCGTTCGGCCCAACGCTGTCCGCCGAATGCAGGGGATGGCCGGCCTCGTCGCGCACCAGTGCAAAACCACGCGCAAGCACGCCGCGATAGGACAACGCGGACAGCAGCTTGCCGCTGGCCTCGACGCGGGCGTCGAGTCGTTGCATCAGCGTTGCCAGCGCGCGTTGCGCGCGGTCGGCCAGACGATGCGTGCGCTCGCGCTGGCGGGCAATCGCGTTGCGCTGCGCTTGTGCATTGGAGAGCTTTGAGGCCCGTAAGCGAACTTCAAGTCCGGCAAAACGGTCGCGCCGCCGCCGCAACAGCGAGCGCGCGGACAGGCCGAGCCGTTCGCCGCAGACAGTGAGCCGGTGATCAGCCTGCGAAATCTGCCCGTGCAGCACGCGCAGCGTCAGCTTGGCGCCGGCGGCCGTAAACCTGCGGAAATGCGCATGCGTGTTGGCCTTGAGGCCGCGGGGCAGGGACGCGCCTGCCGTATCCAGCCGCTGTCGCGGGATCGCCAGCAGATCGCCTGCGGCCGGCAGCGCGCGCGCGGCGGCGCGCAGCTCGTTGCGACGGCTTTCATGGGCACGCTGCCAATAGGCGCGGTTGCGGCGGGCGAGATCGGCGACCTCGACAAACAGATCGCTGCGCACCGGCACCGCCATCTCGGCGGCCGCCGTCGGCGTCGGCGCGCGCTTGTCGGCGACGAAATCGATCAGCGTGATATCGGTCTCGTGCCCGACCGCCGAAATCAGCGGGATCATGCTCTCGGCTGCGGCCCGCACCACGATCTCCTCGTTGAACGACCAGAGATCCTCCAGCGAGCCGCCGCCGCGCGCGACGATCAGCACGTCGGGCCGCGGAATCTTGCCGCCCTCGGGCAGTGCGTTGAAGCCGCGGATCGCGGCTGCGACCTGCTCGGCCGAGCCTTCGCCCTGCACCTTGACCGGCCACACCAGCACGTGGCGGGGAAAGCGGTCCTCCAGCCGGTGCAGGATGTCGCGGATCACGGCGCCGGTCGGCGAGGTCACCACGCCGATCACCTCGGGCAGCCAGGGCAGCAGCTGCTTGCGCGCCTCGTCGAACAGGCCTTCGGCGGCGAGCTTCTTCTTGCGCTCCTCCATCAGCGCCATCAGCGCGCCGATGCCGGCCGGCTCCAAAGCCTCGATCACGATCTGATATTTGGAAGAGCCCGGATAGGTCGTGAGCTTGCCTGTGGCGATGACCTCGAGCCCTTCCTGCGGCTTGAAGCGCATCCGCCCGTGCACGCCCTTCCAGATCACCGCCTCGATCTTGGCGCTCTCGTCCTTGAGCGCGAAATAGCAGTGACCGGAGGAATGGGCGCCGCGGAACCCGGAAATCTCGCCGCGGACCCGGACATGGCCATAGGTGTCCTCCACCGTCCGTTTCAGGGACTGTGAGAGTTCGGAAACGGTGAATTCGGGCGTATTGGGCAGAGGTTCCGCAGGCGGCATCGGCACACGATTCGGTATTTTGGGGTCGGCCCCGACGTTAAGGATTTTCGCCGCGCGGCGCCAATCCGGGGATTGATACGAAGAGTACTCTGTAATATAGAGCTCTCTAACGATCCTGGGTTTGATGGAGTTGGACCATGGCGATGCAATTGCTGCGAGGTGCTCTGAGCTTGCTGAAATGGGGTCTGTGCGCGGTCGGCGCCGTGGCGCTGCTGCTGACGGCCCTGGTCGCGACGCCGCTGGAGCGGCCCGCAGAGCTGCGATCGGTCTCGGACTCCGCCAGGGGTATCGACTGGTCGACCATGCCGGCGCTGGAACGCTTTCAGGCCCGCGACGGCACCTGGCTTGGATTCCGGCACTACGCGCCGAAGGGGGCGGACACCGGTCGCGGTGCGATCTTCATTCATGGCTCTTCCGGCTCTTCTGGCACGGTCAATCACGCGCTGACTGCGGCCCTCGCTGCGCACGGCGTCGAGACCTGGGCGCTCGACACGCGTGGCCACGGTGCGTCGGGCACGCGCGGCGATATCGGCTATGTCGGCCAGCTCGAGGACGATTTGGTCGACTTCGTCGCCCATGTCCGCAAGAGCGCGCCGGATCTGCCGCTCACCTTGATCGGCCATTCCGCCGGAGCCGGCTTCTCGCTGCGCGTCGCCGCCACGCCGATCATGCAGGATCTGTTCGTGCGCACCGTGCTGGTCGCGCCCTATCTCGGCTATGACGCGCCGACCAACAAGCCGCATTCCGGCGGCTGGGCCAATGCCGACATTCCGCGCTTCCTTGGTCTCGCCGCACTCCGCAAGCTCGGCATCGACTGCTGCGCGCAGCTTCCGGTGCTGGCCTTCGCGGTGCCGCCGAATTCGGAGCGAATTCTGGTGCCGACCTATTCCGACCGCCTGATGCGCAACTTTGCGACGCGCGGCTATCGCCTCGATCTGCCGGCCGTGACGCATCCGATGACGATCTTCGGCGGTGCCGAGGACGAGATGATGATCTCCGACAAATATGCGGAGACCGTGCAGGCGATCAAGCCGTCCGTCGACGTCAAGGTGATCGACGGCGTCAACCACATGGGCATGGTCACTAACCCCAAGGCGGTCAATGCGATCGCCGAGGACGTCGCGACGCGGGGAAGCGGGCAGTCATGATCGACAGCAGAGAGGCCTCCGCAGCGCTGGCCGAGATCGACGACATCGTCCAGCGCGTGAAGCAATCGCGCATCTACGATCTCGCCAGTCAGATGATGATCCTGTGGGGCGTGCTGGTGTTCGTCGCCAACATCGCGACCTGGCTCTGGCCCCGTGAAGCGTATTACTACTGGCTCGCGGTCTACGTCCTCGGCATCGCCGGCTCGTTTGCGATCAGCTCGGCGAACCAGACCTCGACGGGAGTTCGCAGCTTCGACATGCGGATGCTGATCGCCTTCCTGATGTTCGTCGCCTTCGGCTTCCTCTGCGCGCACGTCCTCGGCCATTTTACGCCGCGCCAGCAGGGCGCGTTCTGGACCATCTACTTCATGCTGTTCTATGCGCTGGCAGGTCTGTGGTTCGGCTATGCCTTCGTGGTGATCGCGCTCGCGATCACCACACTGACGCTGGTCGGGTATTTCTTCGTGACCGGCGACACCTTCCTGCCCTGGATGGCGGTCGTCAACGGCGGCGGACTGATCGTCGGCGGCCTCTGGATGCGGCGGAGCTAGCACCATGGCCGAGCTCGACGACATCATCCACCAGCCGCTGCGCCTCAAGATCATGGCCGCGCTGAATTCGCTGCCGGCCACGGCCGCGGGTCTCGAATTTTCCCGGCTCAAGAAGCTCACCGGCGCCACCGACGGCAATCTCGGCGCGCATATCGAGACCTTGGCCAAGGCTGGCTACGTCGCGGTCGACAAGGCCTTCGTCGGCAAAAAGCCGCAGACCACGGTCACCGCCACGGCTGCCGGCCGCGGCGCGTTTGCGCGGCATGTTGCGACGTTGCAGGAGATCATCGCGGGAAAGCAGAGCTAGGCCCCTATCATTCCGGCGCGCAGCGACGTTTGCTGCAGATCGCGGTGCAGATTGCTGTGCCCTCGCCCCTTGTGGGAGAGGGCATCTCCGTTGGCAGACACGGGCACACTCGGGTGAGGGGTCTGTCTCCGCAAATATTTGTGCGTGTGGATGGAAACCCCTCATCCGGCGCTTCGCGAGAAAAACCCTCTCGATACCGGCGCTCACCGTGACGCCGTTTTACTCCAGTGGGGGAAGTCGCCAGGCATTGGGTCTAGGTTGCGGACCAGCGCATTCCCAATGCGCAAGCCGCAACACCGCTACTAGTCTGGACGGCCGCGGACGGAAGAGAAAAACCGCTGATCAGGCCAACCACTTGAACGATCATCCACTTTCCGCAGCGATGGCCTTACCAAAGTCTCTTTCCGTCATGTTGTCGCGCTATCGCGCGGGGTTTTGACAGCGCACTCAGATACTTATCGGCATAGTAGTTTTCGGTCGCCTACATCAGCGTTTTTTTTGCAAGAGCGCTGATGATATTGCGTCCTGCTTAAAGCCTTACGATCACTCAGGATCTTTCTTGAGCGCCGAATAATCTTGGCACCACGTGCCGACGCTGACCCAATGGCGACATCGGTTCGGATCGTCTGAGCCAAGTAGCACGGAGCCAATGTGGTGGACCAATTTCAACGACTCGAAATACACTTCTTCGGAGCGGTTATCCGTGCAGACGGAGTGGTCGGCATAGCTGCGGCGGTTGTGATTATCACCATCATTCTGTTGATGTACTTGCACGCCGAGGGGCTGTGACGGACAATGGCGCTAACGCTCAAGCAACTAATAGATTCCTATCGAAGTGATTTGGATTCGCCTTTCCAAAAACTTCGCTATCAGGTGCGCATCAAGCAGGGCCGCACGTTCGATCGGATAAGTGAAAAATACGGCCACCATCAGGTCCGAGGCATCAAGGCGCCAACGCTGCTTTACTGGGTACAAAGTTTCGGGTTCTGGCGGTAGGACTGCCGCTGCGAATGAAATGATCGCGCGGCTTCGGGCTCTATTTAAATTTGGGTTTACGCTGCTTGAAGATCCAGAGTGCAAGCGTCTTACGGAAGTCCTTCGCGAGAGCCGGTTTGGCACTCAGGGACCACGTCTCGTGCAACTAACTGCCGAGCACGTCCAAGCAATCCGTCGCACTGCTCGCGAACACTTTGGTTGGTATTCGATAGCTCTCGTCCAAGCGTTTCAATTCGAATTGAGGCTTAGCCAAAAAGATGTAATCGGCGAGTGGGTTCCTATCGACGAGCCGGGAAGCTCCGATTTCGAAATCCATGGTAGGAAGTGGCTTCGTGGCCTACGTTGGTCCGACATCGATAAAAATTTGATCCTGCGGCACACGACAGGGTCAAGCGGCCGCCCGATCCAAGTCGATCTGAAGAAGGCTCCGATGGTGCTAGCGGAGATCAAGGCAATTGGCCTCGACATTTTGGCCCTTCCATCATCCGGCCCAATCATCATAAACGATGTTACCGGCTTACCTTGGTCCACGACCGAATTCCGCAGAAAGTGGAGATTGGTGGCTAAGGAAGCCGGGGTACCTGATGTGGTAAAGAACAGGGACAGCGTTCCAACGGGGACAATAGTGGGCGGACCGGATCAGGCTCCAGTGTCGCAGCGGATTACGCTTGCGCGCATTGGTCAAAGTTTGAGAAGGGGTCGTCGCTAGAAGGGCAGCGTCGAGGGGGTGTGCCCTTGCCCCTCAAATGATTAGGGGCGTGCGCGATGCGCAAAGAACATCGCCAACCGGCTTCGGCATCGGTCTACGCCATGGCTGGCGCGCTGCTCACGGAAGCTCGTAGGATGGGTTGAGCCCTTGCGAAACCCATCGCTTCTCTATCCCCGTTCTCCGTAATCGCGGCCGTCATCCGACTGATCGCCGGCCCAATCGGCCGGGTAATTGCCGAGCTTTACGTGGCGATGAAACGAGGAGGGCGCCCAGTCACGTACTCTGTCGACGAGCCCGTGCTTGACCGGATTGATATGAACGTAGTCTACATACCGCGCGAAATCGACTTCGTCGCGAATGGTATGCTCCCAATATCTACGTTGCCAGATGCCCCGTTCGCCTTTGGCCGCGCGGCTTCGGGATATCCTCTCGCTGCGCGCCAGACCGCGCGAAAAGGTGGATTTGATCAACTGCCAGCGCATTGCAAAATCGGCATCACCTTCCGGTAACGTCCACACCGTGTGAAGGTGATCAGGCAGCACCACGATGGCATCGATCGTGAATGGATGGCGTCGGTGCGTTTCACGAAATGCCGTGCGCAACAACCCGATATGATCCGTCAGCAACGCTAGCTTCCGCTCCGCCAGGTTGACGGTGAAGAAGAAACACCCACCCGAAACGAAGTTGCGGCGGTACGAGGTCATGACGGGACGTTACCACGAAACAAGTGCGATGGGTTTCGCAAGGGCTCAACCCATCCTACGGGCTTATGTCTCGCCAGCGAAACGACTCAAAGTGCGGGTTCGTGACGGGATTCTCGCGATCCAGTAGCCATTGCTGACCAAACTGAAACGTCTCCGTCGCAATCATGTCGCCTGCTTGCAGGGCTATCACCTTTGATACCGGTGCGAACCCGACGTTCGCGAACTCCGGTCGGTCCTTATTATTCTGCAGGTAAGTGCATACGAACATCTCGACGCGGTCGCGGATGCCCTCATCGAAGAAAACCCAAGTTTGCTCTCCCGGCTTACGCCACTTGATGATGTCCGATACTGAGTTCAGGCATTTATAGAGCAGAAATTCGAGAGGATGACCGAGCTGCTCGGCTGCGTCGCCGGTCACCAACTCGTCCCACGCCGCGTTATCAACTGCTGCCGCTACGGTCACCAAGCCAGTATCAAGAATAACCTGCCGAAATAGATAAGTCAGGTGGTCTCGCTCGGCGAGACTGTAGTTCTCAAATTCATCACGACCGGCCCGACACGGCGACAGATGGAACTGCTTAAGCGGCCTTTTGCCCGGCAGAGGCTCTATCAGCAGCGCTTCCCAAGCCACGGCGAAGACATCCCACTGAGGTTCCGTCCCCAACACGCCGCCAATGGTCATCACCGGCGACCCAGCATGCGTTCCACTATCGTCGAAGAATGCTCCCAGCATGTCACTTCCGTCATCAGCTAGAATCGAATTCTATCGCCAACTCTTCCAAGCCAACCAAGAAGCCCCCACAACCACTAACGGGGTCCATAGCGACATGACGAACAGGTACACGTAGCTTGGCCATTTCCCGTAGGCTTTGACCAGCACGGGGACATGGTCGAGTAGCTCGCCCAAACCCGGCCTTATGAGTGGTAGTTTCCGCATAACCTTCAATCCCACATCCTGCTCTGAAGGGGTGCAAATTCCCTTTGCCAAATGCGCAACCGCGACCGTATCGAGCTTCCGCTCCAAAATCTGGAGAAGTCTGCCAGCGACGCTGGGGATTCTGCCAGATCCTGTTGTCCGTCCGGCACCAATCTTTGGCCGAGATTCGCCAAAACGCCCGCTACCACCAGACACGGTAAGGCCTATGGCGAGCCGTCAACCGTAGCAACGCACGCGGCCCAATCGGACTATCCAAGCCGCGCGCCACCTTCTCCCACAAGAGGAAGGAAGAAGACTTCGCCGCGCCCTGAATGACGGGGAGTTCGGGTTCATCCCCCCTTGAGGCCCACGCCGATTCGTGCGACCTCCGCCCCAGCCAAACCCCTCATTCTGAGCCTCGTATGCACATTCTCCTGCTCGGTTCCGGCGGCCGCGAACATGCCCTGGCGTGGAAGATCGCAGCTTCTCCCCTGGTGACCAAACTCTGGTGCGCGCCCGGCAATGCCGGCATCGCGCGCGAGGCGGAGTGCGTGGCGCTCGATGTCGCCGACCATGCCGCCGTGATCGACTTCTGCAAGACCAACGCCGTCGCGCTCGTGGTGGTCGGGCCGGAGACGCCGCTGGCGGCCGGTATCGTCGACGATCTCACCGCGGCCGGCATCAAGGCGTTCGGGCCGAACAAGATCCCCGCCCAGCTCGAAAGCTCGAAGGGTTTTACCAAGGCGCTGTGCACTGAATTCGGCATTCCGACCGGGGCCTACAAGCGTTTCACCAACGCCGCTGACGCGCGTGCTTACGTCCAGAGCCAGGGCGCGCCGATCGTGGTGAAGGCCGACGGTCTCGCCGCCGGCAAGGGCGTCGTCGTCGCCAAGACCGTGCGCGAGGCCGAGGACGCCATCGCCATGATGTTCGAGGGCGCCTTTGGCGAGGCCGGCGCTGAAGTCGTCATCGAGGAATTTCTGCCCGGCCGCGAGATCAGCTTCTTCGCGCTCTGCGACGGCGAGACCGCGATCCCGCTGGCCTCCGCTCAGGACCACAAGCGCGTGTTCGACCATGACGTCGGCCCGAACACCGGCGGCATGGGCGCCTATTCGCCGACGCCGCTGGTGACGCCGGCGATCCACGACGCGATCATGGCAAAAATCATCCTGCCGACGGTGGCCGGCATGAAGCAGCGCAGCACGCCGTTCCGCGGCATTCTCTACGCCGGCATCATGCTGACCACGCAGGGTCCAAAGCTGTTCGAGTTCAACGTCCGCTTCGGCGATCCCGAGTGCCAGGTGCTGATGCTGCGCATGATGTCGGACATCGTGCCGGCGTTCCTTGCCTCCTGCGACGGGCAGTTGAAGAACTTCGATCTGCGCTGGTATCCGGAATCCGCGCTCACGGTGGTGATGGCGGCGAAGGGCTATCCCGGCGACTATCAGAAGGGCACGCGCATCGAGGGGCTCGATGACGCCGCTGGGGTCAACACCGTCGAGATATTCCACGCCGGCACAATGGCGAAGGACGGTGCGATCCTCGCCAATGGCGGCCGCGTGCTCAATGTCTGCGCGCTGGGGGCGACCGTGACCGAGGCGCAGGCGCGCGCCTACCAGGCCGTCGACCGCATCAACTGGCCGGACGGCTTCTGCCGGCGCGACATCGGCTGGCAGGCGGTGGAAGCGGAGAAGGCCAGGAGCTGACAGCGGTTTTTGCGCTGCGCGCGCAATGCTGTCCGCGTCATCGCGCCGCCACATCCACATTCCAAAAATGCGCAATCGGCTGTTGGGGTTAGCATCCCTCACCGGGACCGCCGTGCTACTGTGCATGGGGTTGTTTTCGACATTTTTGTTCGGAGCTGATGGAACTCATGTCCGATCTCGCCGACCTCTATCCCGGCTTCGCCTCCGAATGGATCAACACCTCGTTCGGCCGCATCTTCGCGCGTGTCGGCGGCAAGGGGCCGCCGCTGCTTCTGCTGCACGGCTTCTCCGAGACGCATGTGATGTGGCACCGCGTCGCGCCGCAGCTCGCTGACAAGTTCACGCTGATCATCGCCGATCTGCCGGGCTATGGCTGGTCCGACATGCCCGACAGCGACGCGCTGCATATGCCCTACAGCAAGCGCGCGATGGCGAAGGCCATGGTGGAAGCGATGGAGAGCCTCGGCCACGTGCACTTCGCGCTCGCCGGCCACGACCGCGGCGGCCGCGTCTCCTATCGGCTCGCGCTCGACCATCCCGGCCGGCTGTCGCGGCTCGCCGTGCTCGATATCCTGCCGACCTATAATTACTGGGAGCGGATGAACCGCGCCTACGCGCTCAAGATCTACCATTGGACTTTTCTCGCCCAGCCCGCGCCGCTGCCGGAGACGCTGATCTCGGGCCAAGGCGAGTTCTTCCTGCGCTTCAAGATGGCGAGCCAGACCAAGTCGAAGACGCTGGACGCCATCGACAAGCGTGCGCTGGAGCACTACATCGCGCCGTTCCGCGACCCCGCCCGCGTGCATGCGATGTGCGAGGACTACCGCGCCGGCGCCTATTTCGACTACGACCTCGACAAGGCTGATTTCGAGGCCGGCAAGAAGATCACCATTCCGATGCTGGCGCTGTGGGGCGGCGTCGGCATTGCCCAGGCCGCCGCGACGCCGCTCGACATCTGGAAGCAGTGGGCCACCAATGTCGAAGGCCAGCCGGTGGATTCCGGCCACTTCCTCACCGAGGAGAATCCGGACGTCACCGCCAAGGCGCTGCGGGAGTTTTTCGCGGAAGGTTAACGCCGCTCCCGAAAGAAGTCCTTGAGCAGCCGCGCCGCCTCGCTTTCGCCGACGCCGGAATAGACATCCGGGACGTGATGGCAGGTCGGCGAGGTGAAGAACCGGACGCCGGACTCCACCGCGCCGCCCTTGGGGTCGGCGGCGCCGTAATAGAGCCGCCTGACCCTTGCAAAGGAGATCGCGCCCGCACACATGGTGCAGGGCTCCAGCGTCACGTAGAGGTCGCAGTCGACCAGGCGCTCGCTGCCGATTTTCCTGGCCGCCTCGCGCAGCGCAATGATCTCGGCATGGGCCGTGGGGTCGTAATCGGTCAGGGTCCGGTTGGCGGCGGTGGCGATCACTTCGTAATTGCGGACCACCACGCATCCGATCGGAACTTCGCCCGCCTTTCCGGCATTTTCGGCCGTTTTGAGCGCCAAATCCATGAAAGAGGGGGCTTTCAAGCCTCGTATCATCGCCAGAAACCTGCTAGTAGCTGCGCCTTCAGCAGAAGTGCTTACCGAATTTGCCTGAGCATGCGGCTCGAAACGAGCGCGCACAATGCTTTCTGGCCACCCCCTGAGTGAGATTATTCATGCCTCGCGATAGCGACAAAGACAACGATTCCCGCGGCCGGCGAGGCCCGACCAAAGGACGCCCGGCCGGAGGCCCGCCGAAGGGCCGATCCGGCAAGCCGCGTGGCCCCGAGAAGAAGTTCGCCAAGCGCGGCCCCGACAGCAAGGGCGACGCCCGCCCGCCCCGTGGCGACAGCCGTCCGTTCCGCCCTCGCGCAGAGGGCGATGCCCCGCGCCGCGACTTCAGCGACCGTCCGAAATTCAAGCGCGACGACCGTGGTGGCGAGGAGCGCGGCGAGCGCAGCGTCAAGCCGCGCGGCGACCGCCCGTCTTCCGATCGTTCGTCCCGTGATGGCGAGAAGCGCCCGTTCAAGCCGCGTGGCGACCGTCCGTCCTATGCGCGTGACGACCGCCCGCCGCCGCGCAGGGATCGCGATGACTCCCGTCCGGCCGGTCGCTTCGGCGACAAGAAGTTCGGCGACAAGCGGCCCTACGCGCCGCGAGGTGATCGCCCGGAACGCAAGTTCGACGGCGAGCGGAAATTCTCGCGGGGCGCGCCGGATCGCAGCGACCGCCCGCGCGATCATGGCGAACGCAGCGATTCCAAGCGCTCTGATTCAAAGCCTTGGCAGAAGCGTGATGCGGCGCCGCGCGGCGACCGTCCGCCGCGCAAGGATTTCAGCAAGGGCCCGCGCAAGGATTTCGGCGGCCCTGATCGCAGCGGAGACAAGCCCTGGCAGAAGCGCGAGGGCGGCAGCGGCGATGACCGTCCGCGTTTCTCGCGTTCGCGCGACGATCGTCCGTCGGGCGATCGTCCGTTCCGCGAGCGGCCCAAATTCGATCGCCCGCGCGAGGATCGTCCCAAATTCGACCGGCCCCGTCGTGACGGCGATGGCGAGCGTGGTGGGCGCGGTGGCGACCGCCCGAAATTCGACCGTCCGCGCGAGCGCTCCGAAGGCCGTTCCGACTGGCACGAGCATCCGCGCAGCGAAGGTGGCTTCGGCGATCGTCCCCGCCGCGAAAACGAGGATGAGAGCAGGATCTTCGAGAAGCGTCCGGCCTTCGGTGGCCGCGGCGCCTATCGCGAGCGCGATCGTGATTCTGACCGCCGGCCGCGGCGTGAAGAGGAGCCGAAGCCGAAGAAGGCCGGCGAGCGCATCGCCAAAGTGTTGGCGCGGGTGGGGCTTGCCTCGCGCAGGGATGCCGAGGAGATGGTCACGCAGGGCCGCGTCAGCGTTAACGGCCGCGTCATTAATTCGCCGGCGCTCGACATCACCAAAAACGATGTCGTCACTGTCGACGGCAAGCCGTTGCCGGAGCGCGAGCGCACGCGGCTGTTCCTCTACCACAAGTCGCGCGGCCTGATGACGACGCATGACGACCCCGAGGGCCGTCCCACCGTGTTCGACAATCTGCCGGAAGGCCTGCCGCGCCTGATCTCGATCGGACGGCTTGACTTCAACACCGAAGGGCTGTTGCTGCTCACCAATGACGGCGGGCTCGCGCGCACGCTCGAACTGCCGGATACCGGCTGGCTGCGCCGCTACCGCGTCCGTGCCCACGGCGAGGTCACGCAGGCCCAGCTCGACCAGCTCAAGAACGGCATCGAGGTCGAGGGCGTCAAATACGGCCCGATCGATGCGACGCTGGAGCGCGACCAGGGCGCCAATGTCTGGCTGGTGTTCGCGATCCGCGAAGGCAAGAACCGCGAGGTGCGCAACGTCTGCGCTCATCTCGGGCTCGAGGTGAATCGGCTGATCCGCGTGTCCTACGGGCCGTTCCAGCTCGGCGAGGTCCCCGAAGGCCAGGTCGAGGAGATCAAGTCGCGCGTGCTGCGCGACCAGCTCGGCGACAAGATCATCGAGAAATCGGGCGCGCAGTTCGACGTGCCGCAGAAATCATCGTCAGGCGACGACGATAGCGCGCCGCGCGAGAAGAAGCCTGCCACCAAGCGCGACGTGATCAACGATCGCAAGGGTCGCCGCGTGCTGGTGCAGCGCACCGGCAGCGATGAAGCCCGCGAGCGCAACGAGGCCGAGGTCAACGGCTACGGCCCGCCAAGGCGTCCCAAGCGCGGCTATCACGGCAAGCGCGATCTGACGCCGAAGGAGGACTAGGGTTGCGCGTCGTTGGCGGTCGTTTGAAGGGGCGTAATCTGGCCTCACCGTCCTCGCGTGACATCCGCCCCACCGCGGATCGCCTGCGCGAGTCCGTGTTCAACATCCTCGTGCACGCCTATGACGATCCGATTCAGGACGCGCGCGTGCTCGATCTCTTTGCTGGTACCGGTGCGCTCGGCATCGAGGCGGCCTCACGTGGTGCGAAGTTCACGCTGTTCGTCGACAATGGCGCCGAGGCGCGTGCGCTGTTGCGCAACAATGTCGAAGCGCTGGGCTTGGGCGGCACGACCAAGGTGTACCGCCGCGACGCGACCGATCTCGGCCCGGCGCATCCGGTCGAGCCGTTCTCGCTGGTGTTTCTCGATCCGCCCTACAGCAACGGTTTTGCGGAGAAGGCGCTCGCGAGCCTGCGTGATGGCGGCTGGCTTACATCGGGCGCGCTGCTCGTGGTCGAGGAGGCGAAGGCTGCGCAATTCGTTGCGCCGGAGGGCTTCGAGGAATTGGAGCGGCGCGCCTATGACGACACGGAGTTCGTGTTTTTGAAGAGGCCGTAGCCTCGCTGCCGTAGGGTGGGCAAAGCGAAGCGTGCCCACCACTTCTGTCGCAATCATGGAAAGATGGTGGGCACGTCGCTTCGCGCCTTTGCCCACCCTACGGCATCCAGCTTATCGTCTTCCGAACAGCTTCTCCACATCTGCGAGCTTCAGCTCGACATAGGTCGGCCGGCCGTGATTGCACTGGCCGGAGTTCGGCGTCTCTTCCATCTCGCGCAGCAGCGCGTTCATTTCCTCCGGCCTGAGCCTGCGGCCCGCGCGCACCGAGCCGTGACAGGCCATGGTGGCGGCGACGTGCATCAGGCGGCGCTCCAGCGGCAGTGCCTCGTCCCATTCGGCCATATGCTCGGAGAGGTCGCGCAAGAGTCCGCCGGCATTGGTCTTGCCAAGCAGCGACGGCGTCTCGCGCACTGCCACCGCACCCGGGCCGAAGGATTCGATTGCGAGCCCGAACGATGTGAGCTCCTCGCTGCGTTCAAGCAGCCGCTCCACCGTGGCCTCGTCCATCTCGACGATCTCGGGAATCAGCAGGATCTGCCGCTGCACACCATTTTCGGCGAGCGAGGCCTTCAGCCGCTCATAGACGATGCGTTCATGGGCGGCGTGTTGGTCGACGATGATGAGGCCGTCGCGAGTCTGCGAGACGATGTAGGTCTCGTGAAGCTGCGTGCGCGCCGCGCCAAGCGGACGATCGACCAGATCGGCTACGGGCTGCGTCTCGAACCGCACGTCAGCGCTCGGCGCGCCGACGTCGAACGTGGCTTGCGCGCGCTCCGCGAAAGCAGGCGCGGCGGACCCTTCGAACGATGGCCGCGGCCCGGTCGGAGCGGACGGCGACTGACGCCAGTCCCAGCTCGCCGGGCGGGGCGTGAAAGCGGGCCGGAACGCGGACAATGCGCTCTCGCCGCTATTGGCCGCGGTGCGCCGACCCTCGCGCGCCAGCGCTTCCTTCAATCCATGCACGATCAGTGCACGCACCAGACCCGCATTGCGGAAGCGCACCTCGGTCTTGGCCGGATGCACGTTGGCGTCGACCTCGCGAGGATCGAGCGTGACGAACAGCGCCAACACCGGATGGCGGTCGCGCGGTAGATAGTCGGCATAGGCCCCGCGCACCGCGCCGAGGATCAGCTTGTCGCGCACCGGGCGGCCGTTGACGAAGAGATATTGTCCGAGTGCGTTGGCCTTGGTCAGCGCGGGCGCAGCCGCGTAGCCAGCGACGACAACGCCATCGCGTTCGGCATGGACCTCGATGGCGTGGCTGCGGAACTCCGCGCCCAGGATATCGCCGAGCCGCGTCAGGCGTCCGGCGGCGCCCGGCAGGGCGGCTGCCCAGGTCACCGGCGTGCGCTCCTCGCCGGCCAGCGTGAAGGCGATATCGGGGCGCGCCATCGCGAGCCGCCTGACCACCTCGCGAATGGCTTCGGCCTCGGTACGGTCGGTCTTCAGAAATTTCAGCCGCGCCGGTGTCGCGTAGAAGAGATCGTTGACCTCGACGCGCGTGCCATGGGCCAGCGCCGCCGGCATGATCTCGGACTTCTCGCCGCCCTCGACATTGAGCGCCCAGGCATGCGGCTCGCTCGCATGCCGCGTCGTGATCGATAGCCGCGCCACCGAACCGATCGAGGGCAGCGCCTCGCCGCGGAACCCGAGCGTGCGGATTTGCAGGAGATCTTCGTCGTCGAGCTTGGAGGTGGCGTGGCGCTCCACGGCGAGCGACAGATCCTTTGCGGTCATGCCGCCGCCATCGTCGGTGATGCCGATCCGGCGACGCCCGCCGCCATCAGTGAAGACGTCGATCCGGCTCGCGCCGGCATCGATCGCGTTCTCGACCAGTTCCTTGACCACGCTTGCGGGACGTTCGACCACTTCGCCGGCGGCGATGCGGTTGACGACCTGCTCTGGCAATTGGCGGACGGGCATGAACTCGATCTTGGGCTCGGTCTGAGATTCGCGGACGCGCTATTCTATGCCGTGTTGCGTCAAAAGCATGTGTTGGGCAACAGGAACGTGGCGGGCTGGGGAAGAGGGGTGTCTATCACATTGAAGACGCTGGACGTTCGAGAAAATCGCAAGCCGGCGACTGCTCGATCTTCGGCCTCGCTCCTGATTGTGAGGTGCCGGGCACGGGTGTAGCATCGTGAAAAAACGGCAACAGGACGGGAGGACGCCATGTGCCATTTGTTCGCGCACCAGCCCCAACGCGACTACGAATCCCAGACCCGCTCGTTGCGGATCGGTGGTCACTGCACCTCGATCCGGCTGGAAATGGCGTTCTGGGACACGCTAGAGCAGATCGCGGCTAGGGAGAGCATGAGCCTCGGCAAGTTCCTGACCACGCTCTACAACGAGGTGCTCGACCATCACGGCGAGGTCAACAATTTCGCCTCGCTGCTGCGGTGTTCATGCCTGATTGATCGCTCGCGAAACGTGGTGCAGGTGCAGGAGTTCAAGGGCAACGTCACGGCCATTCTCGACGCGGCCGAATAGCTGTCCCAACAGAAGTGCGTAGCCCGGATGGAGCGCAGCGCAATCCGGGATTCAGCTCATCGGAGAGCCCCCGGATTACGCTTCGCTCCATCCGGGCTACGACATTCCATCCGCCGTCATTGCGAGGAGCTCTTGCGACGAAGCAATCCAGACTGTCGCCGCGGAGGGATTCTGGATTGCTTCGCTTCGTTCGCAATGACGAGGAGAGAGCGGTATGCTCCATGCCGAGCAGATGACGTCGGAGATCAAATCTCCTTCTTCTGCATCGCACCCGCAATGTAGTCGGCCTGCCGGATCGCCAGCGCGACAATGGTCAGGGTCGGGTTGCAGGCCGCGCCGCTGGTGAACTGGCTGCCGTCGGAGACGAACAGGTTCTTGACGTCGTGGCTCTGTCCGAACTTGTTGACCACGCCGTCCCGCGGCTTCTCGCTCATCCGGTTGGTGCCGAGATTATGCGTGCTCGGATAAGGCGGCGTCGGATAGCTCACGGTGGCGCCGACGGCGTCGTAGACCGCCGCACCCTGCTTGTAGGCGTGGGCGCGCATCGCGACGTCATTGGGATGATCGTCGAAGTGTACGCTGGCGACCGGTTGGCCGAACTTGTCCTTCACGCTAGGATCCAGCGTGATGCGGTTGGTCTCCTGCGGCATGTCCTCGCCGACCAGCCACATGCCGGCCATCCGCGGATAGCCGTCGAGCGCTGCGGTGAACGGACGGCCCCAGGCGCCGGGGTTGAGGAACGCCGCCATGAAGGGCAGCCCGATCGAGAGCGTCTCCATCTCATAGCCACCGACGAAGCCGCGCTTCGGATTGTTGGCGGCCTCGTCACGGATGATGCCGGCCATGGTGGTGCCGCGATACATGTGCACCGACTTCTCGAACACGGCGTAGACGCTGCCGGTCATGTGACGCATGTAGTTGCGGCCGACCTGTCCTGATGAATTGGCGAGACCATCGGGGAACATGGTGGAGGCACTGTTCAGCAGCAGCCGTGGGCTCTCGATCGAATTGCCGGCCACCGCGACGATCCGCGCCTTCTGGCGCTGCATCGCCCCGCTCTCGTCGGCATAGACCACGCCGGTGACCTTGCCGCTGGCATCATGCTCGATCTTGACCGCCATGCTGCTCGGCCGGACCTCGAGATTGCCGGTGGCCTCGCCCTTGGGAATCTCGGTGTAGAGCGTCGACCATTTCGCACCGGATTTGCAGCCCTGGAAACAGAAGCCAATCTGCTGGCACGAGCCGCGTCCGTCGCGCGGCTGGCTGTTGATCGCCATGTTGCCGGTGTGGACGGTCTTGTAGCCGAGCTTCTTGGCGCCGGCCTCCAGCACCCGGAAATTGTTGTTGCCGGGAAGTCCGGGAATGCCGTTGGTGCGGGTCACGCCCATCTTGTTCTCGGCCTTGGCGTACCACGGCTCCATCTCGGTGAGCGTGACCGGCCAGTCCAGCAAATTGGCGCCGGGAATGGTGCCGTAGGTGCTCTTGACCCGATACTCGTGCTCGTCGAAGCGCAGCGACGCGCCGGCCCAATGGATGGTCGAGCCGCCGACCGCCTTGACGATCCAGGCGGGGAGACCCGAGAAGTCCTTGGCGACGCGCCACGTTCCTGATGTGGTGCGCGCGTCCGTCCAGGCGAGTTGGGAAAAACTATCCCACTCGTCGTTGATGAAATCCTGGTTCTCGATGCGTGGGCCGGCTTCGAGGATGACGACCTTGACGCCCTTCTGCGCCAGTTCGTTGCCCAGTGTGCCGCCGCCGGCGCCGGAGCCGACGATCACCACAACGCCGCTGTCGTTCAGATCGAATTTTGCCATTTGCGTTCTCCTGAACCGTTGGGGTGCGCCTTAAGCCTTCGGCAGCCAGTCGATGTCGGCAAAGCCGCGGTTGATGTACCCGCCATGCTCGGCGGACGAGCCCTCGTAACCGAACCGTGGCCAGACCTCTTTCTGGTTGTAGAGCGAGACGATGAGGTCGCCGCGCACCTTTTGGAAGAAGTCGCTCTGCTCGATCTCCTTCAGCAGCACCACGCGATCGGATTCCCAGGGCACCTCGGCGTAAGCCACCTTATGGCGGTCGCGCGCGTTCTGATCGAGCCTGGTGATGCCGTCGCTGATGAGGGACTTGACGGAGGCATCCTTGGCCGCCTTGCCGTCCCACGGCTTGATCGCGGTGATGTAGTAGCTGTCGCCGAGGACATCGTGCGGATAGATATCGCGCGCGACCTTCACTAGCGTCTTCATTGTCGCAGGCGAAAGCGCGGTCGCATCATCGGCCCATGCGCCCTCGATGCTGACGGCGACGCTGGTCGCAACGGCTGCGACCGGCACGGCGGTCGCCGCGCCCTTGAGAAAGACGCGGCGGCTGTGCTTGCTTCGACGATCGACTTCTCTCATGGGTTTCCTCCGTTGATTTTGTGATTTGGATTTTTTGATTGGGTTAGTTGAAACGTCCGCCTCGCTGGATCACTTCGATCTTGTAGCCATCGGGATCGCTGACGAAGAAGAAGCGCGCCAACGTCTTGCCATCATGCTTGAAGTCGCGCAGCGGCCCCGGTGCGAGCTCCTCGCGCGCGAAGCGCGCATGCTCGGCATCGAGATCCTCGACCACCACGGCGAGATGGCCGTAGCCGTCGCCGAGCGCGTAGGGTTCCCTACGATCGAAATTGACCGTCAGCTCCACCTCGAAAGGGGAGGACGGGTGACGCAGATAGATCAGGGCAAAGTCCGCGAATTTCAGGTGGTCCGCGACTTCGAGGCCGAAGGCGCGCTTGTAGAAGTCGAGCGCGCGGGCTTCGTCGAGTACGCGGATCATGGAATGGACAGGCTTGGCCATTCAGTTCTGCTCCTTGAGGTAAGTGATGATGGCGGCGCGCGTCTCCGGTTTGGCCTGGCGATATGCCATGACGACGCCGGGAATGACGGCCTGCGGATTGGTCAGCCACGCATCGAGCCTGGTCTCGTCCCAAGCAAAGTCTGCTTTCGCGAGGCCGTCGGAGTAATGAAACCCTTCGACCTTGCCGGCCGGCCGTCCGACGATCTTGACCAGCGGCGGACCTTGCCGCATCGGTTCCAACAGGTTGGTGGTGTGACACACCGCGCATTGTTGCTTGAACAGCGTCGCGCCATCCGGTGGTTTCGCTGCCGGCAACGGCATCTGCGCGTCGGCGACCCGCGCCAACAGCACCACTGCGGTGCACAATCCCAACACGGCTGCGCGCATCGCGAAAGCTCGCTCATCCACAAATCAACGTCGACGCGCAAACTCTAGGCGGCGCCAAACATGCGGTGGTAGTAGCGGGCTGTTTCGCTGCAAGCGGAGATGCTCTTGATGTGCGTTGTTCCGCGTTGCCGCATATGCGGAGCACAATTCCGCGAAACCGCCTCGAAATCCCTAAACGATGACCACACGAGGCGGATTGCATCGCGACCGCGCCGTTCGAACTCTCGACGCGATGAACTGGTCCGGTGCAGGCGGGCGGCGCAGGACGCAGCCGACCTGTTCATTGCGAAAAATCCAGGAGAAATGGATGAAGTTGGTGAAGACCTCTGCAATCGCATGCGCTCTCTCGGCCCTCATTGCGACGCCCGTTTTCGCGCAAGGCGCGTCATCTGGCACCAAGCCTGGCGGCACCGTGCAAAGCAAACCCATGCAGGGGGGCGCGTCAGCCAGCGAAGATGAGGATCTCGGTGCGCAGCAGGGAGCTGCGGGTGAGAAGGTGGGCATGAAGTCGACCAAGGGGACGAAGGGCACGGTCGGCACCACCGGCAGCGCAACGCACAAGGGGGCGGTCGAGGATTCCGCCTCAGGCACCAGCACCGGCAAGCGTTACTGACCCCACCCGACACAGCAAACCTCCGGTCGCCCGGCGGCCGGAGGTTTCTTGGTCAATGTCCTGGTCAATCAGTCGTCGAAGCCGCGGCCGCCACCGCGGCCAGCCTTGACGTCGCTGCGGCGCTTCTTGCCCTCGAGGCGGCGCTGCTTGGAGCCAAACGTCGGCTTTGTCGCACGCCGCGGCGTCGGCCGTATCATCGCCTCACTCAGGATATCGACGAGCCGGTCAATGGCGTCCTGGCGATTGCGCTCCTGGGTGCGGAAGCGCTGGGCATGGATCACGATCACGCCGTCCTTGGTCATGCGTTGGCCGGCGACCCGGGCGAGCCGGATCGCCGCATCTTCCGGGATGGTCAGCTTGCGCGCGTCGAAGCGTAGCTGGGCCGCGGTCGACAATTTGTTGACGTTCTGCCCGCCCGGGCCGGAGGCGCGGACAAAGCCGATCTCGATGTCGTCCTCGTCGATGACGAGATCGCGGGATATCCGCAGCATGGGAGCACCATTCGTGATGTCCGGACATATCCCGGACGTCCATTTTCGGCAATGGCGTGCCATTAGAAACGCAAATGGCCGGGCAAGCCCGGCCATTTCAGGGAAGCGTACAGAACGTCAGTTCGACTTCGTCGCCGGCGCTGCCGCCGGTTGCGCGGCGGCCTGCGGGGCGCGGCCGACGATGACGGTCAAAAGCCCCTGGCCCCAGAGCCGCTTGGCCGCGGCCTTGGCGTCGTCCAGCGTTACGGCGTCGACGATGGCGTTGCGCTTCTCGATATAGTCGATCGGCAACTTGTCCTGCTGATATTGCAGCAGTGCCTGCGCGAGCTTGGAGGAGGTATCGAGCGCCAGCATCTGCGAGCCCTTGAGGTAGGACTTGGCCTCGTCGAGCTCCTTCTGCGTCGGGCCCTCGTCGGCGATGCGGCGTACTTCCTTCTCGATCGCGTCCATGGTGTCGCCGGCGCGGTCGGCGCGCGTGCCGGTGTTACCGATGAAGACCGCCGAATGCTCCATCCAGAGCAGCGATTCGAACACCGAATAGGCGAGGCCGCGCTTCTCGCGGACCTCGTGATAGAGCCGGGAGGACAATCCGCCGCCACCAAGGATATGGTTGACGACATAGGCCGCCATGAAGTTCGGATCGCTGCGCTTCACGCCGGGGCCGCCGAAGGTGATCACGGTCTGCGGCACGTCGAGCGGCACGAAGGCGCGTTGCGGCGGCTTTGCGGCCTCGATGTCGGGGACCGCTGTGAGAGTGGCTTTGGCAGGCAAGCTGCCGAACGTGTGGTCGAGCAGCTTGCCGAGGGTGGCCGGATCGACGTCGCCGACGACCGCGATCTTCAGCGTGTCCTTGGCGAGCACGCGGCCGACATAATCCTTCATGTCGGGGACCGTGATGGTCGGTACGCTCTCCAGCGTGCCGGTGGTCTGCTGCCCGTAAGGGTGATCGCCGAACGCGATCTCCAGGAATTTGCGGCTTGCGAGCGAGCTCGGGTTGGTGGTCTCGCGGCGCAGCCCCGAAATGACCTGGGATCGGATGCGCTCGACGTCGGCCGTCTCGAAATGCGGCGAGGTCAGTGACATCCGCAACAGGTCGAAGGCCTCGTCCTTGTTGTCGCGCAGCATGCGCAGGCTGCCGCGGAAGGTGTCGCGGGTGGCGCTGAAGGAGAGCTCGATGGCGCGGCGGTCGAGCCGCTCGTGGAACGTCTTGGAGTCGAGATCGCCGGAGCCTTCGTCGAGGAGGTCGCCGACGAGATTGGCGACGCCCGGCTTGTCCTTGGGGTCCTGCGCCGAGCCGCCGGCAAAGGAATATTCCATGGCGATCAGCGGCACGGTCGCGTCCTGCACGAACCAGGCCTCGATGCCGCCGGGCGAGGTCAGGTGCTGGATCTTTGCGGCGGCCTGCGACGGCGAGACCGAGGCAAGCGCGAGCGCCGCGCCGGCGGCCAAGGAGAGCGCGAAGTGTCTTGTCCGCAGGAAGTGTCTTGCGCGAAGGAAAGGATGGTTCACGAACGCTTCTCCTCGCGCTTGGCGGGTGTGGTGTCCTTGATCAGATAGCCCGTCACCGAGCGCTTCTTCTCAAGCCATTTTTGCGCAGCTTGACGGACTTGTTCGCCGGTGACGGCGCGGATGCGGTCGGGCCAGCTTCGGATGTCCTCGATCGACAGGCCCGTGCTCAGCGCGCCGCCGTACCAGCGCGCCAGCACAGCCTGGTTGTCCTGGGCGTAGATCGCCTCGGCAATGAGCTGGGTCTTGACCCGCTCGAGATCCTCGGCGCGGATCGGGTTCGCCACGATGTCGGCGATGACGCCGTCGATCACCTGCTCGACATCCGCGAAGCTGACGCCGGGTCTCGGCGAGGCCGCGACTGCGAACTGGGTCGGGTCGAGCGAGACGCTCGAATAGCTGGCGCTGGCGGAGACGGCGAGCGGCTTGTCGACGACCAGCGCGCGGTAGAGGTAGGAATTGCTGCCGCTGCCCATCAGTTGCGCGAGCACGTCGAGTGCTGCGCTCTCGCCGGTCGCGGCCGTCGTTGCCGAGGGCGCCAGATAATAGCGCCGCAGGCTGGGCTGCTCGACGCGCGGGTCGGACAGCGTGACGGTGCGCGGTGCGGCCGGCTCCGGCTCCTGTGGGCGGATGCGCTGTGCGGGGATCGCCGGCTGGGCCGGGATCGGGCCGAAATTGCGCTCGACCAGCGGGCGGATGTCGGCGGCCTCGACGTCGCCGGCGATCACCAGGATCGCGTTGTTCGGCGCGTAGAACCGGCGGTAGAAGGCGAGCGCGTCCTCGCGATTGAGCTTCTCGATCTCCTGGTGCCAACCGATCACCGGCCGGCCATAGGGATGGTTGAGATAGAGCGCGGCCATGACCTGTTCGTTCAGGCGCGCGTCGGGGCTGTTGGCGACGCGCATGTTGTACTCTTCGAGCACGACGTCGCGTTCAGGCAGCACGTTCTCGTCCTTGAGGATCAGGCCGGTCATGCGGTCGGCCTCGAACTCCATCATGGTCGGCAATTGCTCGCGCGGTACGCGCTGGTAGTAGTTGGTGTAATCGACCGAGGTCGAGGCATTCTCGTTGCCGCCGACGCGGAGCACGGTCTGGGAGAATTCGCCGACCGGATGCTTCTCGGTGCCCTTGAACATCAGATGCTCGAGGAAATGGGCAAGGCCCGATTTGCCCGGCGTCTCGTCGGCCGAGCCGACCTTGTACCAGATCATCTCCGTGACCACGGGCGTGCGGTGATCGGGGATCACCACGACCTGGAGGCCGTTGCTGAGCGTGAAGCTGGCGGGCGGGGCCGATGTTACGGTGGTCTGAGCGAAGGCGGCGCCGGTCGCAAGAACACTGGACGAAAGCAGCGCGGCGATAAGGCAGGCAGCCGATCGGTAAGAGGACATCATCATCCTTATGAAAGGCCGAGCCCGGACGTCCGGCTCGGAGGCACGGCATGGTACACCGCGCGGCTGAGGCTTCGCGTCACGAAGCAGAGAACGCTATCAAGGCGCAACTAAATTGCACGTAAGCTAATCGTGCGCCGGGTCACACAGACCGGGCGCGCCAGATCGGCGCCTGTCGAGACGCCGCGGCGGGCGACGGGCGCTATTGTTCCCTGTCCTTGCCGGACATGATGTCGAAGTACATATGCTTCGTCTTATCCATCCCCTCGCCATAGGCATAGCTCGACGAAGGCGTCTGATATCCCGGAGGCGGCTCGGTCAGCGACTGGCGCGGCGGCTCGCTTGTGAACGGCTTGGACTCGGCTTTGCCGCCGACGCCCCTCATCATGTTCCAAAGGCCGCCGGTGAAACCGAGTTCGGCGGGGCTCAGCGACGGGTTGCCGTTGGTGCCCGGCTGGATCGGATCGCTGTTCGTGCGCTCGGGGGCGGCGGTCTGGCCGGCCTTCATCTCGGCGGGCGTCAACGGCTGGGCCGCCTGCCAGTTCTCCGTTGCCTTGACCGCCTTCTTGCGCTGAGCGATGGCCTCCTTGCGGCGCCTCTCGTCTGGGTCCTTCGGCCAGTTCGGTGCGTTCTTGGCTTCGGTCCCGGCGGGCGGCGGCAGGTCGAGCTTGGGTGGCACCACCAGCGGCGACCGCTCGCGGTACTCGATACCTTTCTTCTCCATGCTCTTGGCGCCGATGCCGGACATCAAATTGTCGATGAGCTTCTCTTCGAAGGTCATGTCGTCATCGTCGTCGCCGTCGTCACCGGCGCGGACCGGGCCTGCCGCCATGACGAGGCCGATGCCGAGTGCGACGGCGGACAATTTCAGCGCCCGCCAAATCCCCGTCCGGGGGTCTCGAACCATCGAACCACTGGTCTCGGAGCTGCGCATACCTGTACCTGTTCCAAATTGTGGCAGATGCCGCGTCACGCGCAGCCGCCCCTCGCAAAGCAGGGTTCCATCTCCGGTCCGTATCGGCCGGGATCAGGGCGCTTTTGCGGCGGGTACCCCCAGGAAGGAATCATACAATAGGGCCGCCACCCCGGCAACGATGGCCACGTCAGCCAGGTTGAAGACGTACCAGTTAAAGGTATTTCCGGCGATCTCGATATGAAACAGAGCGAAATCCACCACTGCGCCATAGGCCAGGCGGTCGATGCCATTGCCGATGGCGCCGCCGATGATCAGCCCCAGTGCGACGGTCGCCAGGAAGGTGTGCGACCGGGCCATCCAGATCGCCAGCGCGACCACTGCGATGGCCTTCACCGCCATCAGCGCGAGCTGCGCCGCCTGGCTGTCGTTCTGGAGCCAGCCGAAGCTGATCCCGATGTTCCAGGCCAGCACCAGGTCGAAGAACGGCGTCACCTTCACCACGCCGCGACGGGCGAGGTCGAACCCGTTCAGCAGCCAGAGCTTTGAGGCCTGGTCGAGGATGACAGTGATGACGGCCGAGATGATGCCGACGCGGAGCGGGGTCATGGCCGGGGATCAGACCCCCACCCCCAGCGCCTTCCATTCGCGCAGCGCCTTGGCGTCGCGCGGGGTGACGTCGGGATATTCAGGGTCTTCGCCGACGGTCGGCGAAATCTTCCAGGAGCGGGCGCATTTGGTGCCAACCGCCTTCTCCACCACGACCGCGACGCCGGGCACGGCATCGAGACGGAACGCATTCGCCGGCGCCTCGCCCTCGCGCACCTCGTAGTTCGAGGTGATGCAGATCTCGGCGAGATCGGTGTCGAACAGCGTCGCCAGCATGTCGCGGTCGGCGATATAGATGACCGGCGAGGCCTCCAGTGACGAGCCGATGTTCTTGGCGGCACGCTCGAGCTCGAGGGCGCCGGTGACGACGCGGCGGACGTCGCGGATGGTCTCCCACTTCGCGGCGAGCTTGTCGTCGCGGAGCTTTTCGAGACCTTCCGGAAACTGCGTCAGATGCACCGACGGCTCGGCATCGGGCTTGTACATTCGCCAGCCTTCTTCCGCGGTGAAGCTCAGGACCGGCGCCAGCCATTTCAGGATCGAATTGCACAGCAGGTCGATTGTGGTCAGCGCCGCCTTGCGCGTCAGCGAGGACGGCGGATCGCAATACAGCGTGTCCTTGCGGATGTCGAAATAGAACGCCGACAGCTCGCTGTTCAGGAATGCCGACAGCGTCGCCACCACGCTCTTGAAATCGAACGTCTCATAGGCCTTGCCGACGGCCTCGGCCCGGATCGCGAGCTCATGCAGCATCAGCCGTTCGAGCTCGGGCATCTCGGCGGGCGCAACTGCGTCGGCCGGCTTGTAATGGTGCAGCGTGCCGAGCATCCAGCGCACGGTGTTGCGCAGCTTGCGATAGGTCTCGACCGTGTTCTTCAGGATCTCGGGGCCGATGCGCTGATCGTCGGTGTAGTCGCAGGACGCGACCCAGAGTCTCAGGATGTCGGCGCCGGATTCCTTGATGACGGCCTGCGGCTCGATGGTGTTGCCGAGCGACTTCGACATCTTGCGGCCGTCCTCGGCCTGGGTGAAGCCGTGGGTCAGCACGATGTCGTAGGGCGCGCGGCCCCGCGTGCCGCAGCTCTCCAGCAGCGAGGAGTGGAACCAGCCGCGATGCTGGTCCGAGCCTTCGAGATACATCACCGTGTCGGTGCCGCCATCGACCTTGCGCTTGATGCCGGCAAGGCCGGGGAAATGCACGGGGTCTTCGAGCACGAAGGCGTGCGTCGAGCCGGAATCGAACCAGACGTCAAGGATGTCGTCGACCTTCTGCCAGTCTTCGTTGGCGCGTGAGCCAAGGAAGCGCTCGCGGGCGCCCAGTGCGTACCAGGCGTCGGCGCCTTCCTTTTCGAAGGCGTCGCCGATGCGGGTGTTGACGGCCTCGTCCTGGAGGATTTCGGCGGAACCGTCGCCCTTCTCGCGCACGAATACCGCGATCGGCACGCCCCAGGCGCGCTGCCGCGAGATCACCCAGTCGGGGCGCGCCTCGATCATGCCGTTGATGCGGTTCTCGCCGGATGGCGGCACCCATTGGGTCACCGAGATCGCGTGCAACGCGCGGGCGCGCAGCGTGTCGCCGGTCTTGGTCTTGCCGTTCGTCGCAATGTCCTTGTCCATCGCGATGAACCATTGCGGCGTGTTGCGGAAGATCACCGGCTTCTTCGAGCGCCAGGAATGCGGGTATTGGTGCTTGAGCCGGCCGCGCGCGAGCAGCATGCCCTTGTCGACGAGCGCCTTGATCACGGCCTCGTTGGCGTCGCCCTTCTCGCCCTTGTCGTTGATGACGCGCTTGCCCGTGAAGCCCGGCGCCTGGTCGGTATAGGCGCCGTTCTCGTCAACGGTGTAGGGGATGGCGCTGTTGATGCCGCGTGCATCCAGCTCGCGCGTGCTCGCTGTCCAGACGTCAAAGTCCTCGCGGCCGTGGCTGGGCGCGGTGTGCACGAAGCCGGTGCCGGTGTCGTCGGTGACATGATCGCCGGACAGCAGCGGCACGATGAACTCGTATCCGCCGGCAAGGCCCTTCAGCGGATGGGCGCATTCGATCGCGTCCATGGTGTCGCCGGGGATGTCGCGCACCTTCTTATAGGCCGTCACGCGCGCCTGCTTGAATACCCCTTCGGCGAGCGCATCGGCGAGGATCAGGAGATCGCCGGTCTTGGCCCAATTGTCAGCCGGCGCGTCGGTGATCTCAAAGAGGCCATAGGCGATCTTCGGCGAGAACGAGATGGCGCGGTTGCCGGGCAGGGTCCAGGGCGTGGTGGTCCAGATCACGACGCTTGCCGACGCCAGCGCGCCATGGGCGGGCGAGGTGACCGGGAATTTCACCCAGACCATATCGGACGTGTAGTCCTCGTACTCGACTTCGGCCTCGGCCAGCGCGGTCTTCTCGACCACGCTCCACATCACCGGCTTGGAGCCGCGATAGAGCGTGCCGTTGGCGGCGAACTTCATCAGCTCGCGCGCGATCTGGGCCTCGGCCGGATAGTTCATGGTGGCGTAGGGATGGTCCCAGTCGCCGATCACGCCGAGCCGCTTGAACTCCTCGCGCTGCACGTTGAGCCAGTGCGTGGCATAGGCGCGGCATTCTTTCCGGAAATCGATCATCGCGGCACTGTCGCGGAAGTCGGGCTTCTGCTTGCCCTTCTTGCGATAGTGTTCCTCCTCGACCTTCCATTCGATCGGCAGGCCGTGGCAATCCCAGCCGGGCACGTAGTTGGAATCGAAGCCGAGCATCTGCTGGCTCTTGGTGACGAGATCCTTGAGGATCTTGTTCAGCGACGTGCCGATATGGATGTTGCCGTTGGCGTAGGGCGGGCCGTCATGCAGCACGAACTTGTCGCGGCCCTTCGCATCCTCGCGCAGCTTCTCGTAGAGGCCGATCTCGTACCAGCGCTTGAGGATCTCCGGCTCGCGCTGCGGCAGGCCGGCGCGCATCGGAAATTCCGTCTGCGGCAGGAATAGGGTTTTCGAATAGTCTTTGGCTTCGGACTTTTGGGACTTTTGCGGCTTTTCGGACATGAGGCTGACTGGCTCGGAAGGGCGCGGGAACAGATGGCGATGCGGAATCGCGGGTGAAACGACAACATCCCGGTCTTGCGCCGAGCCGAAAGCTCAGGCGGAAGCCGGGCCGCTAATTCCTATGATGCGCCGCGCAAACATGGGCTCTCCATAGCAGCCGGGCGGGGGAAGCGCAAAGGGGCGAACGGCCCAATCCTGACGGCGAGGCACTATTGCGGAATTCTGCAGCAGAACTAATGTATTGATTAACGGAGACTAATTCCATGAACGCGGAGCCGCTTGCCGAGGTGTTCGAGGAGCTCAAGCAGCTCCGCCGACTTGGTAGAAGGCGAGATGCCCAGGCACATCCAGAGATTACATCCTCCCTTGAGGACGCTTACGCTGTGCTGGTCGAGGCTGGCCAGAATGATACCGCGGAGCTAATCCGCCAGGTGATAGACGATCTTTCTCCATCGGGGTCGCTGGTCAGAACTCTGGAGATCAGGACGCTGGCCAACCGCGTCTTTGGTGATACGGCAAAGGCAGTGGCTTGGCTCGATCGACCAAATCGGTCCTTATCTGGCCAGAAGCCGGTCGATCTGTTGCAAGATGAACTTGGCGCGGCTGTCGTCCGCGAGTTGCTTGAGCAGATCGATCACGGAATTTTTGCCTGAGCCCGTAAGATGGAGCTCTGGCGGATTTCGAACTACACCGATTTGTCCGGAATAGGCGGCCTGAGGGCCGCGGGCCGATGGCATTCGCAGGGCAGGCGGATCGTCTATCTCGCCGATCATCCGTCGAGTGCGTTGTTGGAAATGCTGGTCCACATGGATCGAGATCTTATCCCGCCAGCATATCAATTGCTGCGTGTCGCGGTCCCCGACGACCTTCTCGCTGAGACCGTCGGGCCGGAATTGCCTCTGGATTGGAGGACCCAGACGATGGTCAGCCGTGAGATTGGCGATCGCTGGCTCGATCGGTCGACAAGTGCGCTCTTACAGGTGCCATCTGCGATAAGCGCGCAAGGAGCCAACTTTCTCTTGAACCCTGCGCATCCTGATGCAGCGCGCGTCAGCGTAGCCGAGGTGATCCAGGCGCCATTCGATTCACGGCTGCTCGGCTAATGGATCAATCGACCACCCCAAGCCGCGGAAACGCGTCCGGGGCGGCGGCCAGCATGGTGCGGGCGTGGGCGGAATCGTCGTCCATCTGGCGGATCAGGGCCTCCAGGCTGTCGAATTTCAGCTCCTCGCGGATGAAGCCGATGAAGGCGCAGTCCAGCGCCTGGCCGTACAGGTCGCCCTTGAAGTCGAACAGGAAGATTTCCAGCAGCGGTGCGCCATTATCGAAGGTCGGGCGGCGGCCGAAGCTCGCGACCCCGTCGAGCCGCTCGGCGCCGCGGCCGACCCGCACCGCATAGATGCCGTACTTCAGGCCGCAATTGGCATCGAGCCGGATGTTGGCGGTGGGATAGCCGAGGTCGCGGCCGCGCTTCTCGCCATGAATGACCTCGCCGGTGATGAACCAGGGGGCGCCCAGCATGGTCGTCGCCTCGTCGATCTGGCCTTCCGCGAGCGCGATCCGGATGGCGCTGGAGGAGACCGGGCGTTCGTCGATATCGACATGCGGCTGCACGTCGACCTCGATGCCGAGCCGGGGCGCCTCGCTGACCAAAAGGCTCGGCGAGCCGACCCGGCCCTTGCCGAAATGGAAGTCGTAACCGACCGCGATGCCGCTCACGCCAAGGCGTCCGATCAGGTCATGGTGAATGAAATCTTGCGCGGTCGTCCCGGCGCGGGCCTTGTCGAAGGTCATGACCACGGCGCCAGCGAGCCCAGTCCCGGCCAAAAGCCGTAGCTTGGCCCGCTCGTCCGTCAGGCGGAATTGCGGGGTGTTCGGGCTGAAAAACCGGCGCGGATGTGGCTCGAAGGTCAATGCCAGCGCAGGCCGGCCCTGCACCCGGCCCATCTCCAGGGCTGCCGCAATCACGGCCCGATGGCCGAGATGGACCCCGTCGAAATTGCCCATGGCGACCACGGCACCCCTGAGAATCGTCGAATCCGGCGTGATGTCGCGAATAACGGTAAAATGCGGGGCCATCAGGGGAATTTCTCGAACCGGCGGGACCGGCCGGACCGTGGCTTGACCCACCCGATGAAGTCAAGCGGGGGGATGCGACCGCATTGAACGCGATTTCAATTGATCGGGGGCGCCCCCAATTAACGGGCTGTTTAACGCCTTGGTGCTAGTCCTTGAAATGTGGAACTGCGGGCCCCGGCCTTGGCAGCTCCAATCGTAAATATTTCCTGGGTATGCGTTGGGGGAGTCGAGATGGCGGTTGATTTGTCGATGTCGGTTCTAGTGGTGGACGACTACAGCACCATGATCCGTATCATCAGGAATCTGCTGAAGCAGCTTGGCTTCGAGAACATCGATGATGCCAGCGACGGTTCGGCAGCGCTGAACAAGATGCGCGGCAAGAAGTACGGCCTCGTGATCTCCGATTGGAACATGGAGCCGATGACGGGTTACGACCTGCTGCGCGAAGTGCGCGCGGATCCCAACCTCGCCACCACGCCCTTCATCATGATCACGGCAGAATCCAAGACCGAGAACGTGATCGCGGCCAAGAAGGCCGGCGTGAACAATTACATCGTCAAGCCGTTCAACGCGGCGACGCTGAAGACCAAGATCGAGGCGGTCTTCCCGGACATGGCGAGCGCGTAAGGCGCTATCAGAGCCATCGGCTGAATTCGGAAGGCCCGGGCTGGTCCCGGGCCTTCTGCATTTGTCCGGACGCTAGATCGCTACCACTTCAACTCGCGCATCAGCGCCTTCGGCGGGTGGCCGAACAATTCCATCACGGATGCCGGGTCGAGCTGGTCGAGGCCCTCGAACTCCTCGGAATGGATGCCGCGGGTGACGAACAGGCAGTCGATACCGAATTCGCGCGCGCCGGTGAGGTCGGTGCGGACGGAATCGCCGATCGCCAGCACCTTCTTCCGATCGATCTGGTGGCCCTGGCGTTCGCCGGCCAGCCGCATCGCACGCTCATAGATTGGCCGGTGCGGCTTGCCGTAGAAGATCACCTCGCCACCGAGCTCGCGATAGAGCTCCGCGATCGCGCCGGCGCAGTAGATCAGCCGGTCGCCGCGCTCCACCACGATGTCGGGGTTGGCACAGACCAGCGTCAGCTTGCGCTCGCGCGCCTTCAGCATCATGCCGCGATAGTCTTCCGCCGTCTCGGTCTCGTCGTCGTAGAGACCGGTGCAGACGATGTAGTCGGCCTCTTCCAGCGGCGCGAGCACCGCATCGAGGCCGCGATAGATCGAGTTGTCGCGCTCGGGGCCGAGCCAGAACATTTTCCGGCCAGGATGGTCGGCGACATAGAGCCGCGTCAGATCGCCGGAGGAGACGATCGCGTCATAGGTCTCGTCGGCGACGCCGAGCTTGCGCAATTGCCGCTGCACGGAGTCGGCCGGGCGCGGCGCATTGGTGATCAGGATCACCGTACCGCCACGGCTGCGATAGGTGTGCAGTGCCTCGCAGGCCTCGGGGAAGGATTCCAGGCCGTTATGGACCACGCCCCAGATGTCGCTGAGCACGACCTCAACTCCGCCCACGAGCTCGCGCAGGCTTTCGGCGAAATGCAGCGCGGTCATGATGCGCGCGGCCGATCAGACACGGCGCGCGAGCGCCGCGTTGCCGGTGATGCGTGGTGACGGAGGGGCGGCAGATGTTGCGCCCGGGCTGGGTGTACCGGAGCCATTAGATCCCTGAATGTCCTGCGCCTGGTTCGGCGCGGCCCCGGCGGTAGCAGAAGCCCCCTCGGGTCGCAATGGCCGGGGCGGCGCGAACAGAAAGCCCTGGCCGAACCGCACGTCATAGTCGAGCAGATCGACCACTGCGCGCTCGCCCTCGATCCGCTCGGCGATCAGGTCGATGCCGAAGCGGCCGAGCAGGTCGGACAGGTCGGAGGGATGAATGTCCGAGGTCGACGCCTGCCTGGGGTCGAGCAGGAGGGACGCGGGCACCTTGATGAAGCGCACGCCACGGTCGGCGAGCTCGCGCGGCTCGATCCGCAGATCCGTGACATGGTCGATCGAGAAGCGGAAGCCGCGCTGCGCGAGCGCGGCGAGGTTTTCGGTCTCGGCGGGGCCGAGGCTGCGGAAGGTCGACTGCTTGAACTCCAGCACCAGTGACGGCGCCAGCGCCCGGTTGGCCTCGAGGAAATCGAGGCATTGTGCGAAGGTGGTGGAGTTGCCGAGCGTGGAGGCCGCGACGTTGCAGAACACGCCGACATCCTTGTTGCGCACCATCAGCCGGCGCAGCACCTGCACACAGCGCAGCATCACCATATTGTCGATGCGCCCGATCAGGCCGGAGGCCTCAGCGAGGCTGATGAACTCCTCGGCGGCGATCATCTGTTCGCGCTCGTCGCGCACCCGCGTCACCGCCTCATAGAAGCGCACCTTGCGCTGCGGCAGCGTCACCATCGGCTGGAGGAAGATGTCGATGCGGTTCTCGTCGATGGCGTTGCGCAGCGTCGCCAGCATCTGGGTCTGGTTGCGTGCGCCAGCAGCGGCATGGACCATTGGTGCGGGTGCGGGCCGCGGCGCTGCCGGGAGCGGGGGCCGCGGCGCAACCGGGCGCTCGTCGGGCATGGCGATCAGATCAATCGGCCCCTCCAGTTCAGGCTTCGCGAGCGGAGCCGGGGCAGGAGCCGGCGTGCCGTCAGCGAGCAGGTCCTCGTGGGCCGACACCGTGGCAGCGAGCTGCCTGACCAGCCCGCCGAGCTCGTTGATCTCGCCGACCACCGACTGGATGCGGTCGGAATTGGTCGAATTGGACGAGGCGATGCGTCCCTCGACCGCCGCGAGCCGGCGGCCGAACTCGGCCACCTGGCGGGCGAGGTCGGCGGTGCCGCGCGACAGATCGGCGATCTGGCCGCCGACGTCGCTGCGGTCGCGCAGCCGCATCGACACCGCGTTGTAGAGGATCAGGAAGGTCAGCGCGGTCAGCGCCACGATCGCAGATTCGGTTCCGCTGATGCCGGCGACCGAGTAGAGCACAAGCCCGAGCGAGGCCGCGACCAGAACCATGCAGATGGCGATGAAGATCGTCGAAATGCGAATCATGCCGCGCGTTACGCCTCAAGTGCTGACTGCCTCACCGGGAAAACACGGGTCGCTATCCGAACCCGTCACGCCTCATGCTCCCCAAGCCGCATCACCCTAACATCATTGTTGATTCGAGGGGATAGCGGCCTGTTCGCGGCTCAAGTCAGGCCAGCCCGGCGAAAGCCTTCGAGGTAGCGCTCACGGTCGGGGGCGAGCCTGATCGGCATGAACTCGGCGATCCAGGCCAGCGAGACGTTCGGCTGGGCGCGGCGGAGTTCCTTCAGCGCGACGCTGGCGATCGTGCCGTGACCCGCCATGGCGGCGGCCGCGGTCAGCACCCTGTGTGCGCCGACGAAGTCGCTGCGCTGGCGCAAGGCTTCCTGCGCGAGCCGGATCGCCTCCTCATAATCGCCGCCGAGGAAGCGGGCATAGGCGGCGATGCCGAAATAGACCGGGGCGTAGGGGTCGCGCGGGCTGAGGCGGATCGCCCGGCGCGCGGCCGCGTCGGCGTCCCGCCAGCGGCCGCAATAGCCGAGCGCCAGGCCGTAATAACCCTGCGCCAGCGCAAAGTTTGGATTGAGCCGCAGCGCGGTCTCGAACTCGGCCAGCGAGTCGTCGAACCGCCGCGCGAACAGATGAACATGACCGAGCGCATTATGCGCCCAGGCATCCTCGTCGTCAGCGCGAATCGCGGCACGTGCCGCGCGCTCGGCGACGGAGATCGCGGCGGCCATCTCCATCCAGCCCATATGCGCCGCGAACATGTAGCTGGTGCCGAGCAGCCCGAGCGCCTTGCCGTAGTTCGGGTCGAGCGCGATGGCCTTTTCGAGCAGGGCCTGCGCCACCACGTGGTCCTGCCGCGTCACCCGCCAATAGTGCGACAGCGCGCGCATCAGCAGATCCCAAGCGTCCATGCTGTCGGGCGGCTTGCGCTGGGCGCGAAAATTCTCCGCGGCATAGAGCTGCGGCTCGATCGCGGCGACGATCGCTTCGGTGATCTCGTCCTGCACGGCGAAGACGTCGGCGAGCTCGCGGTCGTAGCGTTCGGCCCAGAGATGGCTGCCGGTGGCGACGTCGTTGAGCTGCGCGGTGATGCGGACACGGTCGCCGTCCTTGCGAACGCTGCCTTCGACGACATAGCGAACGCCAAGCTCTTCGGCGACCTGGCGCAAATGAACCGTGCGGCCCTTGTAGATGAACGACGAGTTGCGCGCGATGACGAAGAACCAGCGCAGCTTCGACAGCGCGGTGATGATGTCCTCGCTGATTCCGTCGGAGAAATAATCCTGCTCGGCTTCGCCGCTCATATTGGTGAAGGGCAGCACGGCGATCGCCGGACGGTCGGGGAGCGGCAATTCTGCGCCTGTCGCGTCGGACGGCTTGCCTGCCGCAGGCGGTGGGGCTGCAGAGGAACGTTCTGTGACCTCGCCGACGAAGCGCACGCCCTTGCGCGCGACGGTGCGGATCAGCCGCTGCTCCTCGCCGGTGTCGCCAACCGCGCGCCGTGCCGAATTGATCCGGCTGGTCAGCGTCGATTCCGAGACGACGCGGCCGTTCCAGACAGCATCGAGCATATTATCCCGCGTCACCACGCGCTCGCGGTTGCCGATCAGATAGAGCAGGAGATCGAACACCTGGGGCTCGAGCGCGACGAGCATATCCGCCCGCCACAATTCGCGGCGCTCGGGATCGAGCACGAAATCCTCGAATTGAAACGCCACGCCTTGCCTCGGCTCCTGCCCGGAAATCAAGGTACTCTCAGCGTAAAATAACGCCACTCTCAAGGCCAGCGAACCGCCAGCGCCCTATCGTCCCGGCAGTTTCAACCGCAGGAGATTGCCATGTCGACATCCGCAGCGCTCAGCGCGCAGGCCACAGTCCAACCCGATCTCGTCGCCGTCAAGCAGCGCCAGCACGGCGCCTGGTCGTCCGGCGACTATGCCGTCGTCGGCACCACCTTGCAGATCGTCGGCGAGCAGCTCTGCGAGGCGCTGGATTTGCGCGCCGGCAGCAAGGTGCTGGACGTTGCCGCCGGCAACGGCAATGTGACACTGGCCGCGGCGCGGCGCTGGTGCGACGTCACATCCACCGATTATGTGCCGGAGCTGCTCAAGCGTGGCCGCGAGCGGGCGACAGCCGAGCATCTGACGATCGAATTCCGCGAGGCAGACGCCGAGGCGCTGCCGTTTCCGGATGCCAGCTACGATGTCGTGGTCTCGACCTTCGGCGTCATGTTCACGCCGGACCAGGACAAGGCGGCGTCAGAACTCGCGCGGGTCTGCAAGTCCGGCGGCAAGATCGGCCTCGCCAACTGGACGCCGCAGGGCTTTATCGGCCAGCTCTTCAAGACCATCGGCAAGCATTTGCCGCCGCCGGCGGGTGTGAAGTCGCCGGCGCTGTGGGGCACGCCGGCGCGGCTTCAGGAGATGTTCGGAAGCCAGGCCTCGGAGATCGCCGCCGAGCCACGCATGTTCGTGTTCCGCTATCGCTCGCCGGAGCACTGGCTCGAGGTCTTCAAGTCGTTCTACGGCCCGATGCTGAAAGCCTTCGCCGCGCTCGACGAGACCGGCCAGGCTGCGCTGAAGCGCGATCTGATGACGCTGCTCGCCGAGTTTAACCACGCCGATGACGGCACGGTGGTGGTGCATAGCGAATATCTCGAAGCCGTCATCACCAAGCGCTGAGGCGGAGTTCGGTCAGCTCGGCGCCGCGGCGCCGACCGTATCGGCTGATACGGCATCGCGACTGCCGAGCGGCTTGGGCCGCCCGGTGGTCGTGTCGTGCAGAGTCTGCCGCTCCACCTCGGAGTTCAGCTCGGCCCCGAACATGATCACAATCGCCGACATCCACATCCACATCATCAAGCCGATCGCTGCGCCGAGCGAGCCGTAGGTCGCGTTGTAATTCGCGAATTTCGACAGGTACCAGGACAACAGCGCCGAGCCGGAGATCCAAAGCATGGCGGCCGCCATCGCGCCGATGCTCAGCCATTGCCAGCGCGGTGCGTCGCGGCTGGGTGCGAAGCGGTAGAGGATCGCGAGCGCCGCGAGCAGGATGACGAGCAGCAGCGGCCAGCGTGCGAGTGCGGCGATCAGCTGGCTCTCCGGAGCGATGCCGAGATGATCGAGCGCGAGCGGGAACGCGACCACGGCAGCCACCATCAAAAGCAGTGCTAAGATGGCGCCGATCGTGAAGGCCAGAGAAATCAGGTTCAGCCGGATGAAGCTGCGCTTCTCGCGTTCCTCATAGGCGACATTGAGGGCGTCGAAGATGGATTTGACGCCGGCATTGGCGCTCCAGATCGCGAGCACGAGGCCGGACAGGAAGGTGATGCCGAGCGCTGTATTGCCATTTGATACGACGCGCGCAACCTGATCCTCGACAATCTGGAACGCGCCCTCGGGCAGCATCATCGCCAGCGTCTGAAGGTTGGCGCTGATCGTGGAGGGATCGGCGAACAGTCCGTAGGACGAGACGAGCGCCGTCACTGCGGGAAAGACCGCGAGCAGTCCGAAGAAAACGACGCCACCTGCAGTCGCCAGCAGGCGATCGTCGTCGATGCGCTGATAGGTGCGCCAGAAAATATCCTTCCAGCCAGGCCAGGGAATCCCGAACGGGCTTCTCGCGCGACGGCCATGGCCGGGCTGCATCGCTGCGCCCGCAGGGTTTGTTTCCGGCGAATTTGCCTCATTGTTCCGGTGGTCTTGCGGAGGTCCGGATCGGACGAACCCGGAGTCCTCGAAGTAGCGCTTCGCGGTCAGCACGAAGATTGCCGTGGCGGCGACCAGGACCCAACTGTCGAGCTGGTCGGAGCGCCCCGCACGCATTCAGGCGTCCAGTCCATGCCTGCCGCGCTTGCGGCGCGCTGCCGCGAAGCCCAGCAACCCGACAGCGGCGATCATGACGCCGAGCTGCACCGGGCGGTTGGCGCGAGCCAGCCGCGCCTTGCCGCCATGGCTTCGTTCGCCCGGCGCGTGCGGTACCAGCGGAATCGTCGTCGCGACCTCCTTCAGGGCCTGTCCGACCGTTCCGCGCGGAACGCGCGGGGTGACGACCGCCACGCGCAGGCGGCTGGCGAGCGGCACGATCGGCCTGGTCTTACGATTCATCTGAGCTATGGCCGCGCCGGCACAGATCGCGGCCAGCATCAGAAGCACGGCGCCGACCGCGCCGAACCCCCAGAACTGTCCGTAAGTGAGTGCAACCCAACGGTACAGCGCCATCAGGCCGACGAAAAAGGCTGCGATGACGAATAAGGCCGCCACCGCGAACAGTCCGCCGGCCACTGCGTAAGAGGTTACCTTGCCGGTTGCGTGGTTCGTTCGGTCGCGAAGATAGGATTGTGTGGCGCGTTTGACGTGGTTGAGCTTGAGCGCCAAGCCGGCGCGCAGCAATTCGCCCGATGGCGCAAGCATGCGGACATCCCTCTGAAAGTCGAAAACCCTTATTCGGGGATGAACGTGGCGGCGTTTGACTTGTTCCGCCGGAGCGCGCCAGCCGTTGCGGATCAGCCGAGATCGGCCGCCGCGATCCAGAACACCTCGCCCTCGGATTCCTCGGTGTCGAGCCAGAGCAGCGGCAGTTCCGGGAAGGCCTCGTCGACCAGGT
Organism: Bradyrhizobium sp. LTSP857; assembly: GCF_000938285.1. NCBI lineage: Bacteria > Pseudomonadati > Pseudomonadota > Alphaproteobacteria > Hyphomicrobiales > Nitrobacteraceae > Bradyrhizobium > Bradyrhizobium sp. LTSP857. Next base: position 441,014 of record NZ_JYMS01000026.1, on the reverse strand, counting down.
CGCGGCCGCGGCCGATCTCGCAGATGAGGCCGCCGTCCGGCGTGAGATGGTCGGGCGCATCGCGCAGGATGCGGCGGACCACGTCGAGGCCGTCGGCGCCACCGTCGAAGGCGAGCTTCGGTTCGGCCCGGCATTCCGGCGGCAGCGCCGCCATGCCTTCCGCGTCGACGTAAGGCGGGTTGGTGATGATCAGGTCGTAACGTGCATCGCCGAGCGGCGCGAACAAATCGCCGCGATAGAGCGTGATGCGCTCATCGAGCCCGTGCTCCCCGACATTACGTGTCGCAACCTCGAACGCGCCCTTGGAGATGTCGACCGCATCGACGGCGGCGTTCGGGAAATGATGCGCGGCAAGGATCGCCAGACACCCGGATCCGGTGCAGAGATCGAGCACGCGCTCGATGGACGAGGGATCGTCGATCAGCGAGCCAGCCTCGCCATCGCCGCCGAAATGCGACTCCAGCAATTCGCCGATGAAGGAGCGCGGAACGATGACGCGCTCGTCGACATAGAAGGGCAGGCCGCGCATGTAGATCTTGTTGACGAGATAGGCGGCCGGTTTGCGCGTGGTGACGCGCTTGTGGATGAGATCGAGGATGGTCTTGCCTTCCGCCGCCGTGACGCGCGCGTGGGCAAAGGTCTCGAACTGGTCGGGATGCAGATGCAGCGCTTCGCAGACCAGGAAGGCCGCTTCCGCGACGGGGTCGGTGGTGCCATGGGCAAAGGCGAGCTTGGCCTCCGTGAAGCGGCTCACCGCGTAGCGGACGAAATCGAGCAGCGTCAGAAGCTCGCCACGGCCGACCTTGGCGAGTTTTGGCGCGGCGCGGCTGCGCGCGGTCTTTTTGGATGCTCTTGCCATCAGGATCGGGTCCAGCGCGCGGCGGCCTCGTCGTCACGGGCCTGGGCCTCGACCCAGCCGGTGCCGGTGGCGCTCTCTTCTTTCTTCCAGAACGGTGCGCTGGTCTTGAGGTAATCCATCAAGAACTCGGCCGCCTCGAACGCCGCTTTGCGGTGTTGCGAGGCGGTTAGCACCAGCACGATGTTCTGGCCGGGCATGAAGCGGCCGACGCGGTGAATGATGGTGACGCCGTTGAGCGGCCAGCGCGAAATGGCCTCGTCGACATGGCGCTTGATCTCGTCCTCGGCCATGCCTGGATAATGCTCGAGCGTGAGCGCTGAAATCTTCGCGCTGTCCTCGTCGGCGCGGCAGATGCCGGAGAAGCTCACGACCGCGCCGATATCGGTGCGGCTCCTGGTCAGGCTCGCGATTTCGCGCGCAATGTCGAAATCGTCTTCCTGGATGCGGATGGTGACGGCGCCGGTGGCGACAGGGGAGGTCATGGCTGGCCTAGCCGCCGGTCATCGGCGGGAAGAACGCGATCTCGCGGGCGCCGGCGATCGTGGCGTCCGACTTGACGTGGGTATGGTCGATCGCGGCGCGGATGACTTTTGGCTTCTCGAACGCGTAGGCATAGGCCTCGCTCCGGCCGGACAGCCAGGCGATCAGCTCCTCCACGGTGCGCACGCTTCCCGGAGGCTCGATGGTCTCCTCGGCCATGCCGACGCGCTCGCGCACCCAGGCGAAGTATTTCAGCTTCATCCCTCATCCTCCTTGATGAGGTGATGGATGCCGGCACGGAAATAGTCGTAGCCGGTGTACATGGTGAGGATGGCCGAGGCCCACAGCAGCGCCAGTCCGATCATCGAGACGATCGGCACCGCCTCGTCGCCGGCCGGGCCAGCGAGCAGGAAGCCGATCGCAACGAGCTGAACCGTCGTCTTCCACTTGGCGAGGTTGGTCACGGGCACGCTGACGCGTAGCGCGGCGAGATATTCCCGCAGGCCCGAGACCAGGATCTCGCGGCACAGGATCACGATGGCGGCCCACAGCGACCAGCCATGGATGATGCCGTCGGCAGCCAGCATCAGCAGGCAGGAGGCGACCAAGAGCTTGTCGGCGATCGGGTCGAGCATCCGGCCGAACGCCGATTGCTGATTCCAGATCCGCGCGTAATAGCCGTCGAGGTAATCGGTCACTGCGGCCGCGATGAAAATGGCGACCGCGACCCAGCGCAACCACAGTGGCTGATCCAGAATCGACTGCGCATAGATGCACCCGACCACGACCGGGATCGCGGCGATCCGGCCATAGGTCAGCATGTTCGGGAGGGACATCGCGCGGCTGGTTGTCCCTCGTGTCGTGGCGATGTTCATCCGTCCTACCAATACCGCTGTGGCCTGAAGGTCAACTATCCCGCTCCCAAATGGGGTGCGGCATGCGACGACCATATGACCGCGGCCCCTTTAGTTCACCCCGGCTGGGGATGGAAATAGTCGAAAATCCTGCGGGCGCTCTCGGCGCTCACCCCCGGAACCTTGCCGAGATCGACGATCGAGGCCCGTTCGATCTCCTTCAGAGTTCCGAAATGATGCAGCAAGGCACGTTTGCGTGACGGGCCGATGCCCGGAATCTCCTGCAAACCGGCCTCGCGGATGTCCTTCTTGCGCAGCTTGCGGTGCGAGCCGATGACGAAGCGGTGGGCCTCGTCCCGCAGCCGCTGAATGAAATAGAGCACGGGGTCGCGTGGCTCCAGCTTGATCGCCTCGCGCTCCGGCATGAACAGGGTCTCGCGGCCGGCATCCCGGTCCGGTCCCTTGGCCACCGACATCAGCGACACCTGGGTCAGCCCGAGATTTGTAAAAATCTCCCGAACGGCGTTGAGCTGGCCGCGGCCGCCGTCGATGACCACGAGATCTGGCCATTGCGGGAAGTCGTCGTCCTTGGCCTTGGCCGCACCGTCTTCGGGCGGATTGATCAGGCGCTTGAAGCGGCGCTCCAGCACCTCACGCATCATGCCGTAATCGTCGCCGGGCGTGAGCCCTTCCGACTTGATGTTGAACTTGCGGTACTGGTTTTTCACGAAACCATCCGGACCGGCGACGATCATGGCGCCGACCGCATTGGTGCCCTGGATGTGGCTGTTGTCGTAGACCTCGATGCGCTTCGGCGGATGCGGCAGGCTGAGCGTCGTCGCCATCGCGTCGAGCAGGCGGCTCTGGGTCGCGGTATCGGCGAGCTTGCGGCCCAAAGCCTCGCGCGCATTGGTCAGGGCGTGGGTGACGAGCTCCTTCTTCTCGCCGCGCTTCGGCGTGGAGACCTCGATCTTGTGGCCGGCCTTGATCGACAAGGCGTTTTCGAGCAGCTCGCTCTCCTCGATCTCGTGCGAGAGCAGGATGTTCCTTGGCGGCGGCTTGTCGTCGTAGAACTGGGCGAGGAAGGAGCCGAGCACCTCTTCCGGCGTAAAGGTCTTCTCTGCCCGCGGGAAATAGGCGCGGTTGCCCCAGTTCTGTCCGGTGCGGAAGAAGAACACTTCGACGCAGGAGAAGCCACCGTCCTGGTGGATGGCGAACACGTCGGCTTCCTCCACCGTGCGCGGATTGATGCCCTGCTGCGACTGGATCGCGGACAGCGCAGCGAGGCGGTCGCGGTAGAGCGCCGCGCTCTCGAATTCGAGCTCGCCGGAGGCCTTCTCCATCTCGCCCGCGAGCTCCTGCTTCACTGCCTGGCTCTTGCCGGACAGGAAGTCGGTCGCCTCGCGCACCAGCGTCGTATAGCCGGGGAAGTCGATCTCGCGGGTGCAGGGGCCGGCGCAGCGGCGGATCTGGTAGAGCAGGCAGGGCCGCGAGCGGCTCTCGAAGAAGGAATCGGTGCAGGAGCGGATCAGGAACGCGCGCTGCAACGCCGTGATGGTGCGGTTGACCGCGCCGGCGGAGGCGAACGGGCCGAAATAACGCCCGGGGCGGCTCTGCGCGCCGCGATGCTTCAGGATCTGCGGCGCCCAATGGTCGCCAGTGATCAGGATGTAGGGAAACGACTTGTCGTCGCGGAGCTGCACGTTGAAGCGCGGGCGGAGCTGCTTGATGAGGTTGGCCTCGAGCAGAAGCGCCTCGGTCTCGGTCGTGGTCGAGACGATCTCCACGGAGACTGTCGCCGCGATCATGCGCAGGATGCGCGCCGGCTGCGGCGCACTGAGGCGCGCGTAGTTGGACAGGCGCTTTTTGACGTTCTTGGCCTTGCCGACATAGAGCACGTCGCTGTTCGCAGCGAGCATGCGATAGACGCCGGGCGATGTCGGGGCGAGCCGGACCGCGCGCTCAATCGCCTCATGGCCGGTCGCCAATGGCTCTTCGCCGACCGCGCCGCTCTCTTCCAGGATGTCCGGCAGTCGCGCATCGTCCTCGTCGTCGCCGCTCGCGGTGGCGGGATCGAGGTCCGGCGGCGTCAGCCCCTCGGGCGGGGCGTCCGGTGCGGTGCCGCGCGGCGATTTGCGCGCGCGCGCGTCGTTCGGATTGTCGGGGGAATCGTGAACCATGGGACGAATTTAGGCGCTGAGGGTGCCGATTTGAAGTTCCGGCAATGCCGCACGCACAGGATGGCGGCCGCAGTTCCCGGTAACGCTTCCTTAAGTCTGTTAACAGCGCGGTAACGGGTCTTAACAGGCCTTTAACTTAAAACTCTCGATAAATCTTACGCGAAAAGTTCTTGGTTCCGTAACCATGCGGTTTTGCCTTGCGCGGCGGTGCAGGCATCGCACGGGGTGGTAGTTGCGTTGGAGAGTACCGATGAAGAGGCTCGTTGTGGGCGCAGCCGCGTTGGTTGCAGCCGGCTGGACAGCTTCGGCAGAGGCCGCCGATCTTAATTACGGGCAGCGTGCGCCCTATACCGTCAATCAGCCGCTCAATTCCTATAGCTGGGCCGGCCCCTATATCGGCGCCAATGTCGGCTACGAGTGGGGCTCGGTGAGCAACACGCCCGTGAAGCCCTCCGGCTTCGTCGGCGGCGTGCAGGCCGGCTACAATTTCCAGAGCGGCCCGTGGGTGTTCGGCGTCGAGGGTGACATCCAGGCCGCTGGTGCCGACGACACTTTCGCGCCGTGGAAGTTCTCCAATCCATGGTTCGGCACCTTGCGCGGCCGCGCTGGCTACGCCTTCAGCAACGTCCTGTTCTACGGCACCGCCGGCCTCGCCTTCGGCGAACTCCGCGCGCAGACATTTGGCTGGACGGAGTCGCACACCACCGCCGGCTGGACCGCCGGTGTTGGCGCGGAAGTCGGCTTCGCGCCGAACTGGAGCGCGAAGCTCGAATACCTCTACATCGATCTGTCGACGAGCCAGTTCGCAATTACAGGCGTGTCAAACGGCTATAGCGCCAGCGTTGTGCGCGCAGGCGTGAACTATCACTTCTGATAGGCGAATAAGAAAATACCGGACAACAGCCTCCCGGCCGCTCGCGGCCGGGATTTTTTTTTGCGCCAGATTTTTTTTGAGTGAGGCCCGCTAGGAGAGGATCACTAAATTGACCGCCTTTGGCCCCTTCCCCTTCTTGTCCGGTTCGACCTCGAATGTGATACGCTGTCCTTCGGCAAGATCCTTCAGTCCCGCTCGCTCCACAGCGGTGATGTGAACGAAGACATCGCGACCGCCGTCGTCCGGTTTGATAAAGCCGTAGCCGCGCTCGCCGTTAAAGAACTTGACCGTTCCCGTCATGGCCATCGGGAAACTCCCCCTCATTGCTCCTCCGCCACAACGCAGACGCGCGTCGCGGCATGACCGGGCCTTACGAAGCCCGGGAGCTGGCCATCCTTGGGCAGACCATTCGGTCCGACTGGATCTTTCTTAGGCCTTCACTCCGCCGCAACCATTCGCGGAAGCGGAACGTAAAGCCAGTCACGGAAACAGCATAATACGGTTCTTTGCAGATTGACTACGGTTACTGCATATTTTTCCCAAGAATGCCGGAGTGTTACGGCTTCGGCACCTCTAATCGGAATCTGGCAGCGCCGCCCTGGCCGAGCGGCATTTCCAGCTCGGGCAGGATCGTCTTCAGCTCGCCTTGCAGCGTATAGGGCGGATTGACGATCAACAGCCCGGTGGACGTGAGCGGTGCGCCGTCAATCTGCGGTGCGGCGCTGAATTCGAGCCGCAGGCATTTTGCCGGCGACTTTGCTGCGGCTGCGGTCCGCGCCACCAATTGCGCCAGCGCGTCGGTGGCACGGCGGCTCTTGGCCGGATACCAGATTACATAGATACCGGTCGGCCATTTCGCGAAGGCTGTGGAGAAGGCCGCGCCCAGCTTTTCGAACTCGTCCTTCGCTTCGAAGGACGGGTCGATCAGCACGAGTCCGCGGCGCTCCTTCGGCGGCACGAAGGCCGGCAGCGCGACCCAGCCGTCGAGATCGACCACGCGGGCCTGTTCATCGCGGCGCAGCACGTCGATGAGCGCCTTTCGCGCTTTCGGCTCGAGCTCGCAGGCGACGAGGCGATCCTGCGGCCGCATCAGGCCGCGCGCGATCAGCGGCGAGCCCGGATAGGCCTTGAGCTCGCCCTTCGGATTGTAGGCGCGGACGATGTCGAGATAGGGCTTCGTCAGCGCGATGGTGTCGTTCGAGAGGCGCGCCTGCATCAGCCGCGCGATCCCCGTCAGCCACTCGCCACCGCGCTTCGCCTCATCGCTCTCGAGATCATAGAGGCCGGCGCCCGCATGGGTGTCGATGACGCGGAACGCGGCCGGCTTGTCCTGCAAATAGGTCAGGATGCGCGCGAGCACGATGTGCTTGATGACATCGGCGAAGCTGCCGGCGTGAAAGGCGTGACGGTAGTTCATGGTGCAGAGTTACGACATCGTGCGATGAAAGTAACTGCTGTCATTCCGGGGCGGTGCGGCTCTATCCACCCCTGATCGGCGGCATCGTCAGCTGGTCGCGGCGGCAGGCGCGGCGGTCGATCTCCTCGCAGGCGCGGAATTGCAAATCCTTGCTGAGGCAGATGCGGACCTCGGAGAGCCGTGTCCGGTTGCAGGTCACCGAGACGGCGGCATTGCTCAAGCCGGGATTGGCCTTGATGAAGGCTTCCTCGACCTCGGCCGGGGCCACCGTCTTGGCTTGCGATAGGTCGAGATACTCGGCCGGAATCTTGATCGCGGCGCGGGCTTTGCGGATGGTCTCGAAATAATTGCGGTCGGTGAGCCCGGAGCAGGTGCCGTGCTTGTCCCATTCGTTGAAGATCAGGCCCGGCGCCGGCATCAAATCGAGCATCGAGGAGACGATGTTGCGGTTCAGCCGCGGCGACGGCCGCTGGCAATATTCCGGAAAGCCGTTCTCATATTGCGGCCACAGGCCGTGCACCACGAAAGCGTAGGGCCGTCCGCCGCACTGGATTTGCGAGCGCCCGCCGCGCTCCGCCGCTTCCTCGCAGAACGAGGGCGACCAGGACAGCGACAGCACATAGAAATCGAATTCGCCGGGCGTGTTCTGCCGCCTGTCCTGCGCTGTCGCGCTGCCGGCGAGTCCAACCAGCCCGGCCGTAAGGAGGAGGGCAAGGGTCAGCGAGATCATCAGGCGGGAGAACGAATGCAATCTGGAATGAAACATGGCGACGCCCCTCAACTAGACTGTGCAAAAGAGCCTAGCAGGCGATAGGAACATTACAAGAACAAATTTCGAGCGGCGACCGTTCGGCCGCTTGATCGGTCCGAATCAGGGCTTTGCCGCGCGGCAGGACGGATTGTAGGCCCAGTTGCGGTCGAGCCCGACCACGCACCATTCGACGCCCTGGCCGTAACCGGCGAAGCCGCCATCCTCGATGATCGAGAAGTGCACCTTGCGCATCTTGCCGTCATTGAGCATGGCCTCGCCGGAGCAGTAGCGGCGCGGGATATTGTCGGACGCCCAGGGCCGGAACGCGGTCTCGTGGACGGCCGAGAAGCCCTCGATCTTCAACGACGAATTCCAGAAGGAGCTTTCCTTCTCCCAGAATTGGGTGGCGATCGTCGGCAGCGCCTTCTCGCAATCGGCGACGCGGCCGTCATAACGCGGCCCGCTCAGCCAGAAGTTCAGCTCCAGCGGATTGGCGGCCCGGGCTTCACCGAGCGACAGCGCCCCGAACATGAGGCCGAGCACAGCGGCAAAACGGAGCGATTTCAGTGAGGTCGAGGCGCGCATGGGCAATCCAGACAGCATGATCTGCGGAGGCCGAACGGTGCCGCGAAGGCCGGGGCAGGTCAAGTGCAGCGCGGCAACACTTAGCCACGAGTTGACCGGAACGTCGCAGCAGCCGGCGTTCGGTTCTTTCCACCGCCGCGCCGGCACCGTAAACTACCGCCAACCAATCGGAGTGACGGGAATGCGAATCATTGCGGCCGCGGGCCTTCTTGCCTTGGGACTGATGGCGAGCCAGTCGGCGCGCGCCGATATTTTGCCGGTGCCACCCTTCAAGGGCAACGACACCGGCGGCATCATCGCCTATTCGCTGGCGGCCCAGGCCGATGCGCGGCAGCTCGCGGTCGATCACTGCGCGCGGTATGACAAGGTGGTCAAATTCCTCGCGGTGCAGGCCTATGAGGGCGGCTACATCTCGTTTGCCTGCCGCTGGGTGCCCTATGGCGCGGCCGACCGGCCGATCCGCACGCTCTACTGAGGCGTTCTCGTAGCGCCAGGATAACGCCGAGAAAAAGAAGACATCTCAGCCGGGAGTCTCCCGCATGACGCGCAAGCTTGCTTTGCTCGGATCAGTCGTTTGCCTCGTGTTGTCGGCAGGCGCGGCCCGCGCCGACGATATGCCGGTGCGCAAGGCCGGTCTGTGGGAATTGAAGATGGTCAGGAGCGGCTCGGCGATGCCGGAAATGACCATGCAGCACTGCACCGACGAGACCGTCGACAAGGAGATGAACAACAACGTCTCCCCGATGGCCAAGCAGATCTGCTCCAAGCAGGACATCAAGAAGACGTCGACCGGCTATGTCAGCGATTCCGAGTGCAACGTCGCCGGCATGACCACGACCTCGCATGCCGAGATCGTCGGCGACTTCAACTCGGCCTACATGGTGAAGACCTCCTCGCATGCACAGGGCGGCCCGGCCGGCAGCGCAGGGCGCGACACGACCATGACGCTCGAAGCCAAATGGGTGGGGGCCTGCAAGCCCGATCAGAAGCCCGGCGACATCGTGATGCCCGGCGGCTTCAAGATGAACGTGCGCGACGTCGACAAGCTGAAAGCGCTGCTGCCAAAGTAAGTAGGATCGTAGCCCGGATGGAACGAAGCAAAATCCGGGACACTATCTCCGTCGTGTAAAGTCCCGGATTACGCTTCGCTCCATCCGGGCTACGTTCGGCTAAACCGGAATCCGCACGCTCGCGCGCAATCCGCCCATCGGGCTGTCGCCGAGCGTGATGTCGCCGCCATGGGAACGGGCGATGTCGCGGGCGATCGCGAGCCCCAGGCCCGTGCCGCCTTCGTCCTGGTTGCGGGCGTTGTCCAGCCGCAGGAACGGCTTGAACACCTCTTCGCGCAAATGGGCGGGAATGCCGGGGCCGTCGTCGTCGACCGTGACGGTCAGATAGCGGTGATCGCGCTGGCCGGTGATGGCGATGCTCTTGCCGTAGCGTGCGGCATTGGTGACGAGGTTGGCGAGGCAGCGCTTGAACGAGGCCGGCTTCACGGTCACCACGGGCAGGCCGTGGAAGGTCACGGTCGCGGTATGGCCGTGGCGTTCGGCGTCGCTGCGCAGCTCCTCGAGCGCCTGCGCCATGTCGGTCGGCTGCGATTGCTCGCCGGAATCGCCACGGGCAAAGGCGAGGTAGTCCTCCAGCATCATCGACATCTCGTCGACGTCCTTGCGCATGCCCTCCAGTTCGGGGCTGTCGCCGATCAGCTCCAGCTCGAGCTTGAAGCGGGTCAGGATGGTGCGCAGATCGTGGCTGACGCCGGCGAGCATCGCGGTGCGCTGCTCCATCGTGCGCTCGATGCGCGATTTCATCTCCAGGAATGCGACCGCTGCGCGCCGCACCTCGCGCGCGCCGCGCGGTCTGAAGTTCGGTGCCTCGCGGCCCTTGCCAAAGCTTTCGGCGGCGTCGGCAAGCCGCAGGATCGGCTTGATCTGGTTGCGCAGGAACAGCACCGCGACGATCAGCAGGATCGACGACGTGCCGACCATCCAGAACAGGAAGATTTCCGAGTTCGAGGCGTAGGCGGCGCTGCGCTGGGCGAACACGCGCATCACGGCATCGTCGAGCTGGATGCGGATCTCGACGAGGTTGGAGCGGCCAACCGTGTCGATCCAGAACGAGCGCCCGATCTGGCGGCCGAGCTGCACCGACAGCGTCTGGTCGAGCAGCGAGAAGAACGGCTTTGGTCCGGGTGGCGGCATGTCGCCGACGGGAAGAAAATCGACCACGAGCTGCATGCGCTCGGCGATGCGGCGCAGTTGCGCGCGGTCCTTGTCCTGCGGATAGCCCTTGTAGACGTCAATGAGGCTGGCGACGTCCTGCACCACGGCCTGCGACAAGCGCCGCGTCACCGTGTTCCAGTGCCGCTCCATGAACACGAAGGCGACCACGGTCTGGAGGATCACCATCGGCACGATCATGATCAGCAGCGCACGGGCATAGAGACCGGTCGGCATCCAGCCCTTGAACGCATTGCCCATCCAGCCATTGGCGGCGGAGACGCGCCCGGCGGCGCTTCGGAGCAGCGTCAGGCCGGTGTCAATCGTGCTCATTGGTCGTGTTTCACCGCTCTGATCTTATGGCGAGGCCACCAGCCGGTAGCCGATGCCGCGCACTGCCTGGAGGAACAGGGGATTGGCGGGGTCGGTCTCGATCTTGCGCCGCAGGCGGTTGATCTGCACGTCGACGGCGCGCTCGTTGACGCTGCCATTGCCGGTCAGCGCGCTGCGCGGCACGGTCTCGCCTGGCGCCTCCGACAGGATGCGCAGCATCTCGCGCTCGCGGTCGGTGAGGTGGATGACCTCCTCGCCCTGGCGCAACTCGCCGCGATCGAGATGATAGATGTAGGGGCCGAATGCGATTTTCTCGACCAATGCGGCCTGCGGCGGTGGCGCGGCGCGCTTGAGGATGTTGTTGATGCGCAGCGCAAGCTCACGCGGCTCGAACGGTTTTGCCACGTAATCGTCGGCGCCGATTTGCAGGCCCTCGATGCGAGCTTCGGCTTCATGGCGGGCCGTCAGCATCACGATCGGCACCGATGAAGATGTCCGGATGAAGCGGGCAAGATCGAAGCCGGTCTCGCCGGGCATCATGACGTCGAGGATCAACAGGTCAAAATGCAGGCCCAACAGTTTTGACCGCGCATCGCCCGCGCTTGCGGCGGTGGTGACACGGTAGCCTTCGCTGGCGAGGAAGCGCGACAGCAGATCGCGGATGCGGCGGTCGTCGTCGACCAGCAGGAGATGCGGGGCATCGTCGGCCGGTTGCGCCGGCGGGCGGGCGAGCGTGGCAGCGAGCGGCACAGTCACTCCTTTGCGTCTTGATTGACGGTGGCGAAGATCGTCTCCAGCACCTTGTCCGGATCCTCGCGGTCGATCATCGCGCGCAGGAAGCGCTTGACGGTCTCGGCATCCTGCGGCGCCATCTCGGCCAGCGCCTTGGTGATCCGCGTGGTCTGGAGGCCGGCGAGCTTCTGCACCAGCGCCTCGCCCTTGGGTGTTGTGTAAAGCAGGCGCTGGCGGCGATCGTTGTCGCCGGTCTTCTGCACGATGTAGCCCTCGTCCAGCAGCTGCTTGAGCACGCGGCCGAGCGATTGCTTGGTGATGCGCAGGACATCGAGGAGGTCGGCGACCTTGAGCCCGGGATAACGATAGACGAAGTGGATGACGCGGTGATGGGCCCGGCCGAAGCCGAATGCCTCCAGCTCCTGGTCGGGATCGCCGACGAAATCGCGATAGGCGAAGAACAGCAGCTCGATGATATCCCAGCGCAAATTGCTTCCTTCGGGCGCGGCCGGCTTGGTCTCGGCAGCGTCATGAGAGGGAGTCGCGAAATTTATGTCAGGCATATTGACGTATCTTGGGTTCAATGTTACAAAACGATCAGCCCGCACGAAATTTTAGATCGTTTCGCGTCGGGTGGCAGTTTCAAGGGCGGCCGGAGAGTGCCGAACAGGCGGCGAAGGCCGGATCAGATCTACCGTACGATTGTCGAGCGGCATTTCGGCAAAACATACTGGACTTCCGCCTTCCGCAAAAGCATGTCCTCGGCGACATGCTGGCCACGGAAACCGGCCGTAACAAGGCTGGCGGTGGTCCAGCCAGGAACCTAATCAAGCCAGCCGGGCCCGAACAGGGCAGGCCGGCGCCAGAACAGCGCCGCCATCGGCAGCGGGAGCCAAGGACATGAGCATGAAATTCGACATCCAGCCCGCATCCAATCCGACCTCCGAAAAGGACCGCGTGGCCAAGCTGGTGGACCCCGGCTTCGGGCGGGTCTTCACCGATCATATGGCGATCGTCCGCTACAACCAGGCCAAGGGCGGCTGGTATGAGGCGCGCATCGAGGCGCGCGCCAATTTCCAGCTCGATCCGGCCGGCGCTGTCCTGCACTACGCGCAGGAAATTTTCGAGGGACTGAAGGCCTACAAGCGCGACGACGGCGGCGTGAACCTGTTCCGCCCCGACGCCAATGCGCGGCGCTTCAAGGATTCGGCCGACCGCATGGCGATGGCGCAGGTCCCCGAGGACGTCTTCATCGAGGCGGTCGAGCAGGTCGTGCGCATCGACCGCGCCTGGATGCCGGGCGGCGAGGGCAGCCTCTATCTGCGGCCCTTCATGATCGCGAGCGAGACCTTCCTCGGCGTGAAGCCGTCGTCCGAATACATCTTCGCGGTGATTGCCTCGCCGGTCGGCTCCTATTTCAAGGGCGGGCCTGCGCCGGTGTCGATCTGGGTGTCGGAGAATTACACACGCGCCGCGATCGGCGGCACGGGCGCCGTCAAATGCGGCGGCAACTATGCCGCGAGCCTGCGCGCGCAGGCCGAAGCTATCCAGCACGGCTGCGATCAGGTCGTCTTCCTCGACGCAATCGAGCGCCGCTACATCGAGGAGCTCGGCGGCATGAACGTCTTCTTCGTGTTCGACGACGGCTCGCTCTCGACGCCGCCGCTAGGCACGATTTTGCCCGGCATCACCCGCGACTCCATCATCGCGCTCGCCAGGGATGCGGGCAAGACGGTGCGCGAGGAGCCCTATTCGATCGACCAGTGGCGCAAGGATGCGGCGAGCGGCAAGCTGAAGGAAGCTTTTGCCTGCGGCACCGCCGCCGTGATCTCGCCGATCGGCAAGGTGCGCTCGGTGAGCGGCGATTTCGAGATCAGCGGCGGCGTCGCCGGCCCCGTCGCCATGGGCCTGCGCAAGCAGCTCGTCGACATCCAGTACGGCCGCACCAACGATCCGCACAGCTGGATCAAAAAGGTGATTTGAGTCTCGATCTCTTCCCCTCTCCCCGCTTGCGGGGAGAGGGTAGGGTGAGGGGGAGTCTCCGCGGGGGTGGTGAAAGACGGATTCGCGGAGAGTCCCCCTCACCGGGAATCCGCGCGTTCCGCGCGCATTCCGACCTCTCCCCGCAAGCGGGGCGAGGTGAAAAGCGCCGTTTCAGGGTTGTCAGCCAACGTTTATGCTGTAAGTCAACGTTGACTTTCAAAGCTTGCAACGAGCGACATGACCAAAAAACCCCAGAAACTGAAGGCGCGGCTGCCGCGCGGGCTCGAGGATCGCGATCCCGCCGCGATCCGGGCGACGCGCGAGATGGTCGAGAAAATTCGCGCCGTCTACGAGCTCTACGGGTTCGAGCCGGTGGAGACACCGGCGATGGAATACACCGACGCGCTCGGCAAATTCCTGCCCGACCAGGATCGCCCGAACGAGGGCGTGTTCTCGTTCCAGGACGACGACGAGCAGTGGATTTCGCTGCGCTACGATTTGACCGCGCCGCTCGCCCGTTACGTCGGCGAGCGATACGGGACCGATGGTCTGGTCCTGCCCTACCGCAGCTATCGCGTCGGCTACGTGTTCCGCAACGAGAAGCCCGGCCCCGGCCGCTTCCGCCAGTTCATGCAGTTCGACGCGGATACGGTCGGCTCGGCGACGCCGGCGGCGGATGCCGAGATCTGCATGATGGCGGCGGACACGATGGAGGCGCTCGGCATCGCGCGCGGTTCCTACGTCGTAAAGGTGAACAACCGAAAAGTGCTCGACGGCGTTCTGGAAGCAATCGGGCTCGCGGGCGATGAGAACGCCGCGCGCAGACTGACTGTGCTGCGCGCCATCGACAAGCTCGACAAGTTTCCTGCCGACGAAGTGCGCAAATTGCTCGGTCCCGGCAGGTGGGATGGCGGCGAAGAAGGCAAGGGCGACTTCACGAAGGGCGCGAATTTGAGCGCGGCGGAAGCTGACGTGGTTCTGGCCATCACCAAACCACGCGACGATTGGAAAGAGGCCATTGCGGCGGCAGAAACCTATTTGGCCAAGAGCGAAGTTGGTCAGGCCGGCGTGAGTGAGCTGGAAGAGATTGCCAAGCTGGTCACGGCGTCGGGTTACGGTGCAGACCGCATCAAGATCGATCCGTCCGTCGTGCGCGGCCTCGAATATTACACCGGCCCCGTCTACGAGGTCGAACTCCTGCTCGAGACCAAGGACGAGAAGGGCCGTCCCGTGCGCTTCGGCTCGGTCGGTGGCGGTGGCCGCTATGACGGGCTCGTCTCGCGCTTCCGCGGCGAGCCGGTGCCGGCGACCGGTTTCTCGATCGGCGTGTCGCGGCTCCAGGCTGCGCTGACGCTGCTCGGCAAGCTCGATACGCGCCCTGAGTTCGGTCCCGTCGTCGTCACCGTGTTCGACCGCGACCGCGTCGCCGATTACCAGAAGATGGTAGCTCACCTGCGCACCGCCGGCATCCGCGCCGAGCTCTATCTCGGCAATCCCAAGAACATGGGCAACCAGCTCAAATATGCCGACCGCCGCAACGCGCCCTGCGTCATCATCCAGGGCTCGGATGAAAAAGCGCGCGGCGAGGTGCAGATCAAGGATCTGGTCGAGGGCGCGAAGGCGGCTGCCGCCATCGCCTCCAACCAGGAATGGCGCGAGAGCCGCCCGGCGCAGTTCTCGTGCAGCGAAGCCGATCTCGTCGCAAAAGTGCGCGAGGTCTTGGCGCGCCATGACGTGAGCTGGGGCTAGCCATTCGCAAGCAGCGTCATGCCCGGGCTTGTCCCGGGCATCTACGTCCTGTTTGATGGAAGAGAACGTGGATGGCCGGGACAAGCCCGGCCATGACGAACGCAGCAGGGAGAAGACAATGCCTGAGATCACCGTCAGCATGGCCGTGGGCCGCACCGATGAACAGAAGGCCGGCATGATGCGCGACATCACCCAGGCACTGGTGAAGAATCTCGGCGTCGATGCCGACGCCGTCGTCATCCAGATCAACGAAGCTCCGCTCGCCCACAAGATGAAGGGCGGCAAGACCTTTGTGGAGCGCGCGGCGGCGGCGAAGAAGTAGCGACGGTTAGCGCGGCATCCAAGACTGTCGTCCCGGCGAAGGCCGGGACCCATAACCCCAGGGAGCGGTTGTGGGCGCAAGCAGGAAACTCCGAGCCTTCGCCAAACTGCGGCCTGTGGCTATGGGTCCCGGCCTTCGCCGGGACGACACCGTGTGTGAGGCACCATGGACGCACGCGACTTCATCACAATCGACATGAGCGCTGAGCGCACGCTGGTGGTGCCGGTGGAGCGCACGGTCGGGCATTTCGTGCCCGGTATGCCCATGGTCTATGCGACCCCGATGATGATCCTGGAGATGGAGATGACATCGGGCGACGCGATCCGCGCGGCGCTAAGGCCGGGCTGGGTCACCGTCGGCACCGAGGTCGACATCCGCCATCTTGCGGCAGCCTTGGTTGGTGCAACAGTGCGGACCACAGCGAAGGTGGTTGCGGTCGAACGCCGTATCATCCGCTTCGAGGTCGAGGCGTTCGAGGGCACGCGCAAGCTCGGCGAGGGCCGCCATGCGCGCGGTCTCGTCAATGTCGAGATGTTCAACAAGCGGTTGGGGGCGTAGCCGCTACTTCGCCAATTCCTTCGACCGCTGCGTCGCGGCCGCGATCGCGCGGATCATCAGGTCGCGCAGGCCGGGCTCACCCATCAACACGCCGAGGGCTGCGGCGGTGGTGCCGCCGGGCGAGGTGACGTTCTGGCGCAGCGTGCTCGATGGAAGCTCCGATTGGTGCAAGAGCTCGCCGGAGCCGGCGACGGTCTCGCGTGCAAGCTTCGTTGCCAGCGCCTCTGGCAGTCCCGCTTCGACGCCGGCGCGCGCGAGCTCCTCGGCAAGCAGGAACACATAGGCCGGGCCGGAGCCGGAGACGGCGGTGACCGCATCCATCAGGCTTTCGTCCTCGACCCATTCGACTGAGCCCGTGGCACGCAGCAGAGCATCGGCCACTGCGCGTTGATGCGCGCTGACATTGTTCGCCGCGACCGCGACGGTGATGCCGCGGCCGATCGCGGCCGGCGTGTTCGGCATCGCGCGCACCACGGCGCCGCCGCAGACCTCGCCAAGCGAGGCGATCGTGGTTCCCGCCATGATCGACACCACCGAGGTCTTCTCCGAGACGAATGGCTTCAGCCCGGCGCCGGCCTCGCGAAAATATTGCGGCTTGACCGCGACGACGAGCGTCTCGACCTGACCTGCCGCCTTCACATCAGGATTGAGCGCAACGCCTTTCGCGGCAAGCGCGCTGATCTCGGGCGAGAGGTGCGGATCGATCACCGCGACGCGGCGCGGATCGAGCCCGCCCGAAAGCCACCCCGTCAGCATCGCGCCGCCCATCTTGCCAGCGCCGGCAAGCAGGATGGTGCCGGTGATGTTTTGGAGAGTGCTGTTGTCGGTCACTGCGGTCACCACAAACAAAGCTGTCGTCCCGGCGAAGGCCGGGACCCATAACCACGAATGGTTTTAGTGGATGAAGGTGTTGGCAACAAGCATCGCACGATACGGAGACATCACGCGGTATGGGTCCCGGCCTTCGCCGGGACGACGGTGAGGAGAGAGCGGTGGCTCACTCACCGTCTCAGGGAGGCCTACGCCTCGCCCGCCGTATCGAACATCGCCGCGTCCATTGCTTCCGTCGTGGTCTTGCCCGCCCACACCACGAACTGGAACGCCGGGAAATAGCGCTCGCTGGCGTGGATGGCGCCGGCGAGCATGGCTTCGCATTGCGCGGTCGAGGCGGTGAGCCCACCCGGCAGCACCAGCGCCTGGCGATGCATGATCATGCCGGTGTTGGTCCACAGGTCGAAATGCCCGACCCACAACTGCTCGTTGATCGCGGCAACGAGCCGCTGCACCTCCGGCCGGCGCGCGACGGGAACCTTCATGTCGAACGCGCAGGCCAGATGCAGCGCCTCGATCTCGCCCATCCAGGTGAAGGAGATCTGGTAGTCGGTCCATTGTCCCTTCGAGACAATCGTGAGTTCGTCTTCGCCGGAGCGTTCGAACGGCCAGTTGTTGCTGGCAGCAATATCCTCGACCACCGCGAGCGGGTGATTTCGGGAATCAATAGTGCCTTCGAGCAGGGACATGCCGTCTCGACCTCTTGCCTTTTTGTTGTCTTTGATACGCACGCAGTTGGTCCGGCGCGCGCTCCCTTAACGTTGCTAAGGTGATCCGTTAGGAGTCGCTGTTGCGATCCCGGGATCAGCGCGGGCTTGTCGCGGATCAACTGATGTGATTTGCGGAATCTGCGCAACCGGCTGCCGAGTCCGTCCACAAGTCAGGACTCGTTCGTCCACAGCTCATCTCCGCCATAATTATTAACGAAAAGAACAAATCGGAATCGGACTCGCAGGAAGCGCCCAATCGTTAATTCCGCCGCGCGAGGGCCGGACCCCCAAGAGAACCTCCATGGCGGCATGGGACCATGCGGATTTCCCATGCGGAACAGGCTTGCTGTGGCCACTTACCGGCGTCATATTTCCGGTCAGGTCGTTCATTCCGAACGGCCGATGTTCTCAGGGCGGGGTGAAAGTCCCCACCGGCGGTAAGGGTCGAAAGGCCTAAGCCCGCGAGCGCCTTCCCCAAGGATATTCCTGAAAAAGGGATATTCCCAAAGGGAAGGGTCAGCAGATTCGGTGCAACTCCGAAGCCGACGGTTAAAGTCCGGATGAAAGAGAACGGTCGGTGGCAGACGCATCGCAAGATGCGGCTGTTTGTCGTTCCGTGTGCCCTGATTCTGGTCCTTAACTGAGGAAAGCCATGAATCAGATGTTGCAAGATCCCCAAACCGAAACCTCTCAAGTCACCCAACCGCCGGTTCCGCAGGATCCGGCGTCTGAACACCCGCGCTTCGCAAAGCCACAGCGGGTGGCCTTCGTGCAGGCCTGCTGGCACCGCGACGTGGTCGAGGAAGCCCGCATCGCCTTCGTGAAGGAGGCCGAAGCGCGCCACCTCACCCATGTCGACGTGTTCGAGGTGCCGGGCTCGTTCGAGATCCCGCTGCACGCGCAGATCCTCGCCAAGACCCGGCGCTACACCGCGATCGTCGCGGCGGGCCTCGTCGTTGACGGCGGCATCTATCGCCACGAGTTCGTCGCCGACACCGTGATCAAGGCGCTGATGGACGTGCAGCTCCGCACCGAGGTGCCGGTGTTCTCAGCGGTGCTGACGCCGCAGCAATTCCACGAGACCGAAGTGCACTACGATTTCTTCCGCAGGCACTTTGCGATCAAGGGCGTCGAGGTCGCGGCAGCCTGTGCGGAGACGTTGCTCGGCCTGGAGCGCCTGCGCGGCCAAGTCGCGGCGGGGATTGTGTAAGCGCTCCCCTCACACGCCGCTGATTGTCAATCCCGCTGCCGTCCCTATAAAGTCGGCGGCGGGAGGAGGCCGTGCCGTGGAGACGGGGCGGCCGACAAGATCATGTTCGAAGGACACGATCCCTATCTCGTCGCGCTCTCTGTGGCGATCGCGAGCCTGGGTGGCTATACCGGCTTTGCGCTTGCGGCTCGCATCCGCAACACGCCCGGCGTCAGCAATCGCTTGCTGCTCGCGGGTGCGGCGGCGTTTCTGGCCGTCGGCATCTGGACCATGCATTTCGTCGGGATGCTGGCCGCGCCGCTGCCGCCGGATACGGTCTATCTGGTCCTGCCCACCATCATCTCGTTCCTGATCTGCGCGCTGGTGGTCGGCATCTCCCTGTTCTTCGTCTCGATCGGCGAACCGTCATTAAAGAGGGTGGCATCGTCGGCCGTGCTGCTCGGCGTCGGCATCGCCAGCATGCATTACGTCGGAATCCATGGTCTCGCCGGGCCCTTTGCGATCGCGCACGACCGGACGATGGTGCTGCTGTCGGTCCTGGTCGCTGTTGTCACCGCCTATGGCGGCTTGCGCGCTTTTCTGGCGCAGCAGGAGGGCGTTCGCCTGATCGTCAGCTCGATCGCCTTCGGCATTGCGGTTTCCGGCATGCATTACACGGCGATGCTCGGCATGCATTTCGAGCCGCTGACGGCCGGCGGGCATCAGCATCTCGGCGGCGGCCTTGCCGCGTCGCAGCAAATTCTGTCCATCGTGGTTGCCGTGCTCTGCTTCGTGATCGCGGCCGGTTTCCTGCTCTCACTCGTCCCGGACCAACGGCGGCAGGCGGCGACTGCGGTGATGGTCGATCCGATCTCCCCGTCCGTCGCGCCGGAGCCGATGACTCAGGCGTCTGCATCGCCGCGGCCGATGCCGGCGCCGCTCGGCGGTCTCGGCCAGCCGCCGCGCGCGCCCGTTCCGCGGCTGCCGGTCGAGGGCGCCGACGGCACGCACTTCATCGACACGGCCGACGTCCGCAGTGTCCGCGCCGACGCACACTACACGCGTGTGCATGACGGTACCCGCGAGCGGATGTGCCCGTGGTCAATCTCGGAGGCCGAGGCGCAGCTCGATCCCTCGCTGTTCCTGCGGGTGCATCGCAGCCACATCGTCGCGATTCCCCATGTCGCGCTGGTCCGCAGGGAGGGCGACGGCGCCGTGCTCGAGCTCGACGGCCCGTCCCCGCACCGGGTGCCCGTGAGCCGGGCGAAGATCGCCGAGGTGAAGGCAAGGCTGGGGCTGGTGAACCGGCGGCACGCGTAGATCTCCGTTGGAGGTGCACTCCCTCTCCCGCCTGCGGGAGAGGGTTGGGGTGAGGGTGTCTCCGCAACGGGACAGTCCCTATGAGGAGAGAGCCCCCACCCGGCGCTTCGCGCCGACCTCCCCCGCAGACGGGAGAGGTTGCAGCGAGATCGCGGCTCATACGTCGCCGACCCTGACGCAATTCGTGCGTTCCTCGCCGCAACTCGTGCGAAATCCGCTGTTCCGTGCCGCTCGTGTTGCGGCCGGTCGCTCCCGGGGAGACCGTCCCTTCAACGTCCGCGCCGTCAGCGCCAAGGACGATTGTGGGAGGTGATGATGATCCCGGGCTCATTCAGCTATTACCGGCCGGCGAGCGTCGCCGATGCCGTCAAACTCTTGACCGACCTCGGCGAGGATGCGCGGCCACTGGCTGGCGGACACAGCCTGGTGCCGATGATGAAGCTCCGGCTCGCAACCCCCGCCCATCTGATCGATTTGCACGGCATCGCAAACCTCAAGGGCATCCGCCGCGACGGCACCAATCTCGTCATTGGCGCGATGACCACCCAGCATGATCTGCTGGCGTCCGACGAGATCGCCAGATCCGCGCCGATCCTGCACGAGACGGCGCTTCTCATCGCCGACCCGCAGGTGCGCTACCGCGGCACCATCGGCGGCAATGTCGCCAATGGCGATCCCGGCAACGACATGCCGGCGCTGATGATGACGCTGGGCGCGACTTATCGGCTCGAAGGACCCGGCGGCGCGCGCGACGTGCCGGCGGCCGACTTCTATCAGGGGGCTTACTTCACGGCGCTCGAGCCCGGT
Source organism: Bradyrhizobium sp. LTSP857 (assembly GCF_000938285.1). Lineage (NCBI taxonomy): Bacteria > Pseudomonadati > Pseudomonadota > Alphaproteobacteria > Hyphomicrobiales > Nitrobacteraceae > Bradyrhizobium > Bradyrhizobium sp. LTSP857. Next base: position 420,258 of record NZ_JYMS01000026.1, on the reverse strand, counting down.
GAGATCCTCACCTCCATCTCGTTCCCCGTACCGGCCGCCGGCCACGGCTACGCCTACGAAAAGCTCAAGCGCAAGGTCGGCGATTACGCGACCGCGGCGGCTGCTGTTGTGCTGACCATGGCAAGCGGCAAGGTCGCGAGCTGCGTCATCGGCCTCACCAATGTCCACGAGACGCCGCTGCTCGCGACCGACGCCGCCAACGCCGTGATCGGCACCAGCCTCGATCCGGCGACGCTAAAGAAGGCGGCATCGGCAGCCTCGGCGATCATGTCGCCGGCCGCCGATGCCCGCGGGCCCGTTGAATACCGCAAGCATGTCGGCGGCATCATGGTGACGCGCGCGCTTCAGCGCGCAGTCGCCATCGCGAAATAGGGGAGAGGATCGATGGCAAAAACACATGTGACCATGAAGGTGAACGGCGCCGAGGTCGAAGGCCTCGTGGAGCCGCGCACGCTGCTGGTGCACTTCATCCGCGAGAATTTGCAGCTGACCGGCACCCATATCGGCTGCGAGACCACCCATTGCGGCGCCTGCACCGTCGATATCGACGGCATGTCGGTGAAATCCTGCACCGTGTTCGCGGTGCAGGCCGACGGCTCCGACATCATCACGATCGAAGGCATCGCCAATGCCGACGGCACGCTGTCGGCGCTCCAGGAAGGCTTCCGGATGATGCACGGCCTGCAATGCGGCTTCTGCACGCCCGGCATGATCGTCCGTGCGCATCGGTTGCTGAAGGAAAATCCCTCGCCGAGCGAGCCGGAAATCCGGATGGGCATCTCCGGCAACATCTGCCGTTGCACCGGCTACCAGAACATCGTCAAAGCAATCCAGTACGCTAGCGCCAAGATCAACGGCGTGGAATTCCAGGAGGCCGCAGAATGAATGACCTCACTCCCACGCGGGAACAACGCACCGCCGCGCTCGAAGGCATGGGCTGCAAGCGCAAGCGCGTCGAGGACATCCGCTTTACACAAGGCAGGGGCAATTACGTCGACGATATCAAGCTGCCCGGCATGCTGCACGGCGACTTCGTTCGCTCCCCGCATCCGCATGCGCGCGTCACAAAGATCGACGACAGCGAGGCGCTGAAAGTGCCCGGCGTGCTGGCGGTCATCACCGCCGAGACGCTGAAGACGGTCAACCTCGCCTGGATGCCGACGCTCGCCGGCGACGTCCAGATGGTCTTGGCCGACGGCAAGGTGCTGTTCCAGAACCAGGAAGTGGCCTTCGTCGTCGCGACCGACCGTTACGCCGCCGATGACGGCATCAACAAGGTCATCGTCGAATACGAGCCGCTGCCGCCTCTGGTCGATCCCTTCAAGGCGATGGACGCCGACGCACCGGTGCTGCGCGAGGACCTCGTTGGCAAGATGTCCGGGGCGCACGGACCTCGCAAGCACAACAACCACATTTTTGAGTGGATGGTCGGTGACAAGGATCTGACCGACGCTGCCTTCAGAAAGGCGGAGGTCACGATCAAGGAGATGATCTCCTATCACCGCACGCATCCGTCGCCGCTGGAGACCTGCCAGTGCGTCTGCTCCTTCGACAAGATCAAGGGCGAGCTGACGATCTACGGCACGTTCCAGGCTCCGCATGTGATCCGCACCGTGGTGGCGCTGATCGCAAAGATTCCGGAGCACAAGATCCACGTGATCGCGCCCGATATCGGCGGCGGTTTCGGCAACAAGGTCGGCGCCTATCCCGGCTACATCTGTGCGGCCGTCGCCTCCATCGTCACCGGCAAGCCGGTGAAATGGGTCGAGGACCGCATCGAGAACCTCACCGCGACCTCGTTCGCGCGCGACTATCACATGACCACCGAGATCGCGGCGACCAAGGACGGCACGGTCACCGGCCTGCGCGTCCACGTGCTTGCCGATCACGGCGCGTTCGATGCCTGCGCCGATCCGTCGAAATGGCCGGCCGGCTTCTTCAACATCGTCACCGGTTCCTATGACTTCCCGACCGCGCATCTGGCGGTCGACGGCGTCTACACCAACAAGGCGCCGGGCGGTGTCGCCTACCGTTGCTCGTTCCGCGTCACTGAGGCGGCCTATTGCATCGAGCGCGCCATGGATATTCTGGCGCAGAAGCTCAACATGGACCCGGCGGAGCTGCGGCTGAAGAACTTCATCAAGCCGGAGCAGTTCCCGTATCACTCGGCCTTGGGCTGGGAATACGATTCCGGCGATTACCACACCGCCATGCGCAAGATGATGGAGACCACCGGCTACGCCGCGCTCCGCAAGGAGCAGGCCGAGAAGCGTGCGGCCTTCGCGCGTGGCGAGACCCGCGACATCATGGGCCTCGGCGTCTCCTTCTTCACCGAGATCGTCGGCGCCGGCCCGTCGAAGAATTGCGACATCCTCGGCATTGCGATGTTCGACTCCTGCGAGATCCGGATGCACCCGACCGGCGCCGGGATCGCGCGGGTCGGCTCCAAGAGCCAGGGCCAGGGCCACGAGACCACCTGGGCGCAGATCATCGCAACCGAGATCGGCATTCCCGCCGACAACATCATGGTGGAAGAGGGCAACACCGACACTGCGCCTTACGGGCTCGGCACTTATGGCTCACGCTCGACACCGGTGGCGGGTGCCGCGATCGCGATGGCTGCGCGAAAGATCAAGGCCAAGGCGCAGATGATCGCAGCCTACAAGCTCGAAGTCCACGAGGACGATCTCGAATTCGACATCGACGGCTTCCGGGTGAGGGGCCTGCCGGAAAAATTCATGTCGATGAAGGATATCTGCTGGGCGGCCTACAACTCCGTCCCGCCGGGCATGGAGCCGGGGCTGGAGGCGGTGAGTTACTACGATCCGCCCAACATGACCTATCCGTTCGGCGCCTATCTCTGCGTGATGGACATCGACGTCGATACCGGCGTGTACAATGTTCGGCGCTTCTACGCGCTCGACGATTGCGGCACCCGCATCAACCCGATGATCATTGAGGGCCAGATTCATGGCGGCCTCACCGAAGCCTTCGCCATCGCAATGGGCCAGGAGATCCGTTACGACGAGGTCGGCAATGTCGTCACCGGCTCGTTCATGGACTTCTTCATGCCAACCGCGGTCGAGACGCCGCATTGGGAGACCGACTTCACCGTCACCCCGTCGCCGCATCACCCGATCGGCGCCAAGGGTGTCGGCGAAAGCCCGAATGTCGGCGGCGTGCCGGCCTTCTCCAACGCCGTCAACGACGCGTTCTCGTTCTTAGGGTCCAAGCACATCCAGATGCCGCACGATTTCTGGCGCAACTGGAAGGCGGCAAAGGATCTGGGCGCGGTGGCGTAGCGATGAAGGGCCGTGACGAGATCGCGCAAGCTTTGGCCGCGTCGGGATACATCGCCGATGCGGATCTCACGACCGCGATCTCGCTGATGCAATTGCTGCGACGTCCGCTGCTGCTGGAAGGCGAGGCGGGCGTCGGCAAGACGGAGGTCGCGAAAGCACTGGCAAAAGTGCACACGACCGAGCTGATCCGGCTGCAATGCTATGAGGGGCTCGACCAATCCTCCGCGCTTTATGAATGGAATTACCAGCGCCAATTGTTGGCGATCCAGGCGCATCGCGGCACTGACAGTATCGAGGACCAGGTCTTCTCGGAAAAATACCTACTGGAGCGCCCCTTGCTCGCCGCGATCCGCCGCGCACAGGCGCCGGTGCTGTTGATCGACGAGATCGACCGCGCCGACGACGAGTTCGAGGCGTTCCTGCTCGAGCTGTTGTCCGACTTCCAGATCTCGATCCCCGAGCTCGGCACCATTTCCGCCGTCACGATCCCGCATGTGGTGCTGACCTCGAACGGCACGCGCGAGCTCTCCGATGCGCTGCGCCGTCGCTGCCTCTATCACTATGTCGATTATCCCGACGTCGACCGCGAGGCCCGTATCATCCTGGCGCGGATCGCCGGTGCAAGCCAATCGCTGTCGCTCCAGATCGCGCGCATGGTGGAGGGCGTGCGCAAGGAGGAGTTACGAAAAGTCCCGGGCGTCGCTGAGACGCTGGATTGGGCGGCCGCCCTCGTCGGTCTCGACGTTCGTGATCTCCACGACGCGCCCGAGACCGTGCACGAGACGATGGTCTGCCTGCTGAAGACCCACGAAGATCGCGCGCGCGTCACGGGCGAGGTGACCCAGCGCCTGCTCGGGAAGGTCGCATGAGCTGCTGTGGCTCCAGCCCCGGATATGAGGACCTCAACGAGGTCTCCCGCCTCGTCTCCGCGAAGCTTGCGGCCTTTCTCCGCACGCTGCGCGATGCAGGCTTTCGCGTCGGGCTTGCCGAAGGGCAGGATGCGGCGACGCTGATGTCGGCTGGCTATGCGGTACGACCTGGCCTGTTGCGCGCGGCGTTCAAGCATCTGTTTTCGGCGCGCAAGTCCGATTGGGACAAGTTCGACGGACTGTTCGACGCATTCTGGCTCGGCAAGCGCGCACGCTCGCGCTCTCGTACCATCGGCGCGGCCCCGGGCGCCAGCAATCCGTCGCTGAAGAGCTTGCAGGACACGAAAGCAGAGCAGGGTGGCGGTCAATCCGCCACCGACCAGCTTCCGTCTTCGGACGATGCGCCGGACGGGCGCGCCGGCGAGGGCCGCATGGAAGGTGCTTCGCGTGCCGACAATCTCGCTGAGGTCGATTTCCGAAAGCTCGGCGATCCCGACCAGGTCGCGCAGGCCCATGAGGCGGCCGCCCAGCTCGCAAGGGTGATGCGCACGCGGCTGACTCGCCGCGATCTGGCGCGCCGGCGCGGCTACCGGCTCGATCTCAGGCGTACCATCCACCGCAACATCAGCCATGGCGGCGTGCCGATCGCTCTCGTGAAACGGCAACGCAAGGACAAGCCGCTGCGGCTCATCGTGCTGCTCGACGCCTCCGGATCGATGAGCATGTACACCTCGGTGTTCCTGCGCTTCATCCATGGCGTGCTCGACGAGTTCCGCGAAGCCGAGGCGTTTTTGTTTCACACTCGCCTTGCCTATGTCTCCGATGCCATGAAGGAGAAGGACGCCGGCCGCGCGCTCGACCGGCTCTCGATCATGGCACAAGGCGCGGGCGGCGGCACCAGGATCGGCGAGTCCTTACAAGCCTTCAACCGCTGGCATGCCGCGCGGGTGATCCATTCGCGCAGCTGTGTGATGATCGTGTCCGACGGCTACGAGACCGGCGATGCTGCCTTGCTCGGTCGGGAAATGGCCGCGCTGGCGCGGCGCTGCCGCCGCATCGTCTGGCTCAATCCGATGATGGCGTGGGAGGGCTATACGCCTGAAGCCAGGGGCATAAGAGCGGCGCTGCCGCATGTCGATCTCTACGCGCCGGCAAATTCGCTGAACAGCCTGCGCGCGCTCGAACCTTATCTGGCAAAGCTCTAGAGGAGGCACCGATGACCGCTCACGTCGAAGTGCTGGATCTCGTGGCCCAGATGAAAGCCGCAGAGCGTGCCTTTGTGCTCGCGACCGTCGTGCGCACGGTGTCGGTGACCGCGGCCAAGGCCGGTGCAAAGGCGATCATCGCCGCCGACGGCACCATCGTGGCGGGGTGGATCGGCGGCGGCTGCGCCAAGGGCGCGGTGCTCAAGGCGGCGCGCGAGGCGCTCGCCGACGGCGAGCCGCGCATGGTCTCGGTGCAGCCGGAAAACCTGCTGGCCGAGCTCGGCGTCAGCGCGGGCGAGAGCCGCGACGGCATCCGTTTTGTCAGCAACATGTGCCCGAGCAAGGGCACGATGGATATTTTCGTCGAGCCGGTGCTGCCGCATCCCTCGCTCGTCATCCTCGGTGCGAGCCCAGTGGCTCTCTCGCTTGCGGCGCAGGCGCGCACGCTTGGCTACCACGTCACGCTCGCCGCGCCGGCCTCCGATCTCACGGCGCAGCCGGACGCCGATACGATGATCGATGGCTACCAGCTCGGCGATCTCAACGACGCCAAACGCTTCGTCGTGGTGTCCACGCAAGGCAAGGGCGACGAAGCCGCCTTGCGCGCGGCCGTCGCGACCAGGGCCGACTATCACGCTTTCGTCGGAAGCCGCCGCAAGATGGCGTCGCTGCGCGCAAAGCTGATCGCGGAAGGCGCGATAGCTGCTGCGATCGATGATTTCAGGGCGCCCGCCGGGCTCGATCTCGGCGCCATCACCCCGGAGGAGATCGCGATGTCGATCCTCGCCGAGATCACCCAGGAACGGAGACGCGGCCAGCGCGCCGCCAATCAGGCCGCAAGCAGAGAGTGAGAACCGATCATGCAGATGAACGACAGCCAGCGCATCCCGGCATCACGCAATCAGGTGTGGGCCGCGCTGAACGATCCCGATGTGCTGAAGCAGTGCATCCCCGGCTGTCAGTCGCTCGAGGTGACCGGTCCGAACGAGATGACCGCGACCGTGATCTTCAGGGTCGGTCCGGTGAAGGCAACGTTCGGCGGCAGGGTGACGCTGTCTGATCTCGATCCGCCCAACAGTTACCGTATCTCAGGAGAGGGCTCAGGCGGCGTCGCCGGCTTCGCCAAGGGCGGCGCGCTGGTGCGGCTGGAATCCGAGAGTGCCGACGTGACGGTGTTGCATTACGAAGTCGATGCGCAGATCGGCGGCAAGCTCGCGCAGTTGGGAGCGCGGCTGATCAATTCGACCGCGACGAAGCTGGCGGGGGAGTTCTTCAAGTCATTTGCCGACGTGGTGAGCGCGAAGGCCGAGGCGAGCTAGTTGCCGTAGGGTGGGCAAAGCGAAGCGTGCCCACCATTCGGGCAAGTGATGCTGAGAGATGGTGGGCACGGCGCTTCGCTCCTTTGCCCACCCTACGATAGCCACACAAGCCGATCCGCCCTCACCCCAGCGACACGCCCGCCTTGGCCCGGCTGATTCCGAGAGTCAGGATGCGCTGCAGGAGGTCCGGGTATTTGAGCCCGGCATGTTGAGCCGCCGTGGCGAACTCCTGGCTCTTGGCGATCTCGGGGTTGGGGTTGGCTTCGATGAAATACGGCGTGCCGTCGGCGGCAAGACGAAAATCGATGCGCGCGTAGCCGTCGAGTCCAAGTGCCCGGTAGATGCGCTTTGCGGCGCGCTGGATGCGCGCGGTGATTTCGGGCGCGAGGTCCTTCGCCGGCCCGTCGACGATGCCGACCTTCTCCTGATAGTCGGTGTCATGCTTTGCCTTTTCGGTGGCGATGTGCCGCGACCTGCGCCCGCCCATGCTGCCGAATTTCAGCTCCCAAACCGGCAAGACGCGCAGCCGGTTGTTGCCGAGCACGCCGACATAAAGCTCTCTCCCCTCGATGAACTGTTCGGCGATGGCGGCGGATTCGACCCGCTCGTGGATGAAGGCGACGCGCTCCGCCAGCTTTTCGTCGGTGTCGACGATCGATGCCTGAGAGATGCCGAACGAGCCATCCATGTTCAGGCTCTTGACGATCAGCGGCAGCGCAAGGCGCGTCGGGCGTTTCACCTTGCGGCGCATCGGGAAGACGGCGAAGGCCGGCGCCGCGATCCTGCGGTGATGCACCAGCGTCTTGGACAAATCCTTGCCGCGCGCCAGGATCAGGCCACGCGGATTGCACCCGGTATAGGGGACCTTCATCAGTTCGAGATAGCTGGCGATGTGCTGGTCGTAGGCGACGTTGTTGTGGAATTCCTCCAGCAACGTGAAAACAATGTGCGGCTTGAACTCCTCGATCGCCTCGCGCACCGGCTTGATCTCCTCCTGCGCGCCGAGCGGGCGGACATCGTGGCCGGCCGTGCGCAAGGTGCTCACCACGTCGTATTCGGTTTTCCACGTATTGACCTCCTGCGCGGTGTATCCGTCGGAGGAGTCCGGGGGCAGGAAGTCCGGATGCATCAGGACCAGAATACGGAGTCGCCTCATAGCGCGATCCATTTGCGCCGAGACGGGCCAAACAGCGCGTGCATCGTCTTGGCGGTCACAAGGACAGTGAAATCGAGAACGAGCTTCTGTTCGGGGCCGACGGCGCGCAGATCGAGCTCGCGGCAGCGGGAGATCATGTCATCGAGCACGGCATCGAGCGTGAGCTGGTTCTCGCCCGTCCACCGCGCGACCAATTGCCTGATCTGGGCGCGGTGGCGCCTGATCAGGGCCGAGGCCGGCTTTGAGCGGTGATGCCGTGGATCGGCTGAAAACAGCCGGGAGAGGTCGCGGTCGTAGGTCTTCGGCGGCGTGAAGGCGTAGAACGCCTGCTTCTTCTTGTAGTGCTCTTCGAGCGTCTGGCTGAGCCGCCCCAGCGTATCGACACGCTCTCGCGTCGTGATCAGCGGCCGCTTTCCCGCAATCTCGTTCATCAGCTCGTCGACATATTCGAGCTTCTTCAGCGCCGGCCATCCGGCATATCGCGTCCGCCAGTTCGAGCGTGGCCGCAGCCACACCGCAAAGGTCTCGGCGAAATCTTCGTCCGGATGGCTCTGCGCGTACCACAGCCGGAGATGCTGGACGTAACGCCGACTGGCCGGATTTGGCCGGTAGTAGCGCGGATAGTGTTTCGACGACGGGCCGAACAGCTGCTGCCAGCGCCGGCGGCGCTGCAGCTGGTAGCCGTGCTGCATGGCGTGGCCCGCTTCGTGACGGAGGATGGCCATGCATTCGCGCCAGGTTCCGCCCTCGACGTCGAACATCATCTTCTTCTCGAGCTTCATCAGGCGGGGATGAGCGAGATAGAAGGGAATGGCGATGCCGGGCACATCGCCCGGACTGAACCATTCGCTCGAGATCCATGTGTGCGGCCGCAGCCGGATGCCGCGTTCTTCGAGCTCTTCGTGGAGGGTGCTGACACAATCCTCGAGCCAGGTGCCTTCGATCGAAACCCTCAGGCTGCTGAGGCGCTGCTGGAGCAACTGCTCATCCGACAGCTTTTCCCAAGCAAATTTCCGTCGTGGCATCAGGTATCCAGAAGGCAGGGATGACTCGGTATCTGGATGATGTCATGGGCCGCTGCCGGCAACAACCCGCCCTCGGTCGTGAGGGACTTAAGGGACGAGCACCCTCGCCCCGCTTGCGGGGTGAGGCGAAGAAGAAAAATTCAGTCGAACAGGCTCGACACCGATTCTTCCGCAGCGGTGCGTGCGATCGCGTCGGAGATCAGGCTGGCGATCGGCAGCGTGCGGATGTTCGGTGCCTTGGTCACCGCATCCGTCGGCAGGATCGAGTCGGTGATGACGAGCTCTTTCAGCTTCGAGCCGGCGATACGGGCGGCCGCGCCACCGGAGAGCACACCGTGGGTGATGTAGGCGTAGACTTCCTTGGCGCCCTTGGCGATCAGCGCATCGGCCGCGTTCACCAGCGTGCCGCCGGAGTCCACGATGTCGTCGATCAGGATGCAGGTGTAGCCGGCGACGTCGCCGATCACGTTCATGACCTCGGATTCGCCGGCCCTCTCGCGGCGCTTGTCGACGATCGCGAGCGGGGTGTTGATGCGCTTGGCGAGGCCGCGTGCGCGCGCCACGCCGCCGACGTCAGGCGAGATCACCATCGTCTTGGAGAGGTCGAACTTGTCCTTGATGTCGCGCACCATGATGGGCGCTGCGTAGAGATTATCGGTCGGGATGTCGAAGAAGCCCTGGATCTGGCCGGCGTGCAGGTCGAGCGTCATGACGCGGTCGACGCCGGCCTGCGTGATCAGATTGGCGACGAGCTTGGCCGAGATCGGCGTGCGCGAACCCGATTTGCGGTCCTGCCGGGCGTAGCCGAAATAGGGCAGCACCGCGGTGATGCGGCGCGCCGACGAGCGGCGCAGCGCGTCGGTGATGATCAGCAATTCCATCAGATGGTCGTTCGCCGGGAACGAGGTCGACTGGATGATGAAGGCATCCGAACCGCGGACGTTTTCCTGGATCTCGACGAAGATCTCCATGTCGGCGAAGCGCCGTACCACGGCCTTGGTCAGCGGCAGGTCGAGGCCCTGCGCGATGGCCTGGGCGAGAGCCGGATTGGAGTTGCCGGCGACAAGCTTGATGGAGCCGTTCTTGGCCGACATGGACGCTTCCTCCCGCGCTTTGCTGGACACGATGTTCAACATCAGAGACTACCCACTGGAAGCACGGTTACGACGGGCGAGGAAATATCAGGCCGAAGGCCGCACTGGCAACCCGGCATGCTACGTTTTCCCTTCGAAATCCCGAGTCGGGCCAACGGTTTGGCCGGTAGTTGGGCCCGTGGTTTAGCGGGGGTTATTGCTCGGCGTAGCCGAGCGCGGAGGCCTGCATGCCCGGTGCCGGCCCCGCTGGGGTCACGCTCGCCACGGCCGGTCCCCGCAGGCCCGGAACAGAGCCCGGCGCATCTGCCGGCGTCCCGTTGATCATGTTGGAAAGTCCGCTGAATCCGGCCTGGGCGATCCTGCGCAGCACGAGGTCGTCGGCGGCAGCCCAGGGATCACGGCCGCCTTTGGCGGAGGTCGGTTCCTCGCCGGTGAGGCGCAGCGCCCGCTGCTGGTTGGAATCATAGACGTCCCAGACCCAGGCGATCACGGTCTTGCCGCGCACCACCTGGGCGGAGAGGTAGCTGCGCACGCGGTAGGCAGCCGTCCCCTCACGGGAGACGACGGACAGGCTGCGCAGCTTGGATTCGCTGTCGAGCACACCGACCATGCGGTCGAACACCTGTGGCGGCGGCCCGTCGATCGATTCGAAGGCCACCGTCGCCCCGCTGCCGGCGGCCGGCGCCATCGCGTAGGAATTGCTCGCAGCACCTCCGCCGGCGCAGCCGCCAAGCGCGGTCGCAGCCGCCAGCAGCATGACCGCCAGCACGCGCGAACCTGCGCGGCGCAAGATGGATGACGCGTCCCTCATTATGGAGGGCAGCGATATCGTTAAAACGCATTAACGTCTAGGGCGGGGACGACACAGACCCGGGGCATTGCGGGGGCAATGTTTGTGCATCGCCCCGGAATGACACGGCGTTGCCTGTGTGTTCACCCCTCCAGCGCAATCGCGTGGATGTGCCGGCCGTAATCCGGCTCCTTGCGATGCACCGAGCGTCGATAGCTGAAGAAGCGATCGTCGGCATAGGTGTCGAGACCGAGATCGTCGATCATCAGGATGCCGGCGGCCTCCAGCCGTTTGCGGATGAAGCCGGCAAGGTCGAACATGGCGTGGCCTTCGCGGACCGACGGGATGAAGAACATGGCGTTCTCCGCATCCGCCTCGATGAAGCGCGCGACGAACTCGTTGCCGACCTCATAGCTGGCCTGGCGGATCAAGGGGCCGATCGCAGCGATGATGCCACTGCGTGTAGCGCCGAGTTTCTCCATTGCCAGAATCGTGGATTCCAGCACGCCGGTCAGCGCGCCCTTCCAGCCAGCATGGGCGCCGCCGATGACGCGCGCATTGGGGTCGACGAACAGCACCGGACCGCAATCGGCGGTGGAGACGCCGAGCGCGATGCCCGGCGTTTTGGTGACCAGCGCATCGCCCTTCGGCCGCGGCCCGCTCGGCCATGGAGCCTCTGCGACGAGGACGTCGGGCGAATGGATCTGGTGCAGGCTGAGGAAGCGCTCCGGTGCGACACCGACATGCTCGGCCATGCGGCGGCGGTTTTCCGCGACATGGGCCGGATCGTCATTGGAGCCGAGCCCGCCATTGAGCGCAGCATAGACGCCGCTAGAGACACCGCCTTCACGGGTGAAGAAGGAATGGCGCAAACCGGGCACTGCTGAGAGCAGCGACGAAGCAAGCGTCATGACGCGCCTCTAGCCTGTTCGAGATCGCTGAGGCCCGCGAGGCCGGTCAGCCGTGGCTCGGAGATGCCGAGCACCTTGAACATCGAGCCCATGCCGCTGCGCCCCGTATCGGTCAGGCGCTTCAGCGCCACGGAAATGTCGGTGGCGACGTCCGGCGCCGCCTTCTGCATCAGTGCGGCCGCGCGGGTGTCGATGCCGACGCGCTTGAGGAAATCGCCTTGCGTCACCGGCCCGTGCACGAGGGCGCCGACGTCCTCCGCCGCCCGCGCTAGCGCCTGGAAGTCGACATGGGCAGTGACGTCGGCCTGGCCCGGCGCCTTCAGGGGATCGGTGAACGTGTGGCGCGCGATCGCCTGGAAGGTGTCGCCGGCATCGCTGCGCAGATGGCCGTAATCGATGATCAGCGCCGCGCCGTCCTGGTCGCGCACGCGCGTTGCGAGCTTCATGATCTCGGAATCGGGCCGCCATTCGAACACGGCGCCGACGGGCGCCGCGCGCACCAGCGGCGGCAGCAGCACGTCGAAGCGCGGCGTCGGTTCGGAGGCCGCGCCGAACTGAAGCTTGCCATTGGGATCGATTTCGATCACGCGTTCGTGCCAGCCGTTCTCGCGTTTCACCATCTGGTGGATCGGCAGTACGTCGAAATATTCGTTGGCGAGGATGATGCTTGGACCTTCGGGCACGTCGTCGATGCTGTCGTGCCAGGCGATGTTGCGCACGCCCGACAGCGTCGCGCTCTGCCGGTCGCGCAGGATAGGGTTGACCTCGACCAGGTGGATATGAAGCGCCTGGTAGAGCGGCGGCAGCACGCGCAAAGCGCGCAGCGCGTCCGCCATCATGGTGCCGCGGCCGGGGCCGAGCTCGATCAGCCGCAGGAATTGCGGCGAGCCCATCTGCTTCCACACCGACGCGGTCCACAGGCCGAGCAGCTCGCCGAACATCTGGCTGACCTCGGGCGCGGTGGTGAAGTCGCCCTCGCGCCCAAGCGGATCGCGCGAGACGTAATAGCCGTAGCGCGGATGCATCAGGCACAGTTCCATGTACCGCCAGACCGGCATGGGGCCCGAGGATTTGATCAGCGCCTTGATCTCATTCAACAGCGGCGAGTCGGTCACGGACTGCTTTCTCGAAATGAATTAACGAATGGCCTCGATGGGCTTCGGCGCACCGCGCTTGATAGCCCATACAATAAGTATACCGCCGACAATAAGCATCGGGATGGACAACAGCATGCCCATGGTTAATCCGCCCCAGAGGAAGCCGAGCTGCTCGTCTGGTTCGCGGAAATGCTCGCCGGCGATCCGGGTCAGGCCATAGATCAGGATGAAGGCACCGAGGATCATGCCTGGCCGTTTCAGGGCGCCGAAGCGGATCATGATCGCGAGCACGGTGAACAGCAGGATGCCCTCCATGCCGGCTTCATAGAGTTGGCTCGGATGGCGGGGCAGGTGTGTCGGGTCATGGGGGAAGATCATCGCCCAGGGCACGCTCGCATCGGTGGCGCGGCCCCACAATTCGCCGTTGATGAAGTTGGCGATCCGCCCGAGGAACAGCCCGATCGGACCGACCGCAGTGGTGATGTCACCGAGCGACAGGATCGAGATGCGGTTGCGGTAGGCAAACCACATCACCGCAACGACGCATCCGAGAAAGCCACCATGGAACGACATGCCGCCCTCCCACAGCCGGAAGATCGCCGTGGGATGCTCGATGAAGAACGGCAGATTGTAGAACAGCACGTAGCCGGTGCGGCCGCCTAGGATGATGCCCAGCGTGACCCAGAGGATGAAATCGTCGATCTGGAGCAGCGAGATCGGCGCGGGCCCGCCCCACAGCCGCTCGTTCTTCAACAGCGAGCGCGCATAGAGCCAGCCGAGCACGATGCCGCCGATATAAGCGAGCGCATACCAGCGAATGGCGAACGGTCCGATCGCGACCGCGATCGGATTGAAGGAGGGAAAGTCGATCAGCAGAAAGGGCATTGCACGCTAGACGAGGTTGCGGCGATAGAGCGCGAGCAGGCGCTCCCAGTGCCGTTCGGCCGCGTCGCGGTCATAGACCGGACGCTTGGGGAAGGCGAAGCCGTGATGGGTGCCGGGATAGATCTCAACCTCGGCTTTGGCGCCGCTCATGCCCTGCTTGACCTTCTCGATGATCTCCGTGGGCGCATAGATATCGGTCTCGGCGCAGCCGAAATACAGCTCGGCCTTGGTCTTGCCGGCGGCGAGATGCGGGCTGTTGTCCTCGTCGGTTGCCAGCTGCGTTCCGTAGATCGAGGCGGCGGCTTTGACGCGATCGGAAAAATGCGTGGCGGCGTTGACGGCGTAGCGGCCGCTCATGCAGTAGCCGACGGTGCCGATCAGTTTTGTATTCGCAGCGGCCTGGCCCTCGGCATAGGTGAGCAACGCCCTGGTGTCGTCCATGATCATGGGAATGCTGAGCGAGCCCATCAGCGCGAACATGCGCTTGCGCTCCGGCGCGTTCGGATCGGCCGGCAGCGCGCCGAGCTCCATCACGCCGGAGCGGTAATAGAGGTTCGGCAGCATCACGTAATAGCCCGATGTCGCGAGCCGGCGCGCCATGTCGCGCAGCTCCTCGCGGATCGCCGGCGCATCCATGTAGAAGAGAATGACCGGGAAGGGGCCGCCGCGCTCGGGATGAGCGATGAAGGTCGCGGTGTGACCGTCCTTGGTGGGAATTGCGATCTGCTGCTCGATCATGTCTTGCGTTCCGCCTTGTGATTCTTGTTATGCAGGGACGTTGAATACGATTGCAAGGAAACCGGGGCATGACAAGGATAGCTCGGGTCAGCCCTTGAACCGTCTCGTCTGGATTGCCATTGTGCTTTGAGCAGTTCGCGCAAAGTTTATCGGGGACGCCAAGGAGACCGAAATGACCCAGACCACCAACCGGTTTTTCGACGAGATCGGCCGCCTGATGAACGACGCCGCCGGTGCCGCACAGGGCGCCAAGCGCGAGTTCGACACGGTGCTGCGCAACCAGGCCGAAAAATTCCTCCGCGACATGGATCTGGTCAAGCGCGAGGAGTTCGAGGTGGTCAAGGATATGGCCCGCCTGGCGCGTGAGGAGAACGAGGCGCTGAAGGCACGGATCGCGGCGCTGGAGGCCAAACTCGGCGGGGCATGATGGCCCCGTAGCCCGGATGGAGCGCAGCGCAATCCGGGGAGCTGCGCCCGCGGAACCACCCGGATTTCGCTGCGCTCCATCCGGGCTACAGTTCCCACCCGGTAGCCCATTCTCCTTGTCATTTCCGCGTCTTCCGGCTAAAAGCCCGCCACGTCCGCAGCCCCCGCACCCCTGGAGGCTTGCTGCGGCGTGCACCATGGGCCGCGTTGCGGCCCATTAACTTTTGCAAAAACAAGGACTTAACGTTATGGCGACCGTCAAGGAATTGAAGGCGACCGCACGTCCGAAGAGCGGCAAGGGGGCCGCCCGGGCTGAGCGTCGCGCCGGGAAAGTGCCCGGAGTGATCTATGGCAACAAGCAACCCCCGCTCACGATCTCGGTCGATGATCGCGAACTGCGCCAGCGCATCCTCGCCGGCCGGTTCCTGACCACGCTGGTCGACATCGACCTCGACGGCAAGAAGCACCGCGTGATTCCGCGCGACTTCCACCTCGATCCGGTCAAGGACTTCCCGATCCACGTCGACTTCATGCGCCTCGGCGAAGGCGCCACCATCCGCATCAGCGTGCCTCTGCACGTGGTGAAGGCGGAAGGCTCCCCGGGTGTGAAGCGCGGCGGCGCCGTCAACATCGTCGCGCATGCAATCGAGCTCGAATGCGGCGTCGAGAGCATCCCGCAGTACATCGAGGCCGATGTCGGCTCGCTCGAAATCGGTCACTCCCTGCATCTGGCCGACATCAAGCTGCCGGCCGGCGTCAAGGCGCTGACCCGCGAGGACGCGACCCTCGTCACCATCGTACCGCCGTCCGGTTACGCTGAAGAGCTGAAGGCGGCGGCTGCGGCTGCTGCTGGTGGCGCGGCTCCGGTGGCTGGTGCGGCCGCTCCGGCGGCTGGCGCTGCGGCTCCGGCTGCGGGTGCTGCTGCTCCGGCAGCGGCTGCCAAGGCTCCTGCTGCCAAGGCTCCGGCCGGCGGCGACAAGAAGAAGTAATCTCTCAAAGCCGGCGCGCGGTCCCTGACTGCGCGCCGAGCGAGGGGCGCACCGCGTCATGCGACTCTTTGTTGGGCTCGGCAATCCCGGCGCGAAATACGCACGTAACCGGCATAATATCGGCTTCATGGCCGTCGACGAGATCGCGCGGCGTCATGGTTTCGCACCATGGCGCCGTCGTTTTCAGGGCGAGACCTCGGAAGGCACGCTCGGGCCTGAGCGCGTCATCCTGCTCAAGCCGACGACCTACATGAACGACTCCGGCCGCAGCGTTCAGGAGGCGGCGAGCTTCTTCAAGATCGCGCCGGGCGATGTCACTGTGTTCCATGACGAGCTCGAGCTGCCGCCGGGCAAGGTGCGGGTGAAGATCGGCGGCGGCATCGCCGGGCATAACGGCCTGCGCTCGATCTCCGCGCATATCGGCAACGACTACCGCCGGGTGCGGCTCGGCATCGGTCATCCCGGCGTCAAGGAGATGGTGCACGGCCATGTGCTGTCGGACTTCGCCAAGGCCGACAACGACTGGGTGGCGACGCTCTGCGACGCGGTGGCCGAGCACGCGGCACTGATCGCCAAGGGCACGGACGCGACCTTCGCCAACAGGGTGCATCTCGCGATGCAGGCGAAGGGATTTTTGACCAAGGACGACAACGGCAAGGAATAACGCTGGTGGGATTCAAATGCGGGATTGTCGGGTTGCCCAATGTCGGCAAGTCGACCTTGTTCAACGCGCTGACCGAGACGGCCGCGGCGCAGGCGGCGAACTATCCGTTCTGCACCATCGAGCCGAATGTCGGCGAGGTCGCCGTGCCCGATCCGCGGCTCGACAAGCTGTCGGCCATCGCCAAATCGGCGCAGATCATTCCAACCCGGCTGACCTTCGTCGACATCGCGGGCCTGGTGCGCGGTGCCTCCAAGGGTGAAGGCCTCGGCAACCAGTTTCTGGCCAACATCCGCGAGGTCGACGCCATCGCGCATGTCGTGCGATGCTTTGAAGATTCCGACATCACCCATGTCGAGGGCAAGATCGCCCCGCTCGCCGACATCGAGACCATCGAGACCGAGCTGATGCTCGCCGACCTCGACAGCCTCGAGAAGCGCGTCGACAATCTGTCCAAGAAGGCCAAGGGCAACGACAAGGACGCCAAGGAGCAGCTCGACCTCGTCAACCGCACGCTGGTGCTGCTGCGCGAGGGCAAGCCCGCGCGCCTGGTCGAGCGCAAGGCCGAGGAAGAGCGCGCCTTCTCGATGCTCGGCCTGTTGTCGTCAAAGCCCGTGCTCTACGTCTGCAACGTCGAGGAAGGATCGGCCGCCACCGGCAACGGTTTTTCCAAGGCGGTTGAGGAGCAGGCGGCGAAAGAGGGCGCAATCGCCGTCGTGATCTCGGCAAAAATCGAATCCGAGATCGCGACGATCTCGCGTGACGAGCGCACCGACTTCCTGGAGACGCTGGGCCTGGAGGAGGCCGGTCTCGATCGCCTGATCCGCGCCGGCTACACGCTGCTCCAGCTCATCACCTATTTCACGGTGGGGCCGAAGGAGGCGCGCGCCTGGACCATCCATCGCGGCACCAAGGCGCCGGGTGCGGCCGGCGTGATCCACACCGACTTCGAGAAGGGCTTTATCCGCGCCGAGACCATTGCGTATGACGATTACGTCGCGCTCAACGGCGAAGCCGGCGCCCGCGATGCCGGCAAGCTGCGCCTCGAAGGCAAGGAATACGTCGTCGCCGACGGCGACGTGATGCATTTCCGGTTCAATACGTAAGGCGCGGAGAAGGGTGCCTCACCGCACGCCGCCGCCCTGGTCCCTGATCGCGCCGAGATGCTCGTTGATGCGGAACACGATCAGGATCAGCTCCGCGGCGATGCGCGAGAACACGATGCCGACGACGACGCCCGCGATCGATTCCAGCACCACCAGGAAGCCGGCGAACGGGCTGATCGCCATTGCCGTGAGACCTGCAAAGATTCCGGAGAGTCCAAACAGGCAGATCACGCCGATCACCAGCCAGTAGAAGGTCTTGATGATCGTCGGCGTGATGAAGCGGTCCCATTGAAACAGATCGCTGAATGAAAACATCTCTCTCCCCCGGGCAAATCGCGCCGCCGGCCGCGTCAATCCGATGAGGAGGCTGGTCTGGCCCGACTCGCCGAATGTAGCACGAGCCATGCGGGCCGGCGGGTTGAGATTGCCGCAAAGTGCGGCCACAATCTGTCATTCCCACCAGCAATCCAAAGATGACCCTGACCTTCGAAGATTTCCCACCCGGCCGGTTCGGCACGTTCGGCCCGCGCCATGTCACCCCCGACGAGATCCTGGCCTTTGCGGCCGAGTTCGATCCGCAACCGATGCACCTCGACGAGGAGGCTGCCAGCAAGAGCATGCTGCGCGGCCTGTCCGGCTCGGGCTGGCACCTCTGTTCGCTGATGATGCGGATGATGGCCGACGGCTTCATCACTCGCGCTGCATCGCTCGGCTCGCCCGGCGTCGATGAAGTGCGCTGGCTGTCTCCCTTGCGGCCCGGCGACGACCTCACGCTCGACGTCGACGTCGTGGAAGCCCGCACCTCGAAGAGCAGGCCAAGCCTCGGCATCGTCAAGTTCAAATGCACCGTGCGCAACGCCAAGGGCGACGCGCTGTGCGAGATGACCTCGCCGATCCTGATCGAGCGACGCGAGGGAGCGGTCTGATGCCGTTTTTCGAAGAGATCGAGATCGGTCATCGCCGCGAGATCGGCACCTACACCTTCACGGCCGAGTCCATCAAAACGTTCGCCGCAAAGTTCGATCCGCAGCGCTTCCATCTCGACGAGGAGGAAGGCAAGAACTCGCTGTTCGGCGGGCTCGCCGCCTCCGGTTGGCATGTCGGCTCGGCCTGCATGAGCCTGCTCGTCGCGGACGGCCAGCGCCTGGCGCGCGAGGCCGCAGCACGCGGCGAGGAGGTTGCGGTGTGGGGACCGTCGCCGGGCTTTCGCGATCTGCGCTGGATCAAGCCGGTGCTCGCCGGCGACACCGTCGCTTACGCCAATGTCGTCATCGACAGGCGCGCCTCCGGCTCGCGTCCCGGCTGGGGCATCCTGACCGCCCGCACCACCGGCACCAACCAGCGCGGCGAGGAAGTCTATTCCATCACCGCCTCGGCCTTCGTGCCGATGCGGAAGAGCGGTTAGATCTGTTCCAAGATGAACAACTGAAAAGAGCGCGCGAGTGTTGCCCGCGCGCTATGGACGCGATTCGGGGCTGCTGCCATAAGCCTTTTCAAGATGGCCGGCCTGCGAAGCAGTTGGCGGAACCATCGAGTTGCTAACCAATTATGAACCTGTCGCTGTCTATTTGAACGAACTGGGCAGAGTACAGGGGACGAGCACCATGGCAGACCGCGGCGCACTCAAGCTGGTCGGATTTATCTTCGCTACCGCCACGCTGGCTGTGATGCTGGTGGCCGGCATGGTGGTGAAGGGTTATGCCGATGGCGGCTACACCCTGGAAGCCTCGACGATCGACGCGAGCCGTTAAGGGTTCGTTAACTTTTCGGGGTCGGCATCCGGCTTCAGCTCAGCGGCTATAGACGAACGCCAATATCGCGATCGCGACCGCCAGCAATCCGACAAAGCGCAGCATGATCGTGCCGAACTGGTTCGGCGCCGGTCGCATCGGTATCGGGTCCGTGTTGTCGGGCCGAATGCTTTCCATCTGAAAATGTCCCCGGGCCCGCCGTGATGGCTGCGGGCGCTTGGCATTGGTCGCCGGGGAGGAGCGGAGGGTTCAAAAGCGGGGGGGTCCGTTAGGCCGCGCGGTGCGGACCACATCCTCCGCTGTCATGCCCCGCGAAGGCGGGGCATCCAGTAGTCTCGCTGTCTCTGGAATACTGGATCACCCGCTTTCGCGGGTGATGACACCTTCGACGGTCATGCCCCCAGAATCAAAACCGCCGCGCCCCTTTCGGAACGCGGCGGCCGGTGATGCGACGTGTGCGATCAGCTGTTGCGCAGGCCGTCGGCGGCGCGCTTCCACTGGGTGACGTTGTCGGCGATCATGCGGGTCGACTTCATCGCGGCCTGGCTGAGCTGGGCGTAGCCGGAGATCTCGCGCTGGACGCGCTGGCCTTCGGCATGGAGCAGGTCGCGCAGGCTTTCGAGCTCGGAGATCAGATTCTCGATCTCGGCGAGCGAGGTGCCGGCGACGCGCTGGATCAGCGAGTTGACGTTGGTGACGGTGGCTTCCGCGCTCGCATCGAGCGCCGGCTCGGTGGCCGTCGTCGCCGGGCGGCGCAGATAGGCGATGTCGTTGCGGACGAAATCGCGGATGCCGGCTTCGACTTCCGTCACTGCGGCGAGATTGCTGTCGACGGTTTCGGTCTCGGTTGCTTCAACCTTTTCCGGACGAATGGCGTTCATCGGTGTTCCCCTGTTCGCGTTGAGCGCAGCGCGAGTGTCCCCCGCACGACGATGTGTGTCAGGCCGATCCATCAGGGCGTCGGATTTTGACGGCAACTAGGCGGAGATGCGGCAAGGGCGGACCATTCGGGGGCTTTGCCGTGGCGTTTGGTTACAAGTTTCTAAAGAAGATTCACCAGCTCTTCTTGAAGCCCGCGGTCAGGCTCTTGTTGATCGCGCCTTGCGAGGTCTCGCCGACGGAGCCGGAGACGGTGACGTTGTCGAACAGCTTCTGCTCGGCGCCGACCTTGCGCAGCCATTTGTCGTCGGTGGTCGACAGCGTCTGGCCCGCCGTGATGCTGGTGCCGGTGTCGGTGATCTCGACCTTGGCGGACTGCTCGGTCTCGTAGTTGCGGGTGGTGCGGCCGGCGATGCCGGGCAGCGCGGTGGTGCCCTGCTGGTTGACGCTGTAGCCGTTCTGGAGCGTCAGCGACGTGTCGCCCGACAGCGGCACCGATTTGGTCAGCGACGCGCCGATCTTGCTCTGCTCGGAGCCGGGATCGATGCGGCCTTCCACCGCGGTCTTGTCCCACACCGAGCCCGCGCCCGGCGCGGTCGCGGCGGCCCAGGCGCTGCCGGAGGATTGCGGGATATTGCCGCCATTGGCGGCCTTCTGCGCCATCAGCTCCGACATCGTGGTCGGCTCCTTCGCCACCGTCATGTCGGCGCCGATTCGGGCGTCCCAGAACGAGGAGACCGACTGCTTGACCTTCACCGCCGAGGAGCCGTTGGCATTGGCGTTGGACGACCAGTCCATCCCGTCCCTGGCGGCGGCCTGCGCGCGCTTCTTGGCGGAGATGATGTCGTTGAGCGTGCCTGCGTCGATGGCAAGTTGGGCCCAGTCGAGCTTGTCGACGTCGATGCCTTTGAGCACGTCGGGGTCGTTGACGTCGGGGGCGTCCTCCGCCTCTTCGTCAGGCACGGCCGCCGCGGGGGCAGGGGAGAAGGGCGGAATGATCTGCGCCGAGGCTGTCAGCACCGAGCCGAAAATCAACGCGGCCGCCAGTACCGGCAGCCTGGTCCAGCCAAAACCTGTCGAGAATTCCATCGTCCTGCCCGCGAGCCCAGTTCGCGCAGAGGATGCGGAACTATCATTGCGAAATTGTGGCGTTCGTCTCGCCCAGAATAACGAACCAACGGGCCGCGCGAAAGGCGCGCGCCCGATGACGAGCTTCTCCACGACGGCATCCGGCGGGGCTGGAGGCCAGGACAACGTCGCGGAAGCATCAATCGATCGGTCCCGAATTGCGGGGCCCGTTGGTGTCCCCCTCAGCCGACGCTCGTCATCTTTGGCAGATGAATGGCGCGGCCGAGTGCCTGCTCGACCAGATCGAAAGTGTCGACCAGCACACGCATGTTGATGAGCCGGTCCGCCCTGAACTGGGCGAACTGCGCGACCCGCAAGCTAATCGGCTTGTCGGAATCCAGCGCGGTCAGCGAATAGCGCAGCATCGAGGAGGCGGAATCGACGCCCAGCATGATGCTCTCACGCTCGAAGCGGCGGACACGAAAATTGTCGGCCAACTGGCGGATGACGTCGAGCACCGCCCGCTTGCCCTGGCGCGCGCCAAGGAACGGAAACATGTCGATCGGGCCGTAGATCGCCCATTCGACGTCCTCGTCGATCAGGGCCTCGATATCCTCGAAATGCCGGTCGTTGATCGCGCGGTGCAACGCGCGCGAGAAACGCCAGAGGCTGTGCTCTGTCATTTTGGGGGCGTCCTGAAGCTGGCTTGCAAAAAAACGAAAAACAACCCTATGCACAGTAGGCGCAGCGGGTTGCTAATTCATTAGTACACGAACAAATAGGCCGTTTCGGCCAAAACGCAATTCACGTTTTCGCAATGCACAATTGAGCGCGAAATGTGAGATTTACAATAGAACCCCGTATTTTACCGGTCCCGGCGACGTGCCGGTTCCGCTGCCGGGTTCCGCTCGATCGCGATGGCGTCGTCGCGCATGGCGAGCAGGCCGAAGAGAGCCGCGCCGCCGATCCCGCCGATGACAGCGCCGAGCGGCATGAAGGTGAAGAACACCAGCATGCCGCTATGGCCTTCAAAGCTCGTGGTGTGCGCGATTTCGACCCAGGCGAGCCCGGCTCCGATGCCGAGCGCCGCCCCGCCCAGCGCGCCCAGGAACAGCCCCAAGATTACAAGCAACGCGACTTTCATTGGCCCGACTCGCCCCCGGCGTGCACGACGCCCCGGAGTGGGTCTGGGAAACGGGGAGGGAGGTTCAAACGGGGCTTGTGGAGATGCGCGAGCGCGCGCCACGTATTCGATGTCGTCCTGGCGAAGGCCAGGACCCATTACCCCAGGGAGGAGTTTGGCGAAGATTGGTTGTTCGGGATTAACGCCACCTGCCATCGAGAGATTCCGCGGTATGGGTCCTGGCCTTCGCCAGGACGACACCGGGCCGTGTCGCCAGCGCTGGAACCCGAGCCTGTCCACGCCCGTTAAGGTGCCGACACCTCATCCGGAGACACCAATCATGAAATCCCCGCTCATCGCCTGCGCCGCTGTCCTTCTCATGCTCGGCGCGACATCCGCCGCCGACGCCAAGGGCTGTATCAAAGGCGCCGTCGTCGGCGGCGTCGCCGGTCACTATGCCGGCCATCACGGCGTGCTCGGCGCCGCCGCAGGCTGCCTTTACGGTCGCCACCAAGCGAAGGAGCAGGAGAAGCAGCAGCAACAGCAGAGCCAGGTGAACGGCCAAGGAAAGCTGTAGCCAAGCTGTAACGCTGGCGCTGCCTTTCCACGCAGCCCACATCGTGATAGCGAGACGCCGCGGCAGCGGGCCGCGCTTCCAACCGATGGAGGGCGTCATGCGCAACTATCGCGATCTCGAAAACCTCCCCTGCTTTCAGCGTCACGCGTAAGCGGCGGAACTCATTCCCCTCGGAAACCCACGTCAAGCGGGGCAGGCGCGTCGTCCATGGTGACGTCGAACTGACCGAAAAGCTCGGCCGCAACGACCTCTGCCCCTGTGGCTCCGGACGCAGGTTTCAAGGCCTGTTGCATGATCTCCGGCGCCCATGACGGCTCCAACCGCAAATATTACTTTCAGGGAGTGAGAGCCTGACTTGCCGCCATGTCGGCGGTCCGCTTCCTCGCCCCGCCTTGTGCCGAAGCTTCGGCGAACAAGAGCGGGGCGAGGTGAACAGCAGCCCGTGACCCATCTCACATCGCGGATCTCCCGATGCGGCTAATGTCATCCGCATGTCACCAGGGAGACGTGCCATGGCCGTCACCGCCGCCGCGAGAAAGTCCCGCCTGCACAACGCGCTCGAAGGCTTTGCGCTGACCGCGATCCTCCAGAGTTTCCCGACCTTCGCCGCCGCCGCGCTACTGCTCAAGCTGTTCGGCAATCACGACCTCGTCGGCGACCCCGGCGTCGCCATCTTCGTCGCCTGCGCGTCCCTCGTTCACGCGGTGATCGCGGTGACGCTGGGGTCGGCAATCCCGGCGCTCTCCAGGCTGCTCTACGAGCCGAGCTTCTTCGATCCCAGCCTGTCACTCTCCGAAAAAATCACCGAATGGCGCACCCAGCCGGCGGCCTCGATGCAGCTCGTGGCGATCGTGCTGATGCTGTCGGTGATGGCGGTGGTGACGGCGAGCGTGGGGTGAGCGTGTTATGCCCTTCATCACCGCGTCGAAATCCGGCCCGCTCAATTGGCTCGAAGGCTTTGCGCTCACCACAATTCTTCAGGGCTTCCCGATCTTCGCTGCTGCCTCTCTGATGGTTAAGCTTCTGGGAGACTACCGCGGCAGCAGCCCTGTACTCACGATTGCCTTGGCGTCGATCTTCTACAGCGTCTTCGTCGTCTCGGTCGGGTCGGCGTTACCGACGCTCTTCAAGAACGGCTACGAAGCCCAGTTCTTCGATGCGAACCTGTCCCTCTCCGAAAAGATCGCCCGCTGGCGCACCAAGCCCGCGACGTCGGTGCAGCTCATGGCGTCTGTACTGCTGTTGTCGCTGCTGGCGGCGATTGCGGGGTGAGGAGCCTCAATCTCTCCGCGTCATTCCGGGGCGCCGCAAAGTGGCGAGCCCGGAATCCATAGCCACGACAAGCGCGGACGATACTCCGTCGCCTACCTCTTCTTCCACCCACCCCGATGCCCCGGCGCGCCGCCGCTTGACCGTGGCGACGGCCCGAACTCCGGCCCCGACTGCTTTGAATCGGTCGGCTGGATGATCCGGCTCTCGCCGCCGAACGGCTTTGACGGCAACGCGCGGTCCCCCCGGTAGGGCAACGATTCCGGGCCGTGCATCTCGTCGAGATGCGGCTTGTGCACCTTCGAGCCGCCGCTTCCGCCGCTCGCTTTCAGCGCCGAGCTCACGGTCTTTTTCTTCATCGCGCTGACGGGCAAATTGGCGGCGTCGCCGTACTTCTTCGCGCCCGCATAGGCGCCGGCCTTGCCCTGCACGGTGCGCTGCTTGACGGTGGGGTCGTCGACGACCGCGAGCTCGGTGGCGCGCAGGCGCTTGACTTCGTCGCGCAGGCGGGCGGCTTCCTCGAAGTTCAGATCGGCGGCGGCTTCGCGCATCCGGGTTTCGAGATCGCCGAGCACGGCTTCAAAATTGTGGCCGATCGAGATGACGTCGTCGGTCATGTCGTGGCCGCCGATCTCGACCAGCACATGATCGCGCTCGTAGACGCTGTTCATGATGTCGCCGATCGACTTCTTGATGCTCTCCGGCGTGATGCCATGCGCCGTGTTGTACTCCACCTGCTTTTCGCGGCGGCGGTCGGTTTCGGCGATGGCGCGCTCCATCGAGCCCGTCATCTGGTCGGCATAGAGGATCACCTTGCCGTCGACATTGCGCGCGGCGCGGCCGATGGTCTGGATCAGCGAGGTCTCGCTGCGCAGAAAGCCTTCCTTGTCGGCGTCCAGGATCGCGACCAGCGCGCATTCGGGAATGTCGAGGCCCTCGCGCAACAGGTTGATGCCGACCAGCGCGTCGAACGCGCCCAAGCGGAGATCGCGGATGATCTCGATACGCTCGATGGTGTCGATGTCCGAGTGCATGTAGCGGACGCGAATGCCTTGCTCATGCAGATATTCGGTGAGGTCCTCCGCCATGCGCTTGGTCAGCACCGTGATCAGCGAACGATAGCCGGCTTGCGCGGTGGCGCGCACCTCGCCGACGAGATCGTCGACCTGGGTGCGGGCCGGGCGAATATTAACGGGAGGATCAATAAGCCCCGTGGGGCGGATGACCTGCTCGACGAACACGCCGCCGCTCTCGTTGATCTCCCAGCCGCTCGGCGTCGCCGACACCGCGACCGTCTGCGGGCGCATCATGTCCCACTCCTCGAAGCGGAGCGGGCGGTTGTCCATGCAGGAGGGCAGGCGGAAGCCGTATTCGGCCAGCGTCGCCTTGCGGCGGAAGTCGCCTTTGAACATGGCGCCGATCTGCGGCACCGTGACGTGGCTTTCGTCGGCAAACACCAGCGCGTTGTCGGGCACGTATTCGAACAGCGTCGGCGGCGGCTCGCCGGGCAGGCGCCCGGTGAGATAGCGCGAATAGTTCTCGATGCCGGCGCAGCTTCCGGTCGCCTCCATCATCTCGAGGTCGAAGGTGGTGCGCTGCTCCAGCCGCTGCGCTTCCAGCAACCGGCCCTGGTCGTGCAGCTGGTCAAGCCGCATCTTCAATTCGGATTTGATCGACTTGATCGCCTGCACCAGCGTCGGGCGCGGCGTCACATAGTGCGAGTTGGCGTAGATCTTGATGAATTCGAGCTCGTCCTGCTTGTGGCCGGTGAGCGGATCGAACTCCTCGATGTTCTCCACGGTGTCGCCGAACAAATTCACGCGCCAGGCTCGATCTTCATAGTGCGCCGGAAAGATGTCGATGACGTCGCCGCGCACGCGAAACGTGCCGCGGGTAAAGTCGGCCTGGGTACGCTTGTACTGGAGGGCAACGAGGTCGGCGATGAGCTGGCGCTGGTCGATGCGCTCGCCCTTCTTCAGCGCGAACGTCATCGCGGTGTAGGTCTCGACCGAGCCGATACCGTAGATGCAGGACACCGACGCGACGATGATGACGTCATCGCGTTCGAGCAACGCGCGCGTCGCCGAGTGGCGCATGCGGTCGATCTGCTCGTTGATCGAAGAATCCTTTTCTATGTAGGTGTCCGTGCGCGGGACATAGGCTTCCGGCTGATAGTAATCGTAATACGAGACGAAATACTCGACCGCGTTATCCGGGAAGAAACTCTTGAACTCGCCATAGAGCTGGGCGGCCAGCGTCTTGTTCGGCGCCAGAATGATCGCGGGCCGCTGCGTCGCCTCGATCACCTTGGCCATGGTGTAGGTTTTGCCGGAACCGGTGACGCCGAGCAGCACCTGCGAACGGTCGTTGCGCTGGATGCCCTCGACCAGCTCGGCGATCGCGGTCGGCTGGTCGCCGCGCGGCTCGTATTCCGACTTGATCTCGAAGCGCACACCGCCTTCGGACTTTTCCGGGCGCGGCGGCCGGTGCGGCGTCCACACCCGCAAGCTGCCGTCGTCCTTGCGGAACTCCGGTCGGCCCTCGCGGATCAGCGATTCCAGCGCATCCGCGGTAGCCTTGACGCCGAGCGCCTCCATCTTGTTGCGCGGGGGACGCGCAAGCGCTTCCGCATCGTCCTCTTCTGTCGGCATCCCCAACTGACGGGCCAGTTCCGGATCGAGCGTCGGGATCGTGGCCGCGGTTCCGTAATTGGCCTGCGGCGCTTCGCCAAGACCTTCGGCCTCTCCGCTCCCTCCCCCCTTGCGGGCGAGGGTCGGGGAGAGGGGTAAGCCACGAGTCGCGCTGCCCGATGCGGTATCCTGTGGAAAGTCTCTTGGCGTCGAGGCACGCGCCCGATGCGCGGCGGCCTCGCCCCCGGAGCGGCGGTCGCGCGAATTGTCCGGCGGCGGCTGGAGGCCGGTGCCCGAGCCAAGCCCGGCATCGCCGCGATTGATCGCGGGATTGAGCAGTTCGGCCAGCGCCGGCCCGATCGGCTGCACGTCAGGCCGATGCGCTTTGGAGTTCGGCGCCTTCGAGCTCAGTGCCTTGGATTTGGGGGATTTTGCGGGGGGAGCAGGTTTCTTCGCCATGCCCCGAATATGGGGCGAGTCCGCCCCTCAGAAAAGAGCGAAAGCCCGTCCGTACGCAGGCTGCTGACAGCAGGTTGGCAGCAGGGCGGCCGAGTGGAGCCAGAAGCGCCTCCGAGGTCGGCTCGCTGCGGGAACCGAAGATTGTGGAAAAGATCCGGGTGGTATCGGTTTCGGACCGCAACCGACTCGCGAATCGGAACCCCGCATGGCGACATTCGCCCATAGGCTGAGTTTTTTCATTTACGCAATTGGGGGCGGGGATGCTGTTCGCAATGGGACGCCGCATTGTCGCGGCGGTTGTCGTGCTGTCGATGTTGTCGGGCTGCGCGGAGATTGATCGAAGAGGTGGGACGGTCGCGGAGATAGAGGACTACGTTCTCTTCGTCGCGCACACCAAGAGCCACCGGTTGTTTCGCTCCTATCTTCTTGCGGGAGTGCTTCTTGCCGCCGCACGGCAGGGAGGACACAATGAAGCCGACAGGATGGCGATCGAAGGAAATCTGAAGTCGGTCCTGGAGGTTGCCGCTGAGGCATATGGCTGTCTCTACCCCGCAACGACGGCGAAATTCGTTGTTGTCGGGTTCAACTCCACGACGCCCCAGGCCGATGCGGTAACGAACATTGGAACATCGGCTGCGATCAGCTTCACGCCGCCAGCGATCTGCCAATTTTTCGACGAGAAGATGGCCCGTCTCGACTACGCCTTGTTTCGTCTCGCGTTGTCCTCAATCTTCAACGCCCAAAGCAACGTCTATCTCGGTGAGATCCGCGACAAGCTGATCGGGAAGATCCCGGTACTGTCGTCGACGGCAAAGGCCGCGATCTATACCAACAAAGCGGTGAATGAGACAACGACGATCGTCGATGATCTGTTGAATCTCAGCTTTTCCAGCGCCGGTCCCGTCCTGACGCTGCTGCCGCTCTACCGCGACTCACTCGAATTGAACATGTGGTTGATCATCGACAACCTCACGCGCTACTGCACAGCGGGCGCTGCCGCGAGTCCGGAAAAGAGCTACGACATCGCAACGCCCGAGGCCGTCTGCAAGACGCTCGGCTATGCGCTCTACATCATGAACAACGGCAATGGCGACTTGCGCCTCTGGCGCGATTTCGTCTGGAGCATGAATTACGCCGCGCTGAATTTCGAAGCCTATGTGCCCCACTACTTTCTCGTGACCGCCTTGATGTGGCGCACGTGCAGAAGCCTCTTTGGCGACACGAGCCAGTACTCGGCAACTCCAACCAGCCAGAACAAGTGCCAGGTAATGATGGCAAACTCGTTGGCCAACGACCAAGTGTTCCAGAACGTCCTTTACATCCAGGGGGCTGGGGGGCGCATCTACAGCGCCAAGCGGCAGCCGTCGACCGATGTCGCGAAAAAGCCGGGCTCTGTTCCCGCAAATGCATCGAGTCCGCGTAGTGAAACGGAATCGACCGGCTCGATCGGCGAAAAGGCCTCGGCACCGAGCGCTGTTACACGATAATCGTTGTCGGTATCCCGGCGGCCTGCCGGGCCCGTGTTGGCCTGGTCTAGCTGCAAGCGAAATGCAGCAGAGCGGCCCTCACGCCGCCGGCAGCGGCCCGTCGTCGTCCTCGGCTGTCACGCGCGGTTCGAGGATGTCGAGATGGATCCCGCCGCAATCGGTGCAGCGCATGGTCCAGTACTCGCACCCGGCGCGGCCGCCGATCACACGGAGCACCGTGAGATCGCCGTCGCATTCCGGGCATCTCGACAGCACATTACGGGCGTAGATCCTCGGCCGTGGTTCGTCTTCGAATTCGATGATTGACATGACCGGTTCCCCAATTGCGCCGCGCTGTCCCAGGTCGGTTTGAAATGTCGGTTTGAAATCCGCTTATTCGTCGTCGCTGTCGTCGGCGCGCCGGCGGAAGCGATCGATGTGGTGCTTGGCATCGGCAATCGCGGCGTCGGGATCGGGCCAGGCGAAGCCGACTTCCATGGCCGGAAACAGCACGCCGTCGATGGCAACCGGGCTGAAATCGGCGCGCCTGATACGGGCGTGCCACAGTCCCTTGCCTGCTTCGAAGGATTCGATGTCAAAGCCGTCGTAAAGGGTCGTCATTGGTAGTCCCCGAATGTCCTGTTCTGTTGGAGGGTCAGGGGACCACATTTCCGGATGTGCGGATGTGAAGCGGTTCACAAGCGGCCGGCTTTTTCACCCAATCGGGTGATGGATCAGCCCCGTCCGGCGGCTCGTCCGACCCGCCGCGGCCGGGCTGCGGGTTCCGCGGCCGCGCGCATGATCCAGCGGCGGAACGCGGCAAAGTCGCGCTGCTCGGTTTGGAAGCTGCGGTAGAGCAGGTACCAGCGCATGCCCTTGGGCACCGAGAGATCGAACGGCGCGACCAAGCGTCCGGCGGCGAGATCGTCGTCGATATAGGGCCGGATGCCCATGGCGATGCCGAGCCCGTCGGCGGCGGCTTGCAGCGCCTGGCCGTAGAACTGGAACTCCGGCCCGCGCGCGTTGATCCGGGTGAGGCCGGCGGCCTTGAGCCAGAGCGGCCAGTCCTCGGTTGAATGCGTGACGCGGATCAGGCTCGGGCCTTTGAGATCCGCCGGGCGCTTCAGGCCGGAGGCGAGGCGGGGCACGCAGACCGGCGTGAGGTCGCCGGCGAACAATGGCTCGGCGACCAGCCCCGGCCAGTCGCCGGTGCCGAGCTTGACGCCGCAGCTCCAATCCTCGCCGAACGCGACCTCGGCGCCGCCGGTGGTGAAGCGCACCTCGATGTCGGGCTCCTCGTTGCGAAACTCCGACAGCCGCGGGATCAGCCAGCGCATCGCAAAGGTATGGCCGACGCCGATGGTGAGCACGCGGACGCTGGAGGGCGCCGTCACCTGCGCGGTGAGGCTTGCCAGCGCATCGAAGATCGGCGTCAGCCCGCTCTGATAGGCGCGTCCGGCTTGCGTCAGCACCAGTCTGTTGGCCTTGCGTTCGAACAGCGCGACGCCGAGCCGCTCTTCCAGCAGATGCACCATGCGGCTGACGGCGGCCGCCGAGACGTTGAGCTCGAGGCCGGCCGCAGCAAAGCTGCCGGTCCGCGCCGCCGCCTCGAATGCCTTGATGCCGTTGAGAAAGAGCAGCCGCCGCAAATGCAAGGACCCTCAGGAAAGCTGATGCCAGGCCAAGATAACTCAGTTTGCCTGCTTCCCACAAGCGAGGCACAAGAATGAGTGTAATTCCAAGCTGATTTGTTGAAGCGGAGGCCGTGCCCTTCGCCTCTCCCCGCCTGCGGGCAGAGGCCGGAATCCAAGCGTAGCTTGGATTCCGGGTGAGGGGGACTCTCCACGAGTCCAACTGCTACCGCCCTTGCGGAGACTCCCCCTCACCCCACCCTCTCCCCGCGAGCGGGGCGAGGGAGACGACCAGTTTGCGTCCCTTACTTTCGCGGAGCCACCACCGGAGACCCCTCGTGACATCCATGATGATCGCTGCCCTTGGATTGCTGATGGTCGGCACCGCGTTCCTGTCGGGGCTGTTCGGCATGGCGGGCGGGCTGATCCTGATCGGCGTGCTGTTGGCCTTGATGCCGCTGCCGACCGCGATGGTGCTGCATGCGATCACGCAGATGGCCTCGAACGGTTGGCGCGCCTTTCTCTGGCGCGCGCATATCCGCTGGCGGCCGGTCGCGAACTATCTGGTCGGCGCTGCCGTCGCGCTCGCAGCCTGGTCGCTCACGCGCTATGTGCCGGACAAGCCGATGGCATTGCTGCTGCTCGGCATCACGCCGTTCATGGCGCGACTGCTGCCCGCCAACATCAAGCCCGATCCCGATCGCCTCTGGCAGGGCACCGTCTATGGCACGATCTGCATGGGATTGATGCTGATGACCGGCGTCTCCGGCCCGTTGCTCGACACCTTCTTCCTCGGCGGCGATTTCGGCCGGCGCGATAAGGTCGCGACCAAGGCGATGTGCCAGCTCGTCAGCCATTTCACCAAGCTGATCTATTTCGGCGGCGTCATCGACCAGGCGGCGACGCTCGATCCGGTGCTGGCCGCCGCCGCAATCGCAGCCTCGATGCTCGGCACCACGCTGGCGCGGCGCCTGCTCGAAGCCATGACCGACCAGCAGTTCATCGCCTGGTCGAACAAGCTGATCACCACCATCGCCTGCTACTACATCGCCTATGGCGGCTGGCTGCTGGTGCGTACACCGGTGCTGGCCGCCTTCACCAAGGGAGGTTTGCAATGAGCGAGACCGCCGATCCGCTGGTGCTGGACTTCGTCGAATGGGTCGCGCGCGAACCGCGCGCTTATGCCGAGGTGATCGCGACCTGGAAGACCTCGTGCCCACGCCTCACCATCTGGGAGGACGCCGCTGACCGCGGGCTTGTCGCGCGCGAGACGCTGCCCGGTGTCGGGCTGATCATCGCGGTGACGGACAATGGCGAGAAGCTGCTGCGTGCGAACGGCCGCTGACTTCACGCGGCCGTCATTGCGAACACCATTGACTTGAGGCGAGCCCGGCGCGACGTTCATGCAATCGCATCTTCTTGCGCGCATCCTTCCAGCCCGGGACATTCAGCCATGATCGACCTGCACTATTGGTCCACGCCGAACGGCCACAAGATCACGATGTTCCTCGAAGAGACCGGACTGAAATACAAGGTCATCCCGGTCAACATCGGCAAGGGCGAGCAGTTCACGCCGGAGTTTCTGGCCGTCGCGCCCAACAACCGCATTCCCGCGATCGTCGATCACGAACCGAAAGGCGGCACCAAGCCGCTGTCGCTGTTCGAGTCGGGTGCGATCCTGCTCTATCTCGCCGAGAAGACCGGCCAGTTTCTTCCGACCGATTTCTACGCACATTACGACGTCATCCAGTGGACGTTCTGGCAGATGGGCGGCCTCGGCCCGATGGCCGGCCAGAACCACCATTTCCGCAACTACGCGCAGGAGAAGATTCCCTACGCCATCGATCGCTATGTCAACGAGACCAACCGCCTCTACGGCGTGCTCAACAAGCGCCTCGCCGATCGCGAATTCATTGCCGGCGAGTATTCCATTGCCGACATGGCGTCCTATCCCTGGGTGGTCGGTCATGCGAACCAGGGCCAGAACATCGACGACTTCCCGCATCTGAAGCGCTGGCTAGAGGTCATCCGCGTCCGCCCCGCGACCGAGCGTGCTTACGCGCTGGCCAAAGAGGTCAATCCCAACTTCGGCAAGCCCGCCATCCGCACCGACGAGGAGCGCAAGATCTTGTTCGGGCAGACCGCGTCGGTGGTGCGGTAGGTACGCTGCGCTCGCAAAGACGGAACACCATCCATGTCACTCAAGCTCTACGAACTTGTCGGCACCGACGCCTCGCGGCCCTTCAGCCCGTATTGCTGGCGCATTCGGATGGCGCTTGCGCATAAGGGGCTGTCGGCGGACTCGCTGCCCTGGCGCTTCACCGAGAAGAGCACGATCGCGCCGCACGGCTCGGAGAGGGTGCCGGTGCTGCTGCATCATGACAAGCCTGTCGTCGATTCCTGGACGATCGCGAACTATCTCGAAGACAAGTTTCCGGACCGGCCCTCGCTGTTCGGCGGCGAGGGCGGACGCGCCATGGCGCGCATGCTCAATGCGTGGGGCGACATCGCCATCGTCGGCGGCATCTCTCTGCTGATCGTCGCCGACATCCCGAAGAATCTTGCCGAAGTCGATGCCGAATATTTCCGCAAGTCGCGCGAGGCGCGTTTCGGCAAGAGCCTGGACGAGGTCCAGGCGAACCGCGACACCGGCGTCGTCGCATTCCGCAAGTCGCTCGAAGTAATGCGGCAGACGTTGAAGAAGCAGCCCTTCATCGGCGGCGATGCGCCGAACTATGCCGACTACATCGTGTTCGGCGGTTTCCAATGGTCGCGCGTGGTCAGCCCGTTCAAGCTGCTGGAGGCGGATGATCCGGTCTATGCGTGGCGCGAAAAGCTGCTCGATGCGTTCGACGGCATGGCGCGAAAGTCGCCGGGGTTTGCGGTGTAGCAGATCGGAAGCCAGGGTCGGCCGAAAGCGCGGCCCACCCTGGCGCGGAGCGCGGCTTGCGTCAGAACTTGTAGGCGATGCCAAGGCGCCCAATGTCGCTGCGCAGCTTGGTCGAGACGTTGAAGGTCGCGGTAGGTGTGTTGCCGGTCGTGACGAGGCCGGAGGTGGAGACGGAGCCGAGATCCACGTGCAGGTATTCGCCGCTCACCACCCAATGTGGCGTGATCGCATAGTCGATGCCGGCGCCAACCGTCCAGCCGACCCGGGTCTGGCTGACCGCGGCCGTCTCGAATTCCAAGCCGAATCCGAGCGGCGAGAAGCCCACATAGGTGTTCGAATATTTGACGTCGCCGATAGCGACACCGCCGGTGGCGTAGAAGAGCGCCTTGTCGACCGCATAACCGATGCGGGGGCGAATGGTCGCGAGCCAGTTGGTCGAGACGGTGGTTGTGAACGCCGCGGTGCCAGCGGGGAACGTCAGGAACGGACTGCCGGCCGTCGCGACCGTCTTGTTGAAGTGGCGCCACGAAATGTCGCCTTCGACGCCGACGACGAAACTGCCCCATTGCTGATTGTAACCGGCCTTGCCGCCAACGATTGCACTTGTGCCCGACAGGTTCGGCGAACCGATGGCGCTCAGTCCGGGAATGTCGGCGGGGAAGTAGAGCGGAACCGGCCCGTTGACAGCGCTGAGACTCGTATCCGCCTTGGTCCAGCTCGCGCCGGCAGTTCCGCCAACGTAAAATCCCGTCCAGCTGAACGGCGCGACCGCAGGGAGGGCCTTGTAGACCGGGGCCTGGATGTCGGCTGCCGCAGCCGCGGAGACGGACGCCATTCCCCCGACGGCCGCGAGGAGCGCGAGTCGTGAGAAGCAAATTCGTGCCATGCAGAGCCCCTAGCCGATAAAACCTGAGGTGGTTCACTAGCAGGGGACCAGCCCATTGGCTGTTCCTGAAATGTCACGCGACGCTCAAGCCGCGGCGCCGAGACCGACATGATCACGCTCGTGACGACATCGGGCAGGAAAATATTCGCGACGCGCGGAAGTCGCCGGGTATGCGGTGTAGCGCGGGCTGCACTCACGCTTGTTGGGAGAGAGCACACTTCCTCCCCATCGTCGTCCCGGCGAAGGCCGGGACCCATACCGCGTGATCTATCGATCGCGGATGGTATCCGTACCGAACGACGGGTCTTCGTCAAACCTCTCTCTGGGATTATGGGTCCCGGCCTTCGCCGGGACGACACTGAATGTGTGGAAAGCGCTCGCACCTCGCGAGCCGCGGCGGCTTATTTTGCAGCGCTCGCCGCCTCCGCCGCAGCCTTGCGCAAACACTCCCGGCACAGGCAATCCTCGCCCTTCACCGGCATCGGCAGCCGCGCCGTCTCCTCCGCGCACCAGCAGGTGCCCGATAGGTCGCAGCCGAACTCGGTGCCGCAGCGGGAGCAGGCGAGGCGGCGCGGTTGCGGTTCCGGCAACGGAATTTCTTTCGGAATTGTCATGATTTGCGCAAAAGCCTGACCGTCATTTTCATGTCGGGTTCATCTCCCGCTGCGGTATATTAGGCGTCGCGCACAGACCAGGGAAGCGGTTGGCTCCGCGCGGAGGACAAATTGATGGCCCGCGATTCGCAAGCTGCGCTGGTTGCGCTGAATCGATTCGGCTTCGGGGCCCGCGGCGGCGCATCCGGCGATCTCATCAATGCGGCCTCCGATCCCAGAGGTTTCGTCAAGGCGGAGCTGGCCCGCCCCTCAGGCGTGCTGCTGGAGGCGCCGGGCCTGCAATCGACACCGCAGCTCGGCCAGGCCGTGTTCGCCTATCAGGACCAGGTCAAGCAGGCGCGCGAGGCCGCCGCGAAGGCTGGCGCGCCGACGGAGGCCCAGCCTGCGCAGACGCCGGCCGATCAGAAGCCCGGGCTGCGCCGCAATCTCTCGCTGAACACGGTGGCGACCGAGATTGCCGGCCAGATGGCCGAGGCCAAACCTGCCGACAACAAGCCGGCCGACAATGCGATGAAGCCCGATGCCATGCAGCCCAACGCGGCCGCACCGCCTGCTGCGAAAGCCGCGCCGCAGCCGCTCAATGTGATCCAGAAAACCTTTCGCGCCGAGGCGCTGGCGCGGTTGCAGCGCGCGACGCTGGTCGATTGCGGCTTCACCGAGCGGCTTGTGGTGTTCTGGTCCAACCATTTCTGCATCTCCGCGAGCAAGGGCGAGCTGGCGCGGATGTGGGCCGGTGCGTTCGAACGCGAGGCGATCCGTCCGCATGTGCTCGGGCGTTTCGCCGACATGTTGAAGGCGGTGGAGCAGCATCCGGCGATGCTGTTCTTCCTCGACAACCAGCAATCGCTTGGGCCGGATTCGCGCGCGGGCCAGAACCGCAAGCGTGGGCTGAACGAGAATCTCGCGCGCGAGATCATGGAGCTGCATACGCTCGGCGTCGGCGGCGGCTATACCCAGGAAGACGTCACCTCGCTCGCGCGCATCATTACGGGCTGGACCTTTGCCGGCCGGCAGGGCCAGCTCGGTGTGCCCGGCTCCTTCGTGTTCAACACCAATGCGCACCAGCCCGGGCCGCAAATGCTGCTCGGCAAAACCTACGAGGCGACGGGGCTATCGCAGGGCGAGGCCGCGCTCGCCGACATCGCGCGTCATCCATCGACGGCGAATTTCGTCGCCACCAAATTCGTCCGTCACTTCGTGGCCGATGATCCGCCGCAGGCCTTGGTCGCGCGATTGCGCGACGTCTTCGTCAAGACCGACGGCGATCTCAAGGCACTGGCAACGGCGCTGGTCGATTCCGACGAGGCCTGGCAGGCGCCGTTGACCAAGATGCGCTCGCCCTATGATTTTGTGATCGCGAGCGGGCGGCTGCTCGCGCGCGTGCCCGAGGATCCCGGTGGCACTCTCAACAACCTGAACCTGCTCGGCCAGCCCTTGTGGACACCGGCAGGCCCGAATGGTTTCCCCGACACCAGTGCGGCCTGGGCCGCGCCCGAGGGCATGAAGCTCCGGCTCGATATCGCCTCGCAGATGGGCGCGCGGCTCGGCAACAACATCGATCCGCTCGATCTGCTGGAATTCGCCGCTGCGGACGCGGCTTCGGTCGAAACGCGGCGGACGATCGAGCGCGCGGAGTCGCGTCAGCAGGCGCTGGCACTGCTGCTGATGTCGCCGGAAATGCAGAGGAGATGATGATGATCGACTGCGTCGAAAACCGGCTCCTCACCTCGCGCCGCGGCCTTCTGCTCGGCGGCGCCTCCTTCGCCGCCTGGGCCTATTTGCCGAAATTCGCGCGTGCGGCTGACGGACGTGACCCACGGCTGGTCGTGGTGATCCTGCGCGGTGCGCTCGACGGGCTCGCAACCGTCGCGCCGATCGGCGATCCGCCGCGCCGCAAAATCAGCCCATCGTGATCTTGTCGATCTCGGCGAGATCCTCGGCAGAGAGTTTCCAGGCGATTGCCTTGACGTTTTCCTCGACCTGCTCGACGCGGGTGGCGCCGGCGATCACGCTCGACACCTGCGGGCGCGCGGCGAGCCAGGAGAAGGCGAGCTCGAGCATCGAATGGCCGCGGGCTTTGGCAAAGGCCTGGAGCTTTTCGACGATGTCCTCGTTGCGCGGTGTGACGTAGCGGTCGCGCAGCGCCGGCGCCTTGCCAAAGCGCGTGTCGGCGGGCGCGGCGGCACCGCGCTGGTACTTGCCGGTGAGCAGGCCGCTCGCGAGCGGGAAGAACGGCAACAGGCCGAGCTTGTATTCCTGCGCGGCCGGCAGCAAATCCTTCTCGATGTCGCGCACGACGAGGCTGTATTCGTCCTGGGCCGAGACGAAGCGGCTGACATTCATCGCGCGCGCGGTGAACTCGGCTTCGGCGATGCGCCAGGCCGGAAAGTTGGAATTGCCGATATAGCGGACCTTGCCCTGGCGGATCAGGTCGTCGAGCGCGCGCAGCGTCTCTTCCATCGGCGTCAGCGGATCGTAATCGTGCTGCTGGTAGAGATCGATGTAGTCGGTCTTGAGCCGCGTCAGGCTGGCCTCGACCGCGTTCATGATGTAGCGGCGCGAGGCGCCCTGCTTGGTGCCGTCGGCCGCCATCGGCTTGGAATATTTGGTGGCGAGCACGATGTCCTTGCGGCGGTCGCCGAGCACGGTGCCGAGCACCGTCTCCGAGCCGCCCTGGCCCGCATAGATGTCGGCGGTGTCGAACAGCGTGATGCCGAGATCGATCGCGCGGTGGATCACCTTGCGCGAGGCCTCCAGATCGGTGCGCTGGCCGAAATTGTTGCAGCCGAGCCCGACCGCAGAGACGCGCAGGCCGGAGCCGCCGAGATTACGAATTTCCATGGGGAATCCTGTCAGAAGAAAGCAGGGGCCCATTGTGACCGTGGCGCGCTGCACCGGCAAGCCGTCGCCCGCGTTGCTGCCATGCTGAAAGGAACTGCGGACAAAAAAATGCGGCCCCAGTCAGACGCGGCGACTGACGGGGACCGCTTGGGCGCTTGATCGGTGACGGGGGGCCTGATCAGACGCAGCCGCAACCTAGTCCCGGAGTGTTACGCGCGGGTGACAGGCAAAGTTATCCACAGGGCTCCCGCAGCGGGATCAGAATATCTTGCGATAGACGATGAAGCCGGAGCGTTCCGCGACCTTGTCGTACAGGCTCTGCGCCGTGACATTGGTTTCATGCGTCTGCCAATAGACGCGCGGTGATCCCGCGAGCTTGGCGCGCTCATAGACGCCGTTAATCAGCGCCGAGGCGACGCCCTTGCCGCGTGAGGCCTCAAGCGTGAACAGATCCTGCAAGTAACACGACGGCTCGATCGCAGTGGTGCTGCGATGAAACAGATAGTGCGTCAGCCCGAGCAGGCGGCCCTCGCTCTCGGCGACCAGCGCATGCACCGGCTCATAGGCGTCGAAGAAGCGCTGCCAGGTCACGCGCGTGATCTCGGGTGCAAGCGCAGTCGGGCCCGAGCGGCCGTAGAAGGCGTTGTAGCCGTCCCACAGCGGCAGCCACTGATCGTAGTCCTGCCTGGTGACGGAGCGAATGGTGAGTGACATCTGAGGATTCCACGATCGAAAAGCCGATGAGGCATTCTTCATACGTGATGAAGGGCGCGTCGATCAATCGCGTTGTCGCACTACTCAGCGACCCGCAGATAACGCATCAGCTTGCGGCCCGTGGGATCGCGTAGCGAGCGGTAATAATCGGCGCGTGCGGGCGTATCGGTGTGGCGCACGAGGTCGGTCACCGGCGTGTAGCTCAGCATGCGCCCGCCATCGGGCAACGCGGTGCAGACGAAGCGCAGCACCTCGCCATTGGCCAGATTGATATTGATCGGCGTGGCGTCGCCGATCCGTACCATCTCCATGCGCTGTGCGATGAAGGCGCTCAACTCATCCTCCGGCAGTTCGAACGCGCCGGTGTCGCGGCCGTGATACATCAGCGCGATGAACGGCGGCTTGTTGTCAGCCTTCTCGTCTGGCAGCGCAAAATAGTCGCGGAACGCGCGATTGATGAATTCGGCGCGGGTCTCGGCATCGAGCAGCACGATGCCGATATCGACCTGGTCGAGCGCGGCCGACAGCCGCGCGGCGGTGGCGTGGTTGCGCTGCTCGGCGGCGAATGCGTCGAGCAGGCGCTCGCGCATCAGGCCGGTGATGGCGGCGGTGCCGGCGGTCGTGATCGCGAGCAGGCCGAGCTGCACCAGATCGGCCTCGTCAAAGCCCGGCATGGTGCGATGGCGGAGAGAAAGCAGCGCCGCGCCGATCACGGCGATGGTGGCGCTGCCAAGCGCGGACGCGAAGCCCGAGAGTGAACCGGCAAGCGCAACGATGCAGACGAACAGGGGCGCAAGCGAGAGAACAGGAAGATGGCGGTCGAGCACGATCGCCAGCAGCGCGGTCGCTGCCGTCAGCGCCGGACCGGAGATCGCTCGCCATCCGAACCGCATGGCCTGTCTCGCTCCTCCCTGAACGAGTTAAGACCGCGAGACTGACCGATCGTTGCGCGATCGCCACGTAATTCGCGCGCGGTGCTTAAGGCGTGCTTGCGACCCGGCGCAAAGCTTTCAAATGATTTTAGGCCAAATCGACCGGCGTCACGTGTTGTGGCGGACGACGAGCACCGGCGCGTGCAGCGTCGAGATGCCGACGGCCTTGCGCGTGCCCGTCACGATCAACAGCGATGCCGCGACCAGGATGGCCGCCGTCAGGGCTATTGCAACGAGTGCCGCCGGTGACTTCATGGATGTCCTGCCGCGTGCCTGTCGGCGCCGATTTACAGGGCGCCTTGAAGGCTGATCGAGGACGAAACGGGGATCAGATCGGCAGGCCCATCGCCATGGTCGCCTTGGTGGTCAGCACCGTGAGGGTGACGATCAGACATAGCGACAGCGCCGCGATGGCCAGCGAGGCCGCCACGGCGTGGGTCAACCGGGAGGAGGCGGCAATCGCGGATCGGCCCTGAAAGCCGACCGTGCCGGACGCCCGAATCATGGTCTAAATCCTTCAACGTGCGAGCGAATCACTCGCGACGTCACACAACTTCACAATTCCAACCGGCAATATTGGGGCGGCAATCCTGCTAAAATGGCGAGATTGCGGCAAAGGTTAACGGTATGCCCGCTATTTCTTAACGCCGTACCGGTTTTCAGGCCCCGGCCGCGATGCTGGCGGGGTCCTCGATGTCGGCGGGGCGCCAGTCCATCGCCACGAAGCCGGGCGTCGCTTCGACGCGCTTCAGCCAGTCCCGGATCGCCGGGAAGGTCGAAAGGTCGAAGTCGCAGCGCTCGGCGACGTGGGTATAACCGTAGAGCGCGATGTCGGCGACCGTCAGCTGGCGCGCGGCGAAGTAGGCGTTGGTCTTGAGGTGGTTCTCCATCACCTGGAGCGCGCCATAGCCGCGCTCCATCCAGTCCTCCAGCGCGTGGGTCTGGAGGTCGCGGCCGCCCTTCACCAGCGACAGCCAGAAATAGGCGGCGCCGATATTCGGCTCGAGCGCGTGCTGCTCGAAGAACATCCATTGCAGCGCCTCGGCGCGATCGATGCGATTCTCCGGCGCGAGCGGCGTGCCGACAGCGACGTACCACAGGATGGCGTTGGACTCGGCGAGGAAACGGTCGTTGCCTACCTCGAGCAGCGGCACCTGGCCGGATGGGTTCTTCGACAGGAAGTCGGGCGTACGGCTTTCGCCGCGCAGAATGTCCACTTCGATTGCTTGGTAAGGCAAGTTCAGCAGCGCCAGCGCAAGGCGGACCTTGTAGCTGTTGCCGGAGCGTTGCATCGAATAGAGCTTGTACATTCTGGGAGTTCGATTCCGAAGGACAGGATAAGCGCGGGGCTTGTTGCCCCGCAACGCGGCTAAACAATGATGCCGATGCGAATCCGCCGCAAGGGCCGGGCAATAGAAAAACTCGAAAACCCTACCGCACTGCAACGCCGCGGAAGATCATTTTCGTGCGACGCTGCAAATCAGATCACGCTTGCGTCAACATGCGAACGCGTGAGCTCACAACGTCAGCTGGTCGTCAGTTTCGCGACGCTCCGAAGGCGCAAAATTGCTCCGAGGACAAGGCTTCCCGGATATGAGCGATTTCGACAGCAAAGTTGCCAGTTATTGCGGGAAATCGGGCCTGGAAACGCTCAAATCCGTAAACTTTTTCGAGATCGGGCCGAAGTTTCTTGCGGTGCAGCGGCACTCGTTTTAGGGTGGTTCATTCCCACAATCAGAGTCGTGACAACCCATGGGTTCACGACGCTTGTCAGGAGATGACGATGCCCTTCCTTGCCGCTGCGCTCGACCGTGTGAAGCCGTCCGCAACCATCGCGGTCACGGACAAAGCACGCGCGCTGAAAGCGGCGGGCCGCAACGTCATCGGCCTCGGCGCGGGCGAGCCCGACTTCGACACGCCCGCCAACATCAAGCTGGCGGCAATTCACGCCATCGAGTCCGGCAAGACCAAGTACACCGCGGTCGACGGCATCCCCGAGTTGAAGGAAGCCATCATCGCGAAGTTTCAGCGCGAGAACGGCGTCGTCTACAAGCCGAACCAGGTGATCGTCGGCACCGGCGGCAAGCAGGTGCTCTACAACGCGCTGATGGCGACCATCAATCCGGGCGACGAGGTGATCATCCCCGCGCCGTACTGGGTCAGCTATCCCGAGATGGTGGCGCTCGCCGGCGGCGAGCCGGTGCCGGTGGTCTGCACCGCTGCGGCCGGCTTCAAGCTCCAGGCCGAGGCGCTCGAGCGCGCGATCACGCCGAAGACCAAATGGGTCATCCTGTGCTCGCCGTCGAACCCGACCGGCGCGGCCTATACGCGCGCCGAGCTGAAGGCGCTCACCGACGTGCTGGTCAGGCATCCCCATGTCTGGGTGATGACCGACGACATGTACGAGCACCTCGTCTATGACGACTTCCAGTTCACCACCGTCGCGCAGGTCGAGCCCAAACTGTACGACCGCACGCTGACCGTGAACGGCGTGTCGAAGGCCTATTGCATGACCGGCTGGCGCATCGGCTATGCCGGCGGCCCGGTTCAGCTCATCAAGGCGATGTCGACGATCCAGTCGCAATCGACCTCGAACCCGTCCTCGATCTCGCAGTGGGCGGCGGTCGAGGCGCTGAACGGTCCGCAGGACTTCATCCCCGCCAACAACAAGGTGTTCAAGGAGCGCCGCGACCTCGTGGTCTCCATGCTCAACCAGGCCAGCGGCATCGAGTGTCCGCGCCCCGAAGGCGCATTCTATGTCTATCCGTCCTGCGCCGGCACGATCGGTAAGAAAGCACCGTCGGGCAATTTGATCAGCAATGACGAGCAGTTCGTCACCGAGCTGTTGGAGACCGAGGGCGTTGCCGTCGTGCAGGGTTCGGCCTTCGGCCTCGGCCCGGCGTTCCGCATCTCCTACGCGACCAAAACGTCGGACCTCGAAGACGCCTGCAATCGCATCCAGCGCTTCTGCGGCAATCTGCGATAAGCCTGCAGTAACGATGTGACATGAAAGGGCCCGCTCGCTGCGGGCCCTTTTTCTTTAAGCCTGCGTGATCTGGCACCCCCGGAACTATTGTGGCATAGAACTCCCGCGTGGCTTGTCCCGCGCCCTCCAATGCTCGCATCACAATCATAGCCGGAGACATTTCATGCGCCGCTCCCTCTTCCTCGCCGGGCTCACCATTGCGAGCCTCGTTGCCTCCGTCGCGGGCGCCAGTGCGCAGTCGCGGCTGGTGCAGGTGGGCGTGCTCGAATGCCGCGGCGGCGCCAGCATCGGCTTCGTCGTAGGCTCGGTCACCAATCTCGGCTGCGTGCTGCGCGTCGATGGTGTGCCGGACGATCGTTACGTCGCAACGATCCGTAAAGTAGGTCTCGACCTCGGCATCACCCAGGAGACGGCGCTCGCTTGGGGCGTGTTCGCGCCTGTGAACCGGCTCGGCCCCGGCGATCTCTCCGGCAACTATGCCGGCGCGCAGGGCAGCGCCTCGATCGGCGTTGGCCTCGGCGGCAACGTGCTGGTCGGCGGCTCCAACAATTCGATCGCGCTCCAGCCGCTCAGCGTGCAGGGCCAGGTCGGCCTCAACGTCGCGGCCGGCCTCGAAAGCCTGGAACTTCGTCCCGGTCGTTAACGATTTCGCGTGCGTGATCGCGCCGTTCCACCGGCGCGATCACGACGACGCACCGCAGCGACGTTTGACGCTTGCCAAAATGCGGGGACGGGCAGAGCATCTGCGTTTGCCGACCCAATCATGGGCCGAGCTCCACACCAAGGAGGCGGCGAATGGGACAAGACGTCAGAAGTCCCCGAGGTCCACGGTGCATTGCGCTGGTGGGCCCTTTCCAAAGCGGTAAAACCACACTTCTTGAAGCGATACTGGCGCGAACGGGCGCAATCCCGCGCGCCGGCAGCGTCGACGGCGGAACTTCCGTCGGCGACGCCAGTGCCGAGGCCCGTCATCACAAGATGACTGTTGGGCTCACTGCCGCCACCACGAGTTTCATGGGCGACAGCTACACCTTCCTGGATTGTCCCGGTTCCGTCGAGTTCGCCCACGACATGCGCGCAGCACTTCCCGCTGTCGACGCTGCGGTTGTGGTCTGCGAGGCCGACGAGAAGAAGCTGCCGCAGCTCCAGATCATCCTGCGCGAGCTGGAAGAACTGAAGAT
Organism: Bradyrhizobium sp. LTSP857; assembly: GCF_000938285.1. NCBI lineage: Bacteria > Pseudomonadati > Pseudomonadota > Alphaproteobacteria > Hyphomicrobiales > Nitrobacteraceae > Bradyrhizobium > Bradyrhizobium sp. LTSP857. Next base: position 376,788 of record NZ_JYMS01000026.1, on the reverse strand, counting down.
CCCGCGCTTCCTGTTCCTCAACAAGATCGACCGCGCCAACAAGCGCATCCGCGAGACGCTCGCAACGCTTCAGCCGGCCTCGCGCGTGCCGCTGGTGCTGCGCCAGATTCCGATCTGGAAGGACGAGCTGATTGAAGGCTTCGTCGATCTCGCGCTGGAGCGCGCCTTCATCTATCGCGAGCACAAGGCCTCCGAGGTGGTTGCGCTCGAAGGCGGCAATCTCGATCGCGAGAAGGAGGCCCGCTTCTCGATGCTGGAGAAGCTCGCCGACCACGACGACGCGCTGATGGAGCAATTGCTCGAGGACATCCAGCCGCCGCGCGACGCCGTGTTCGACGACCTCGCCCGCGAATTGCGCGAAGGGCAGATCTGCCCGGTGCTGTTAGGTGCGGCCGCGCGCGAGAACGGCGTGCTGCGCCTGATGAAGGCGCTGCGCCACGAGGCGCCGGGGATCGCGGAGACCGTCAAGCGTTTAGGCGCACCCTCCGCTAAGGACGCGCTCGGCTTCGTCTTCAAGACGCTGCACTCGCAGCACGGCGGAAAGCTGTCGCTGACGCGGCTGCTCGCCGGCCATCTCGAGGACGGTGCGACGCTGCAATCCTCCTCCGGCGGAACCAGTCGCATCTCCGGCATCCTCGCCGTCAACGGCGCCTATGACAGCAAGCGTGCCTCGGCTGAACCCGGCGACACCGTGGCGCTCGCCAAGCTCGATCCAGTCAACACCGGCGACACGGTCTCGAGCGGCAAGACCCAGCCGGCCGCGCTGGCCGCTCTCGAGCCGACGCCGCCGGTGCTCGCGACGTCGATTGCGGCCGTCGACCGCAAGGACGACGTCAAGCTCGGCCAGGCGCTGGCACGGCTGCACGAGGAGGATCCCTCACTCGTCGTCGTCCAGAACGCCCAGACCCATGACACCGTGCTGTGGGGGCAGGGCGAGATGCATCTGCGTGTGGCCAATGAGCGGCTACGCGACCGCTTCGGCATCAAGCTCACCTCGCATCCGCCTGCGATCGGCTATCAGGAGACGATCCGCAAGCCGATCACCCAGCGCGGCCGCCACAAGAAGCAGTCCGGTGGCCACGGCCAGTTCGGTGACGTCGTGCTCGACATCAGGCCGATGCCGCGCGGCGACGGCTTCAAGTTCACCGAGAAGGTGGTCGGCGGCGCGGTGCCGCGCAACTACATCGGGGCGGTGGAGGAAGGTGTCGTCGACGGCTTGGTGCGCGGTCCGCTGGGTTTCCCCGTCACCGATTTGCAGGTGACGTTGACCGACGGCTCCTATCACAGCGTCGATTCCTCCGACCTCGCCTTCCGCACGGCGGCGCGGGTCGGACTCAATGAAGGCCTGCCGCAATGCCAGCCGGTGCTGCTGGAGCCGATCCACATGGTCGAGATCGTCTGCCCGACCGATGCCACCGCCAAGATCAACGCGATCCTGTCGGCGCGGCGCGGCCAGATCCTCGGCTTCGACACCCGCGACGGCTGGAGCGGCTGGGACTCTGTCCGGGCCATGATGCCGGAAGCCGAGATCGGCGAGCTCATCGTGGAGCTGCGCTCAGCTACGGCAGGTGCCGGCAGCTTCACCCGTCAGTTCGACCACATGGCCGAGGTGACCGGCCGCGCCGCCGACCAGATCATCGCCGCGCATCGCGTCGCGGCGTGATCGGCCTCGCGCGGTAGGGAGCACATCCCATACTCTCTCTTCCTCTCCCCGTTCTCGCGGGGAGAGGAGCAGGAAGGCCTGCGCCCTCTCCACTCGTCGTTGCGAGCGTAGCGAAGCAATCCAGACTGTCTCTGCGGAGGCGGCCTGGATTGCTTCGTCGCAAGAGCTCCTCGCAATGACGGAGGAGACAGACGGGCAGCCACTTGCGTTCGCCCCAAGATGATGTATTTTACATCATTGTACATGCTTCAGATATCACTTATATGCTCTGACACGTGAGGCCAAGGTGATCACGTCGTTCCAAATGCGGGCAGCCCGCGCGCTGCTTGGCATTGACCAGAGAACCCTGGCCGAGCTCGCCGGCGTTTCGCTGCCGACCATCCAGCGGATGGAAGCCAGCACCGGCAATGTTCGCGGCGTTGTCGAGACCTTGATGAAGGTGGTCGACGCGTTTGACCGGGCCGGCGTGGAGCTGATCGGCGAACATGCACGCAGCGAAAGCGGAGGACGTGGCGTTCGCCTGAGGGAGCCCGGGCCGCCGCGTCGGATCGGAGCGTGATCGCGCAATGATCATGCTCGCAAGCGGGCTGAGCTAACGCACCGTCGCGCCGTGGCCGCATGGTGCATCGGAGCGTTGTGGGGCATGAGCATCACAGGTGAACACGCAGGCAAGCTGCACCAGCTTCGTCAGCCGACCTTTACCGAACTCTATCTGCCAAAGCTCGTGACCGTCTGGCGCGAGGGCTATGGCTGGTCGGATTTCCGCGCCGACGTGTTCGCGGGCCTCACGGTTGCGATCGTCGCGCTGCCGCTGTCGATGGCGATCGCGATCGCCTCGGGCGTGACGCCCGACCGCGGCCTCTACACCGCCGTCGTCGGCGGCTTCATCGCGTCGCTGCTCGGCGGCAGCCGGTTTCAGGTCGGTGGACCGGCCGGCGCCTTCATTGTGCTGGTTGCGGCGACCGCCAACCGTCACGGCGTCGATGGCGTGATTCTCGCCACCCTGATGGCGGGCCTGTTTCTGATCGCCGCGGGATTGCTGCGGATCGGCACCTACATCAAGTTCATTCCCTATCCGGTGACGGTCGGTTTCACCGCCGGCATCGCCGTGATCATCTTCGCAAGCCAGCTTCGCGATCTCGGCGGAATCACGCTTGTCGCGAAGGAGCCCAGCGAATTCGTCGCAAAACTCGTCGCGCTGGCCGGAGGCCTGCACACCGTCAATCCGTCCGCCGTCGCCATCGCAATCGTCAGCATCGCCATCATCGCCGGCTTGCGGCGCTGGCGGCCGTCCTGGCCCGGCATCCTGATCGCGGTCGTGTTCGCGGCGGTCGCGAGCGCTGCGCTGTCGCTGCCGGTCGAGACCATCGGCAGCCGCTTCGGCGGCATCCCGCGCGAATTGCCGTCGCCGGCCTTGCCTGTGTTTTCGCTGGAGAAGGTGAGCGCAGTGCTGCCTGACGCAATCGCGTTCGCGCTGCTCGCCGCAATCGAATCGCTGCTGTCGGCCGTGGTGGCCGACGGCATGACCGGACGCCGTCACCGCTCCAATTGCGAGCTGGTCGCGCAAGGCGTTGCCAATATCGGCTCGGCACTGTTCGGCGGTATCTGCGTCACCGGCCTGATCGCGCGCACCGCCACCAACATCCGCGCCGGCGCCCGCGGGCCGCTGGCGGGTATGCTGCACTCGTTGTTCCTGCTGCTGTTCATGCTGATCGCAGCACCGCTCGCAAGCTATATCCCGCTCGCAGCACTCGCTGCCGTGCTCGTGGTGGTGGCCTGGACCATGGCGGAGAAGCACGAATTTGCCACGCTGCTGCGTTCCTCGTGGGGCGACGCCATCGTGCTGCTCGCAACCTTCCTGCTCACGATCTTCCGCGACCTGACCGAAGGCATTCTGGTCGGCTTCGCGCTCGGCGCAGTGCTGTTCATCCACCGCATGGCGGAGATGACCGGCATCGAGGAGCGTTCGCCCCTGGTGGCCGCCGATCGCCCCGATGACGGCAATGGCGAGCGCGTGCGTTACGATTCCGGGCTCGCGGTGGATCGCGACGTGCTGGTCTATCGCATCACCGGCGCCTTCTTCTTCGGTGCCGCGTCCGCGATCGGAGGCGTGCTCGACGGCATCGCCGACAACCGCAAGGGTTTCGTCGTTGATTTTGCCGCGGTGCCATTCCTGGATTCGACGGCGGCGAACGTGCTCGGCCGCGTTGCCGCCAAGGCTCACCGCCAGGGCATCAGGCTGTTCATTACCGGCGCCTCGCCCGCGGTCCGCCGCGTGCTCTTGACCCATGGGGTGACGCCGCCGCGTGCACGCTATCGCGTGACGATCGAGCGCGCGGTCGCCGACATCAAGGGCGGCGCGGCTCAGCCCGCGGCCGATGACGTCGCAGCAAACTGACGTCGCATACTTCTCAAGCCGGCCGATTTGATCGACACTGCCGCGACGTCACGGCGGTGGTGCAGGGAATGCTGGATTCGCGTCGCAATATTGCGCTGGCCTGCGCGCTCAGCATGCTTGCAGGCTATGTCGACGGCATCGGCTTTCTGCATCTCGGCGGCCTGTTCGTCTCGTTCATGAGCGGCAACTCCACGCGCCTCGGCGTGAGTCTTGCGGAGGCCCATTGGCAGCAGGCCGCCAGCGCCCTGGGCCTGATCGCGCTGTTCGTGGGCGGTGCGGCGGCCGGCAGCCTGATGGTGCTCGGCGGCGGCACCGAGCGGCAACCATGGCTGCTCCTCACCGAGGCCGTGCTGCTCGCAGGTGCCGCGCTGTGCCATGCGTTCGGCGTGCCGAACCTCGCGATCGCGGGAATCGTGCTCGCGATGGGCCTGGAGAACGCTGTGTTCCAGATCGACGGCGGCGCGGGCCTCGGCCTTACCTATGTCACCGGCGCGCTGGTCAAGGTCGGCCAGCTCCTCGCCGTCAGCCTGACCGGCGGTCCGCGCTGGGGCTGGGCGCCGAACCTGCTGTTGTGGGCGGCGCTGGTTGCGGGCTCGGCGGCCGGCGCGCTCGGCTATGCCTGGATCAATCTCGCCGCGATCTGGTTTGCCGCCGGCGCAGCGCTCGCCTTGAGCGCGGTCGTGGCCGTCGCGATGCGGCGCCCGCGCGCTTGACAGAGCCGTTCGGACGCGAAATGGATCGCCCCAAAGCGACCCGAGGACAAGATGACCGTGACCAAGGCTCCCGCAGCCTGCTTGATCGGATGGCCGGCAGCGCATTCGCGTTCGCCGCTGATCCATCACTATTGGCTGCGCACGCTCGGGATCGCCGGCGGCTACGTCATCGAGGCCGTTCCGCCCGACGATCTCCGCGACTTCGTGCTGCGACTGTCGCTGCGCGGTTTTGTCGGCGCCAACGTCACCATCCCGCACAAGGAGGGCGTGCTGGCGCTGTCCGCGCCCGATGCGCGCGCAAAGGCGGTCGGCGCCGCCAACACGCTGTGGTTCGCCGATGGTGAACTCCGCTCGACCAACACCGACGTCGAGGGCTTTATCAACAATCTCGATGCCAGCGCGCCCGGTTGGGATGGGGCCGATGAGGCACTGGTGCTGGGCGCCGGCGGCTCCTCGCGCGCGGTCGTGTTCGGCCTGCTCGAACGCGGCTTTGGTCGCATCCATCTCGCCAACCGCACCGTCGGGCGGGCCGAGGCGCTGGCAAAACAGTTCGGGCCGAATGTGCATCCGTTGGCCTGGGACGGGATCAACGACGTGCTGTCGCGGGCAAAATTGCTGGTGAACACGACCTCGCTCGGGATGCACGGCCAGCCTTCACTCGATGTTGATGTGGCGCGCCTGCCGGAAGCGGCCGTCGTCGCCGACCTCGTCTATGTTCCCCTGGTGACGCCGCTGCTTGCAGCCGCCAAGGCCCGCGGCCTGAAGACCGCCGACGGGCTCGGCATGCTCTTGCACCAGGCGGTGCGCGGCTTCGAGTTGTGGTTCGGCCAGAGGCCTGAAGTTACCGCAGAGCTGCGCGCGCTGGTCGAGGCCGATCTCACAAAGACTTGAGCGAATAGTGTGCGGTTTCCGGAGTTCTATGTCCGTGGGACAATCCGGAGATCTTCATGTCTGTTCAACGTGCAACTTTCACACGTCCGCTCATCGCCGTCGCGATGGTGGCCGCCTCAACTCTCCATGCCTTCGCGCAGAAGGCGCCGGTGCCAACGCGCGTGCGCGGCACGATCGAAAACGTGCAGGGTGACACGATGGAGGTCAAGTCGCGCAGCGGTGAGGAGGTCAAGCTCCACATCGCATCCGATGTGCGCGTGGCCGGCATCACCAAGATTTCGCTTGCCGACATCAAGGTCGGCTCCTTTGTCGGCGCCACCACCGTGCCGGGACCGGATGGCGGCGAGAACGCCGTCGAGGTGCATGTGTTTCCCGAGAGCATGCGCGGCACCGGAGAGGGATCCCGGCCCTACGACCTGAAACCCAACTCCAGCATGACCAATGCGACTGTGTCGGAGAGCGTGGTCGGCAATGACGGCCATACGCTGCTCGTCAAATACAAGGACGGCGAGAAGAAGGTGTTCGTCTCCGACATGACACCGGTGGTGACCTTCGTGCCGGGCGAAAAATCCGACCTGAAGGCCGGAGCCAAGATCGTGGCCTTCATGAAGCAGCTGCCGGACGGCTCGTTCGAGACCAACCGTGTCAGCGTCGGTCGTGATGGCCTGACACCGCCGATGTGATCGGGAGCATGATCCGGAAAAGTGTGCAGCGGTTTTCCGACAAGATCATGACTCAAAAAGTTGAGGGAATAGCGGTGATCGCACGGGGTTGGCCTGTGTGACCGTCACAACGCCCTGAAGGGACAAAACCATGTCAAATCTGAATAACTGGCTGCCACGCGCCGTCGTGGCCGCCTTCGCTACCTGCATTTTCGTTTCATCCGTCTCGGCGCAGCAGGTCCGCATCCGCGGCACCATCGAAAGCGTCGATGGCAATACGCTCGGCATCAAGACCCGCGAGGGCAATGACGTGAAGGTCAACATGACCGACAACGTCGCCGTCTTTGCCGTGGTCAAGACGTCACTGTCGGAAATCAAGGAAGGCTCTTACATCGGCGTCACCGCCATGCCCGAGCCCGACGGCACCCAGAAGGCGATCGCGGTCCACATCTTCCCGGAGAACCAGCGCGGTGCGGCCGAAGGCTTCCGCCCCTGGGACGCGCGCGCCAACTCGACCATGACGAATGCGACCGTCGCGCAGACCGTGAAGGGCACCGACGGCCAGAACATTTTGGTCAAGTACAAGGACGGCGAGAAGAAAGTCGTGGTGCCGCCGGAGACCCCGATCGTCACCTTCGTCGCCAGCGACAAGTCCGAGATCAAGCCGGGCGCAAAGCTGATCATCTTCGGTGCGGCGAAGAAGGAAGACGGCTCGCTGGAGGCCAACCGGGTTAATGTCGGCCGCGACGGCGTGACGCCACCGATGTGACGGCGTCGTCCCGGAGAAGGCCGGGGGACGCATCCCCGGCCTGCGACACCAGCCGACTGAGATGTTTGTCCGTCTTTGGGCGATGATGCGTGCGCTCGAAGCTCGTGCACTGAAGCGCAGTCTCGTCAAACGTGATCGGGGTTCGATAAAGCCTGCACCTGAACCTCGCGGGCTTGCGCCCCTTACCCTCGTGCGGCTCTTGTTCCGCAAGAAACATGCAATCTCGACAAACGCCGATATTGAAGCACTGATGCGTCGAATCGATGCGGCTCAAGATGTCTCGGAGTGAATTGAGCAACGCGACACGATCTTCGTCGCCAAGCTCGGCCATCGCACTCAGCGCGAGATTGATCGGGTCGTGTTGAGCCAGGTGTCTTTCACCCAGCGGGGTTACCTCGAGCGTGACCGAGCGCTTGTCCTCAAGCGACTGCTTCCGGACCAGCAGCGATTTCTTCACGAGAATCTTCACGATCGGGGATGTCGCTGCCTTGGTGGCGCCAATGGCGGCGGCGAGTGCCGACGGGGTGCGCGAGAACCGGTTCGCCCGTCCAAGAAATCGGAGCGCCAGCCATTCTCGATCGCGCAATCCATGCCGGTTACCGTCGAAATGCCAGAATTTCGACAATTGGATCTGCAACTCAACTGCTTCGCGGACAGAATGCATGCCGTACCTCGCTCCCGAATATTCGCCCGCGTGACGATTTGAAACTAGGAAGCACTCAACAGGCCTCCCACCTTCTCATAGCCCTCACCCCTGAAGCGCATCAGTTGAAACTGCTTGATGGGAACGTAGTCCGTCGGTGTTGTGGTCATTGTAATGCCTGGAACAAGCAGCGGAGCCGCGAAGCTTGAGAGGTTGGTCGCCTGCCGAAGAACGTTCGCTCTGGTCAGATTGTCGCCGCAGGCGCGAATGACATGCGACGTCGTCGCCGCGATCGTGTAGCCGATCGCATAGAGATCGTCGGCGCGGTCCGCATTCGGTGCGTAGCGATCGAGGAAGGCCATGTAATCCTGCATATCCTTTTGCCCGGCCCACAGGGGGTTGCCCGGATCCTGACGCGTGACCAACGCCTGCACGCCCTGCGCGTTCTCGAATCCTGCCGGCTTCAAGGTTGCGCGGGTCGACGAATTGCCCGAGCCGAGAAATACCTTGGGCTTCCAGTCGAGCGCGGCCATCTTCCGCAGCGCCTGGCTCGCCATCCTGGGGATCGTGATCAGGCTGACGACATCGGCGCCGGATACCTTCATCTGAACGATCTGCGAATCAATTGTGGGATCGCCGATCATGTAGCTCAGCTCGGAGACGATCTGCGATGTCTTGCCAGCAAGGCCATGCTTCAAGCCCGTCAAGGTCGGCTTGCCGGCGTCGTCATTCTGATAGAGCACCGCTATCTTCGAGTCAGGCCAGGTGCTCGCAATGTGGCGACCGATCACCGAGCCCTCGTGTTCATAGGTCGTGCTCCACAGCATCGTCCACGGGGCGTTGACGGGATCGGACAACTTGCTCGCCGCCGCCGCCAGGAACAGTTGCGGCACCTTGCGCGCATTCATGTATTTTTGAACGGCGATGTTGCCGGGCGTTCCCATCGCGCCGGCGATGAACAGGACCTGATCGCCCTCGACCAGCCGCCGCGCTGCCTCTACCGATTTCGGCGGGCTGTAGGCATCGTCGTAATTGATGAAAGTGATCTTGCGCCCGTTGATCCCGCCCTGCTCATTCACCATGCGGAAATAAGCGTCCATCGCGTTGGCCAGCACGCCGAACGAGGAGACGGGACCGCTCAGGGGACCGAACTGTCCGATGCGGATCTCCTTGTCGCTGGCGCCGGGATCGTAAGATCCTGCCGCGAAGGCCGTTCGTTTGACGAGCCCAGCTGCCAGACCGCTTACTGCGCCAGTGAGCACCGTCCGCCGATTGATTGTCATAGCCTCCTCGTTCTACGGCCTATTGAACGCAGCTCGCGAATGCCGCCTGGTATCGTTCGACCGGTTCCAATGGCAAGCGGAGGTGTCGCGCTATTTCGGCACGCTCGGACAAATTAGTTGCCTCAGCAACAATATGCGCGGCCGAAGTCAAGCGCCGGCCGCCTTCAACGAAGGCCCTCGTCGCCGGTGTGGTCGCGGCCCAATATTCGACAGTGCCCAGTTGCGGCTCGCTCATTTCGCCAGGCTCTGCTCGAGGGTTGAGATGAAATGCGTTCCGAGGCGCGTCAGGTCGATGCGCTCGGGATCGGCCAGCCATTGCGGGATCGCTCCCCGCAGGGTTGCCAGGATCAGCGCGCCCTGCATGTCCGGATCGATGTCGTCGCGCAGCCGTCCAGCAGTGATACCGGCCCTGATGGCAGCCGCGATCTCCGCAACGGTGTTTCGATTGAGCTGAGCGACGGTTGCCGCGACCGCCGGCGTGTTGAGCGCACTGGCAAGCACCGCGTGGAAGGCGCGGACCATGGTCGGGTTCTCTAACGGCATCTGGAAATAGTAGCGGATCGCTTCGATCAGACCTTCGAAGCCGACCACATCGCTCGCACTGGCGCGATACGAATCGACGACGTAGATGCCAAGCGCCGCCAGCAAGTCGCCCTTGGTCCGAAAGTAGTGCGATGGCAGCCCGCGGCTGTAACCCGCCCGCGCACCAGCTTCGGCCAACGTGACCGCCTCAAACCCGCCTTCGGCCGCGATCTCAGCGGCGGCTTCGAGAATACGGCGCTCGGCCTCGTCGCGGCGCTCGGCCTGCGTGCGCGCCTCGCGCACGGATGCCTCGCCCTTTCGTTCGGACACACGCCGCGCTTCCCCGATCATGCTCCGCCGGCTCCCCGTTCGCTTGCCGACGATCTAAAATAATACTTGTTGGTTCGTCAACAAGTTTTTTACTGATTTCAGAGTAATTGAGAGAAGTGCCTGTTCGGCCCGCGGATTGCCGCTGGTCTCCACGCAAGCTTTGGAATCCTGGGGTGTCCGATGTTGAATCGTTTGAGCGTTTCTGCGCTGCTGAAGGCGGTCGTTCTGTCCACCGCACTCGTGATCGTTGCCGGCGTGTCCGTCTTCGCCTGGAGCTCGTGGATCCGGTTGCAGCAAGCCAACCACATGGTTGCGGTTTCGACAGCGTCCGCCGACGCATTCAAGGCGATGTCCAATATCCGGGTCGACCGCTCGAACAGCAGCCAGCAACTGGCCTCCGATATCCAGATGAACAACGATATCGAGAACTATATTCGCGGTGTTCGCAACGAGCAGATGCCCGCGCTTGTACGCTTAATTGAGATCTTGCCCTCGATCGACATCCCGCAGCGGGATATGATCGTTGCCGATATCGACCGGCTGAACAAGGCGCTGATCGCGGCGCAGGCGGAATTCTGGATCGAGGCCGCCAAACCCAGGGCGTCGCGCCGTGCAGCGTTGGCCAAGGACTATACCGACAGCGCGGACGGCTTGATGGCTATCCTCGAAAAGCTGGCGCGCCTGCTTGCAGCCAGTGTCAACCATCAGGATGCGACCATCGATCAGCTCCTCGTGATCAAGCAGATGGCGTGGCTATTGCGCCTGAACGCCGGCCAATATTCGCTTATTGTCGTCAACGCGCTCGACAGCGGCAAAATCACGCCCGAGCTGCAGCTCGCTTATACGAAGTGGAACGGAGGAGCCGATACCGCCTGGAGCGCGATCGAAATCGCCGCCTCCGGCATGCAACTGCCGCCGGCATTGAGCGCAGCCATGGCGGAAACCAAGTCCGCCTATTTCGATCCGCAGTTTTCCGACATACGCGGCGGCATCGTCTCAGCCGTTGCCAAGGGCGAGCAGCCGCCGATGACCAGCGCCGAGTGGAAGCCCTATTTGGTCGGCCGCTTGACGACCGCGGTGAAGTTCGCCGAGGCAGTACTGGCAACCGCCAAGGAACATTCCGCGGCGCAGCGCGCTGTGGCGATGCAGTCGCTGACTGTCCTGCTCACGCTGCTGATCACCGCCATCGTCCTGACCGCTGCCACATTGCTTGCGGTCAGCCGCCGTGTGATTGCGCCGCTGCACCGGATTCGCGACGCCATGCTGAAGGTCGCCGGCGGCGACCTCGCTGTCGACCCTGGCTATCTCGACCGTCATGACGAGATCGGCGCACTCGCCGGAGCGCTCGAAACTTTCAAGCAGCACGCGGTGGACAAGCTGAAGATCGAGGCCCACGAACGCGAGCGCAATGCGGAGGCTGCAGCACGCCAGCGCGCGATCGAGAGTTACATCGGCGAGTTCGAGGGTGCGATCAGAAAATCGCTCGACGAGTTGAGCGTTGCCTCGTCCGAGATGCGCAAGACCTCGGGCGATCTCTCCGGCGTGTCGAGTCAGACCAACAATCGCGTCCTGGTTGCCGGCAAGGCCTCGGGCGATGCTTCCGCGAGCGTCGATAGCGTGGCTGTCGCGGCCGAAGAGCTCAGCGCGTCGATCAACGACATCAGCCAGCAGGCGGCACACGCCACAAGTATCGTCAGCCGCGCGGTGACGCAGGCGCGCGACACCGACGTGACGGTGCAGGGACTGGCGAAATCGGCGAACCGGATCGGTGAGGTGGTCGGACTGATCAACACCATCGCCGCGCAGACCAACCTGCTCGCGCTCAACGCCACCATCGAGGCCGCACGTGCCGGCGAGGCCGGCCGCGGTTTTGCGGTTGTCGCCTCCGAGGTCAAATCGCTCGCGACTCAGACCGCGAAGGCGACCGACGAGATATCCGAGCAGATCGCCGGCATGCAGAAGGTTGCCCGCGACGCCATCAATGACATTCAGGCAATCGGCGGCATCATCGGCGAGGTCGACGAGGTCGCAACCGCCATCGCGACGGCCGTCCAGGAACAGGGCGCGGCCACGCAGGAAATCACGCGCAGCACGCAATATGCGGCCCAAGGCACCAAGCGCGTCTCGGAGAACATCACCGGCGTCAAGACCGATGCGGACGCAGCCGCAGCCGCCGCCGAGAACGTGAAGCAGGCGTCGGAGCTCCTGGAGACGCAGAGCCGCCAGCTCGGTTCCGACGTGACAAATTTCCTCGGCAAGATCCGGGCGGCGTAGTCCAGGACCACGGAAGACGACTGAGATCGTGATGGCGGCTTTGGTTAGCCGCTGAGTTCAGAATCGTAGGGTGGGCAAAGGCGCGCTTTCGCCGTGCCCACCTCTTCTCTCATTCCGTAAAAGGTGGTGGGCACGCTCCGCTTTGCCCACCCTACGAGAGTCTACGGTACCGCAATGATGTGATCGTCGATCTCGTCGATCCTGTTGACGCCGCACAGGCCCATGGTGGTCAACAGCTCCTTCTGGATGATGTCGATCGCCTTGGCGACGCCGGCCTGGCCGCCGGCACCGAGGCCATAGGCGTAGGCGCGGCCGATCATGCAGGATTTTGCGCCGAGCGCGAGCGCGCGCATCACGTCCTGGCCGGAGCGGATGCCGCCGTCGAACATGACCTCCATCCGCTCACCGACGGCGTCGACGATCTCGGGCAGCACCTCGATCGAGGACGGCGCGCCGTCGAGCTGACGGCCGCCATGGTTGGAGACCACGATCGCCTGCGCGCCGGTTTTCGCGGCGAGCTCGGCGTCTTCGACGTCGAGAATGCCCTTCAGGATCAGCTTGCCCGGCCAGATGCTGCGGATCCAGTCGATGTCCTTCCAGTTCAGCGAGGTGTCGAACTGCGAGTTGATCCAGGTCGACAGCGACGTGATGTCGTCGCTGACCTTCAGATGACCGGCGAGATTGCCGAAGGTGCGGCGCTTGCCCTGGAGCACGCCCGACACCCAGGCCGGCTTGGTGGCGAAATCGATCAGCTTCGACAGCGACCATTCCGGCGGCACCGTCATGCCGTTCTTGATGTCCTGGTGGCGCTGGCCGATCACCTGGAGGTCGACGGTCAGCACCAGCGCCGAGCATTTCGCCGCCATCGCGCGCTGGATCAGCTCCTTGATGAAGCCGCGGTCCTTCATCACGTAGAGCTGGAACCAGAACGGCTTCTCGACATTGGCGGCGATGTCCTCGATCGAGCAGATCGACATCGTCGATTGCGTGAACGGGATGCCGGCGGCCTGCGCGGCGCGGCAGGCGTAGATCTCGCCGTCGCCATGCTGCATGCCCAGCAGGCCGACAGGCGCGAGCATCAGCGGCATGGTCGAAGGCTCGCCGAGGATTGTGGTCGAGGTGTCGCGGCTGGAGACGTCGATCAGGATGCGCTGGCGGAATTTGATGTCCTGCATGTCATCGCGATTGGCGCGCAGTGTCTCCTCGGCATAGGAACCACGGTCGCAATAATCGAAGAACGCCTTCGGCACGCGACGCTGATGCAGCGTGCGCAGATCGTCGATACAGGTGATGTGCTTCATGAACGTTTCCCCGGCCCGTCTTGTATCGGAAGTCTTGTATTAGAAGTCTTGCATCGGAAGGTTTAGGGGTCATCTAGCATGGTTGGATGCACAGCCAAATCGTTTGCGAGAGGGGTGCCATGACCAAGCCGCACGCCGGACCGACGCCGGAAGAAATCAAAGAGAAGCAAGACCTCGAAGAAGCGCTGGAAGAGGGCCTCGAAGAGACCTTTCCGGGCTCCGATCCCGTCAACGTCACCCAGCCGGCGCCGAGCCGCGAGGACGGTCACGTGAAGCGGACGGGCTAACGGGCGGTTCCGCCCCACTCCGGCTTTCCAGCAGGAAATATAATATTAACAATAAGTTACCGGAGCGGTGCCGGCCCGGTTCCGTAATGATTCATCATATTTTTTGAAGCCAAATTAGCTGCGAACGCTTTATAAGATCCCAGCGTAATCAGGGATGGCGGAGCCGTACAAGGCATCCGGTAGTTGTAGTGGGGATCCCTGGTTGTTGCGTGGGGGACGATATGAGCCGCAAATATTTCGGGACTGACGGGATTCGGGGCCGCGCCAACGGACTGATCACGCCGGAGCTCGCGCTCAAGGTCGGCCAGGCCGCAGGCCTTGCGTTTCAGCGCGGTGACCACCGCCACCGGGTCGTGATCGGCAAGGACACCCGCCTGTCCGGCTACATGATCGAATATGCGATGGTCGCGGGCTTCACCTCCGTCGGCATGGACGTGCTGCTGGTCGGCCCGATGCCGACGCCGGCGGTCGCGATGCTGACCAAGTCGATGCGCGCCGATCTCGGCGTGATGATCTCGGCCTCGCATAATCTGTTCGAGGACAACGGCATCAAGCTGTTCGGCCCGCAGGGCTTCAAGCTGTCCGACGACGTCGAGAAGCAGATCGAGCAACTGCTCGACGAGCCCATCGACAAGCGGCTGGCACAGAGCGCGAGTCTCGGTCGCGCCCGCCGTATCGACGGCGTGCATGACCGCTACATCGAATTCGCCAAGCGCACGCTGCCGCGCGATCTGTCGCTTGACGGCCTGCGCGTCGTGGTCGATTGCGCCAATGGCGCCGCCTACAAGGTGGTGCCGGAAGCGCTGTGGGAGCTGGGCGCCGACGTGGTGCCGATCGGCGTCGAACCCGACGGCTTCAACATCAACAAGGATTGCGGCTCGACCTCGCCAGAAGCGCTGTCGAAGAAGGTGCGCGAGATGCGCGCCGACATCGGCATTGCACTCGACGGCGACGCCGACCGCGTCATCCTGGTCGACGAGCGCGGCCATGTCGTTGACGGCGACCAGTTGCTGGCGGTGATCGCGCAGAGCTGGAAGGAAGACGGTCGGCTGTCGCGGCCCGGCATCGTCGCCACCGTGATGTCCAATCTCGGGCTGGAGCGTTTCCTGAAGGGGCAGGGGCTCGATCTCGTGCGCACGCCGGTCGGTGACCGCTACGTGCTCGAGCAGATGCTGAGCGGCGGCTACAATCTCGGCGGCGAGCAGTCCGGCCACATCATCCTGTCCGACTACGCCACCACCGGCGACGGCTTCGTTGCTGCCTTGCAGGTGCTGGCGGTGGTGCAGAGGCTGCGCCGTCCCGTGTCCGAGGTCTGCCACCGCTTCGATCCGCTGCCGCAGATTCTCAAGAATGTCCGCCACAAGGGCGGCAAGCCGCTCGATGATTCCGACGTCAAGTCGGCGATCTCCGACGGCGAGAAGCGCCTCAACGGCCACGGCCGCCTCTTGATCCGCTCCTCCGGCACCGAGCCGGTGATCCGCGTCATGGCCGAAGGCGAAGACCGCATCCTGGTCGAGGACGTCGTCGACACGATTGTCTCGGCGCTGGGACAAGCCGCGGCGTAAGCAAGTACGATCGTAGCCCGGATGGAGCGCAGCGAAATCCGGGATTCGCGCCCGCGAATACGGATGCCCCGGATTACGCTGCGCTCCATCCGGGCTACGAAATCCTTGGACCTAACGGAGCGCACGCGCATCCCAGCTATCGACGATTGGCGGTGGTTTGGCCGCCGCTAGCATCGTAGTTAGGCGGATGCGGCGGTTCGCCGCGCCTGCCGGGATTGCTCCATTGAACAAGCCAGTCGTCGTCTCCGAGGAAACGTTGACCGAGCCGGTCGTCGTCGCCGACATCGCGCCCGCTGCCGCGGGGCCGGCCTATGTCGTTCTTGCCGGCATCAGCTTCTCGCACTTCCTCAACGACACCATGCAGTCGCTGATCGCCTCGGTGTATCCGATCCTGAAGGACACCTATGCGCTCGACTTCGCGCAGATCGGCATGATCACGCTGGCCTTCCAGTTCACGGCCTCGCTGCTTCAGCCGGTGGTCGGCCACTACACCGACAAGAAGGCGCAGCCCTATTCGCTGTCGATCGGCATGGCCTCGACCTTCTTCGGCCTGCTGCTGCTCAGTGCCGCGCACCAATATTTCGTCATCCTGATTGCTGCCGCGCTGGTCGGCCTCGGCTCGGCGGTGTTTCACCCGGAGTCCGCGCGCATCGCGCGGCTCGCCTCCGGCGGTCGCTACGGTTTCGCGCAATCGGTGTTCCAGCTCGGTGGCAGCTTTGGTACCTCGATGGGGCCGATATTGGCCGCACTCATCGTGGTGCCGTTCGGGCAGGGCAGTATCGCCTGGTTCTCCTCGATCGCGTTCCTCGCCATCGTCATCCTCTGGCGCATCGGCCGCTGGTATGAGCCGCAGATCAAGGCGAAGAAGATGGCGGTGGCTCGCGCTCATCCCGACGCGCCGAGCTCGCGCCGCGTCAAGATTGCGCTTCTCGTGCTCGTCGCGCTGCTGTTCTCAAAACAGCTCTACGTCTCGAGCCTGTCGAGCTACTACATCTTCTATCTGATCGACCGCTTCGGTGTGTCGACGCAGGCAGCCCAGATCTATCTCTTCATCTTCCTGGCGGCGAACGCCGTCGGCGCGTTCTTCGGTGGTCCCTTGGGGGACCGCTTCGGCCGCAAGATCGTGATCTGGATCTCGATCCTCGGCGCGCTGCCGTTCACGCTGGCGCTGCCTTATGCCGGGCTCTATGCAAGCGCGGCGCTCACAGTCGTCATCGGCCTGATCATCTCCTCGACGACGTCGTCGATCATCGTGTTCGCGCAGGAGCTGGTGCCGCACCGCTTCGGCATGATCTCCGGCGTGTTCTTCGGCGTCGCCTTCGGCATCGGCGGCTTGGGTGCGGCCGTGCTCGGCAAGCTCGCCGATCACACCTCGATCGAGTTCGTCTATCAGGTCTGCGCCTATCTGCCGGCGATCGGGCTTCTTGCGGTGTTCCTGCCCAAGCTGCCGCAGCACGCGCGTTAACAAATCCTTTTTCGCCGCAAGGCGGCTTCATCAATCGTTAGCAATTGCGGCGCGCGAGCGCCGCATTTTTGCAACGCTCTTGCCGCATCCGCGCGCTCGTTGCGAAAAAATCAACCTTAAAAATTAGGGTTAAGTGGCGCTTAAACATTTGGTGCGATCGTCCGGCCTGTGAGTTTCCAGAAAGTGAGGCGCCCGTATTGCCTCACCGGCCAAAAGGACGAAGCCAATGCGTAGCGTGAAGTCTCTCCTTGCCGCGGGTGCGGCATCACTGATCTCGTCGATGGCGTTCGCCGCCGATATGCCGATCGCGGCACCGCCCCCCATGTACGCGCCGGTCGCCCCGCCCTCCGATTTCGGCGGCTGGTATCTGCGCGGCGACGTCGGCATGACCAACCAGAGCGCCAAGCGCATCGACAGCGCGACTGCGGCTGCGTTCCCGACCACGACGAACGGGCTCGGCTTCGACTCGTCGCCGCTGTTCGACCTCGGCGTCGGCTATCGCTTCAACAACTGGTTCCGCGCCGACGTGATCGGTCAGTACCGCGGCAAAGCCAATCTGCACGGTTCGGACAGCGTCGTCCTCGGTGCGACCGACGTCGAAGCCAACACCTATACCGGCAGCAAGTCCGAGTGGGTCGTCATGGCCAACGCCTATGTCGATCTCGGCACCTGGTGGTGCATCACGCCGTTCATCGGCGCCGGTGTCGGCGGCTCCTACAACAAGCTGAGCAGCTTCCAGGACAACGGCGTCCGCTACACCGCCGGTGCGCTGTCCAACAGCGTCACCTATTTCGGTGACAATGGTAAGTGGAACTTGGCCTGGGCTGCCCACGCCGGTCTCGCCTACAAGGTCAATCCCGGCTTCACCGTCGAACTGGCCTACAGCTACATGGATCTCGGCGATGCCGCGCCCGGCAACTTCCGAGCGTTCGACGGCAGCATCTCCGGCTCCTCGACGATCAAGGTCAAGGACATCACCTCGCACGACGTCAAGCTCGGCGTGCGCTGGGAGCTCAACAGCCCGCCGGTCTACGCGCCGGCGCCGCTCGTCACAAAGGGCTGATCGACAACTCGATCGGTTAGGATTTCTTAACGGCGCGGGATCATCCCGCGCCGTTTTGCTTTGCGTATTTTTCATGGCGTGACAGCGATGAAAGCGCCCGACGCAACCATTGGTTAAGGTTAACGAGCCATGATCACGAGCGAAAGTTCGAGTTCGATGGAGCGTTGCAATGCGTAGGCTGATGTTGGCGGCGGCGATGTTGGGGACGGTGTCTGCCGCGCAAGCGGCCGATATGCCGGATCTGCCGGTGCTGCGCGGCGGCATCACCGACGGCCTGTCGAAGACGGCACACAATTGGGACGGCGTCTATTTCGGCGGCAGCGCCGGCTACACGACCGACGCAACTGATTTCGGCCAAAGCGTTGTCGGCCTGACCAACTACATCTTCCGCGACAGCGTGCTTCAGCAGCC
Source organism: Bradyrhizobium sp. LTSP857 (assembly GCF_000938285.1). Lineage (NCBI taxonomy): Bacteria > Pseudomonadati > Pseudomonadota > Alphaproteobacteria > Hyphomicrobiales > Nitrobacteraceae > Bradyrhizobium > Bradyrhizobium sp. LTSP857. Next base: position 358,548 of record NZ_JYMS01000026.1, on the reverse strand, counting down.
GACGTCGACGTGGTCGCTCCTGCAAAAGGCCAACACCCAAGGCACCAATTTCGGCGGCTTCGTCGGCCGCAATTGGCAGTGGTACGATGCCATTCTCAGTCTCGAAGGCACCTACAGCTATTTCGGCAACCTCTCGTCGGGGTCGACGGGTTCGAACGCGCTCGTGATCGTCAACCCGCCCGGTGAGACGCGGGCCGCCGGCATCACCAACAACTATGCGGTGTCGCTCACCGGGGCCGCCACGGCGCAGGTCAAGGACATGGTCACGCTCCGCGGCCGCGTCGGTTGGGATGGCGGCGACTTCATGCCATACGCCTTCTTCGGCGCAGCCGTCGGACGGATGGATGTGACCCGCACGGTGACGAGCAATGTGCAGCTGCGCGTGGACGTCACCACAACGGACATCTTCGGCAACCAGAACACCACGCTCGGAACATACGCACCCGTCCCAGCGCAGTCGGGGACGCAGGGGCAGCACAGGACCAACACCTTCGCGGTGGGCTGGACCGCCGGCCTCGGCCTCGAATATTGCATTTGGGACGGGCTGTTCGCGCGCGTGGAATACGAGCACGTCCAGTTCTCCCCCGTCATGAACACGAATGTGACGCTGAACAACGCGCGCGTCGGGCTCGGCTACAAGTTCTGACGCTGCTTCGCCGCGCCGCGGTTGACAGGTTCGCTACGTCCTGATGCTCTGTCGCTCCAAGCAGGGTGCGGCGGCGATGCAGATCTATGGCGACAGCAATTCCGGCAATTGTCTGAAGGTGAAGTGGGTCTGCGACAGGCTCGCGCTGCCCTATCGCTGGATCGAGATCGATACGCGCAAGGGCGAGACGCGCACGCCGCAATTCCTCAAGATGAACAGCGCTGGCCAGGTGCCGACGATCGCATTTGACGACGGCCGCACGCTGGCGCAGTCCAACGCCATCATCCGCTATCTCGCCCGCGACAGCGTGCTGATTCCGCGCGATGCCTTTACTGCTGCCAAGATGGACGAATGGCTGTTCTGGGAACAATACAGCCACGAGCCCTATATCGCGGTGTGCCGTTTCCAGCTGGTCTATCTCGGCAAGGACGTATCCGAGCTCGATCCCGAGAAGGTCAAGCGCGGCTATGCGGCGCTCGACCGCATGGAGGCGCATCTCGCCGCCAGCCGCTTCTTCGCCGGGGAAGCGGTTTCGCTCGCCGACGTCTCGCTGCTCGCCTATACCCGCGTCGCGCATGAAGGCGGCTTCGATCTCGGCCGATACGCGGCCGTCCGCCGCTGGATCGGTGAAACCGAGGCTTATCTCGGTCTTCCATCGGCGCGCTGAGCCTGGAGCCTTTCACATGACTGCCAATTCCGTTTCCATCCGCCCCGCGCGTCGCGAGGACGTCGCCGCGATCGTGGCGATGCTGGCCGACGATCATCTCGGCCGTGCCCGCGAACGGGTCGAGGATCCGCTGCCCGCCGTCTATTACGAGGCGTTCGAGCGGGTCGAGCGCGATCAAAACCTCCAGCTCGTGGTCGCCGAGAGCGAGGGCAGGGTGGTCGGCTGCCTGCAACTCGCGGTGCTGCCGGGCATCAGCTCGCAAGGCGGCCTCCGCGGTCTGCTCGAGGATGTCCGCGTTGCCACTGATTGTCGCAGCCGCGGCATCGGCGAGCAATTGGTGCAGTGGGCGGTTACCGAGGCAAAAGCGCGCGGCTGCAATCTGGTCGAATTGCTGACGCATCAGAGTCGCGTCGATGCGCAGCGCTTCTACAAGCGGCTTGGATTTGCTGCGAGTCATGTAGGCATGACTGTGCGCTTTTGAGGCAGCGCGTCGCAGCCGTTGCGCAAGCTGCGAAATCGGATCGCACGTTCGTTCATGTTAAGAGCTGATAAACTACCCAGCGGTCGTTCACGTTGATCCGGGAACGAAGGGTGCTACGCCAGCGTCAGACACCGGGCTCGGTCGGTTCGGGGATTTCAATGACAAGCTATTCAATGATCAAGGTCGGCAACGACTACGTTGTGCAGGCCAATGACAAATGCATTTTGAAAGTCGGCAGCCGCCGTCGCGCCGCGCAATTGATCAGCGATGCCACGGGCTTGCTGAACGCGCTTGCCGTGGTCGAATCCCCGGAGATCGCGCCGGAGGCGCCATCACTGGCGCGTGAGGTCCCGGAACTTCCTTGACGACTCTTCCCGTTTCCCGTATCAGCCGCGGCGGGACACCTCCCCCCAACGGGAGGCTCACTATCTGGAAGGGTAGATTATGACTGTAGCGAAGCCCGCTTCGCGGCCGAACGTGCCGCATTTCTCCTCCGGCCCCTGCGCCAAGCGCCCCGGATGGAACGCCCAAAATCTCAAGGACGCAGCGCTCGGCCGTTCGCATCGCGCGAAGGTCGGCAAGACCAAGCTCAAGCTCGCGATCGATCTGACGCGCGAAGTGCTTGAAGTGCCCGCCGATTATCGCATCGGCATCGTGCCGGCGTCCGATACCGGCGCGGTCGAGATGGCGCTGTGGTCGCTGCTCGGTGCGCGGCCCGTCACCACGCTCGCCTGGGAATCCTTCGGCGAGGGCTGGGTCAGCGACATCGTCAAGGAATTGAAGCTCAAGGACGTCACCAAGCTCAACGCGGCCTATGGTGAAATCCCCGATCTCTCCAAGGTCGATCAGAACAGCGACGTCGTCTTCACCTGGAACGGCACCACCTCCGGCGTGCGCGTGCCCAACGCCGACTGGATCAGCGCGACCCGCGCGGGCCTGACCATCTGCGACGCCACGTCGGCCGCATTTGCGCAAGCCCTCGACTGGGCCAAGCTCGATGTCGTCACCTTCTCCTGGCAGAAGGCGCTCGGCGGCGAAGCCGCGCACGGCATGCTGATCCTGTCGCCCCGCGCGGTGGAGCGGCTCGAGACCTACAAGCCGGCCTGGCCGCTGCCGAAGATCTTCCGCATGACCAAGGGCGGCAAAATCAACGAAGGCATCTTCGTCGGCGAGACCATCAACACGCCCTCGATGCTCTGCGTCGAGGACTATCTCGACGCGTTGACCTGGGCCAAGTCGATCGGCGGCCTGAAGGCGCTGATCGCGCGCGCCGACGCCAACACCAAGGTGCTCGCCGACTGGAAGGCGAAGACGCCCTGGATCGACTTCCTGGCCAAGGATGCGGCGATCCGCTCCAACACCTCGGTGTGCCTGAAGTTCACCGATCCGGCGCTCACCTCGCTTTCGGAGGACGCGCAAGCCGAGTTCTCCAAGAAGCTGGTCGCGCTGGTCGAGAAGGAAGGCGCGGGCTACGACTTCGCCTATTACCGTGACGCACCGGCTGGTCTGCGCATCTGGTGCGGCGCCACCGTCGAGGCGAAGGACGTCGAGCTCCTGACCCAGTGGATCGACTGGGCGTTTGCCGAGACCAAGGCCGCTCTGCCCAAGGCAGCGTAAGGTTCTTTTTCGCCTCTCCCCGTTCTCACGGGGAGAGGGAGAAGAAATCTCTTCAAGACATCAACCTATTCCGGTCGAAGGCCACCCGTCGTTTCAGGGCAGGTAGAGGATCATTCCCATGACCAAACCCAAAGTTCTCATTTCCGACGCGCTTTCGCCCGCTGCCGTGCAGATCTTCAAGGACCGCGGCGTCGAGGTCGACTTCCAGCCCAACCTCGGCAAGGACAAGGACAAGCTCGCCGAGATCATCGGCAATTATGACGGCCTTGCGATCCGCTCCGCGACCAAGGCGACCGCGAAGATCCTGGAGAAGGCGACCAACCTCAAGGTGATCGGCCGCGCCGGCATCGGCGTCGACAACGTCGAGATCCCGGCCGCGACGGCCAAGGGCATCATCGTGATGAACACGCCGTTCGGCAACTCGATCACGACCGCCGAGCACGCCATCACGCTGATGCTGGCGCTGGCCCGCGAGATCCCGCAGGCCGACGCCTCGACCCAGGCCGGCAAGTGGGAGAAGAACCGCTTCATGGGCGTCGAGATCACCGGCAAGGTGCTCGGCGTGGTCGGCTGCGGTAATATCGGCTCGATCGTCGCCGACCGCGCGCTCGGCCTGCGCATGAAGGTCATCGCGTTCGATCCGTTCCTGTCGCCGGAGCGCGCCAAGGACATCGGCGTCGAGAAGGTCGATCTCGATGATCTCCTGAAGCGCGCCGACTTCATCACGCTGCATACGCCACTCACCGAGAAGACGAAGAACATCATCGACGCAGCCGCGATCGCGAAGATGAAGAAGGGCGCGCGCCTGATCAACTGTGCCCGCGGCGGCCTCGTCGACGAGCAGGCGGTGGTCGATGCGCTCAATTCCAAGCACATTGCCGGCGCCGCCTTCGACGTCTTCGTCGAGGAGCCCGCGACAGCGAACGTGTTGTTCGGCCATCCCAACGTGATCTGCACGCCGCATCTCGGCGCCTCCACCACCGAAGCGCAGGAGAACGTCGCGCTCCAGGTCGCCGAGCAGATGTCGGACTATCTGCTCACCGGCGCGATCTCGAACGCCGTCAACTTCCCCTCGATCACCGCGGAAGAGGCGCCGAAGCTGAAGCCCTTCATTGCGCTCGCCGAAAAGCTCGGCTCGTTCGCCGGCCAGCTCACGGAGTCCGGCATCCTCAAGGTGGAGATCACCTATGAGGGCCACGTCGCCGAGATGAAGATCAAGGCGATCACGTCAGCCGTGCTGTCGGGCCTGCTGCGGCCGATGCTCGGCGAGGTCAACGTGGTGTCTGCCCCCGTCGTCGCCAAGGAGCGCGGCATGGTGGTCGACGAGATCGTGCGCGCCGCCCAGAGCGATTATGAGAGCCTGATCACCGTGACGGTTACAACGGAGCGCCAGGAGCGGTCCGTCTCCGGCACCGTCTATGCCGACGGCAAGCCGCGCCTCGTCGACATCAAGGGCATCCGCGTCGATGCCGAGTTCGGCAAATCGATGATCTACGTCACCAACGAGGACAAGCCGGGCTTCATCGGCAAGTTCGCGAGCCTGCTCGGCGACGCCAAGATCAACATCGCGACCTTCCATCTCGGCCGCGTCGCGCCGGGCTCCGATGCCATCGCGCTGATCGAGGTCGACGGCGCGGTGCCGGCGGATCTGCTCGCCAAGGTGCAGGCCCTGCCGCAGGTCAAGCAGGTCAAGGCGCTGACGTTCTGAGGCAGTCGTCAATCCACAATGCGCAATTGCGCATTGTGGCGCGCGCGTCACGGAATGACGGGCGTCATATATTCCGACCTGCGGAACAAAAACGCCGCCCCGCCTTGCGAGGGCGGCGTTTTTGTTGATGCAGCGCGGCGCTTTATTTCTCCCGCACTTCCCAAACTTTGTGTACCAATGGCCCGAGGACACTCCGTACCAATGGTTTGACAAGGGAGAAAACAATGCGTGAAGCCGTCATCGTTTCCTATGCACGCACGGGCCTGGCGAAGTCCGGCCGCGGCGGGTTCAACATCACGCCGCCGATGTCGCTCGCGGCCCACGCCATCCACCATGCGGTCGACCGCGCCGGCGTCGAGAAGGACTATGTCGAGGATTGTTATCTCGGCAATTGCGCCCATGGCGCGCCGAATATCGGCCGTCAGTCGGCGCTGCTCGCAGGGCTGCCGAAATCAACCGGCGGCGTCTCGGTGAATCGCTTCTGCTCCTCGGGCCTCCAGACCATCGCGATGGCCGCGAACTCCATTCGCTCGGACGGTTCTGACTGCATTGTCGCGGGCGGCGTCGAGAGCATCTCGATTCCCGGCGGCGGCTCGCCGAAGGAATGGGTCGATCCGGAGCTGCTCAAGACGGCGCCGGCCATCTTCATGGCAATGATCGATACCGCCGATATCGTCGCCGAGCGCTACAAGCTCAGCCGCGAATATCAGGACGAATATTCGCTGGAGTCGCAGCGCCGCATGGCCGCGGCCCAGCAGGCCAACAAGTTCAAGGACGAGATCGTCCCGATGAAGACCAAGATGAAGGTGGTCGACAAGGCGACCAAGGCCGAGTCCATCGTCGACTACGTCGTCGACCGCGACGAGTGCAACCGTCCCGAGACCACGCTGGAAGGCCTCGCCAAGCTCGAGCCGGTGAAGGGCCCGGGCAAGTACGTCACCGCCGGCAACGCCAGCCAGCTCTCCGACGGCGCAGCCGCCGTGGTGCTGATGGAAGCCAAGGATGCGGAGAAGCGCGGCCTCAATCCGATGGGCCGCTTCGTCGCCTGGGCGGCCGCAGGCTGCGAGCCGGACGAGATGGGCATCGGCCCGATCTTTGCGGTGCCGAAGCTGTTGAAGCGCCATGGCCTGAAGATCGACGACATCGATCTCTGGGAGCTCAACGAGGCCTTCGCCAGCCAGTGCCTCTATTCGCGCGACAAGCTCGGCATCGATCCCGAGAAGTACAACGTCAACGGCGGCTCGATCGCGATCGGCCATCCCTTCGGCATGACCGGCGCACGTCTCACCGGCCATCTGCTCCAGGAAGGCAAGCGCCGCAAGGCGAAGTGGGGCGTGGTGACCATGTGCATCGGCGGCGGCCAGGGCGGCGCCGGCCTGTTCGAGATCTACAGCTGATCCAAATCGCCGGAATGTGCGAATCGCCGGAATGTGAAAGGCACGGCGCGCCGCGAGCGCCGTGCCTTTTTTGTTGCGGATCGATCGCCACGAAATTATACAGCCTGTGTCGGAAAAGGCAGATTTGGTCTGGTAAGCCCAAATCCTTTCGGTAACGAAAGCTCTGGTCTTTGGCCTTGTGCACGAGATCCCCGCGACGAACATCGGGCGCCACGCAGGCGCTCAATTGTTCGTCCGTGTGATTCTCAAGCGCTGGGAACGCTCCGGTCGAACATCGACCACAGGAGCGTCTCATGCAAACTCAGTCCACAAATCTCTACGACGTCGTCATTGCCGGTGCCGGCCCCGTTGGCCTGTTTCTCGCGTGCGAATTGCGGCTCGCCGGGCTCTCGGTCCTGGTGCTGGAGCAAGCGCAAGACCCGCACTCGGCCCTGAAGCAACTTCCGTTCGGCCTGCGCGGCCTTTCGATCGCCACGCTCGAGGCCTTTCACCGGCGTGGCCTGCTGGACGATGTCGTGGCCGCGCAGCGCGCGAGCTCCGGCGCAATCAAGACCGCAGCCCACTGGATGCAGCAGACACGACGGCCCGCGGGTCATTTCGCCGGCATCCAGTTCTATCAGGACGACATCGATGCCGCGAAGTGGCCCTGGCGCCTGCCAACGCCGGCCGATGCCAATGTCGCGGTCGACATGGAAACTCTCGAAACTGTTCTCGCCGCGCGCGCAAGCAGCATGGGCGTCGAGATTCGGCGCGGCTTTGGCGTCACCGCCATTGCCGATTCAGATGAAGACGTCGCGGTGCAGGCGGGCGGCGAGACTTTTCGGGGACGCTGGCTTGTCGGTTGCGACGGCGGCCGCAGCACGGTGCGCAAGCTGAGTGGATTCGACTTCGTCGGCACCGATCCCGAGTTCACGGGCTATTCCGTCGAGGTCGAGCTCGCCGATCCCACGAAACTCCGCCCGGGCCGCAACTACACGCCCACGGGCATGTACACCTTCGCGCAGCCCGGGACGATCGCGATGGTCGATTTCGACGGCGGCGCTTTCCACCGGACCGAGCCGATCTCAATCGAGCATGTGCAGAGGGTCTTGCGCCATGTGTCCTGCACGGACGTCACCATCACCGCCGTTCGGCTTGCTGCGACATGGACGGATCGGGCCCATCAGGCAACGACCTATCGCAAAGGGCGTGTGCTGCTCGCGGGCGACGCCGCCCACATCCATTCGCCGCTGGGCGGCCAGGGCCTCAATCTCGGTCTCGGCGATGCCTTGAATTTGGGTTGGAAGCTGGCTGCGACGATCCACGGGCATGCACCGGCAAATCTCCTCGATACCTATTCGCGCGAGCGGCATCCCGTGGGCGCGCAGATCCTCGACTGGTCGCGCGCGCAGGTCGCGATCATGCGGCCGACGCCGAGCACCCGCGCGCTCCAGTCCATCATTCGCGATCTGATCGAGACCCGGGACGGCACGACCTATTTCGTCGAGCGCGTGCGCGGCGTTTCGCTCCGCTACGATCTCGGCGGCAACCATCCGCTTGTCGGCCGCAGCGTTTCCGATTTCGAATGGCCTGACGGCACGACGGTCGGAGAACGTCTGAGGCAAGCGAAAGGGATAATGCTGGACTTCGACGCGCGCGCACCGCTCCAGGCGCTCGCAAGCCGCTGGGGTGATCGGATCACCTATGTCGCAGGCGAGCCGAGGGATCGGCTGGGCCTGAGCGCTGTGCTGGTGCGCCCCGATGGCTTCGTCGCCTGGGCCAGCGACGGTGCGTCCGACGATGAGGAGGCCGCTCACGCCGCGGCGCGATGGTTCGGTGAAGCCACGGAGGCGCGTTAAGCGCCGCCGCACCTCAAGCCCGCGCCAGCGCCGGTGCGAACACCACTTCGATCAGCGTGCCGGTGTTGGCCGTGCTCCTGATGTTGAACTGGGCGCGGTTGGCTTCGACCAGCGCCTTGGTCAGCGACAGGTTGAGCGCCGAATTGTCCGACGCGTCTCCGGGCGGCGGGGTGCGGAACGGCTCCATTGCGGCGGCGACTTCCTTTTCGCTCAGCCCATGGCCGGTGTCGCGGATGCGCAGGCACACGTCGCCGCGGTCGTTGAGCGCGGTCGAGACGATGACCTGGCCGCCGGCGCTCGCAAGCCGGATCGAGTTGGAGATCAGGTTCATGGTGACCTGCCGCAGCGCGCGGGTATCCGCCGTGACCTGCGGCAGCGCATGCGCGAGCGAGGTGCGGATGATGATGCGCTCGCGGTTGGCCTGCGGCTGCATCACCACGACGCAGGCTTCAACGAGATCGTTGAGGCTGAGGTTGGCGAAGTTGAGATCGAGCTTGCCGGTCTCGATCCGCGACAGCTCCAGCAGATCGTCGATGATGGTGATGACGCGCTCGCCGGAGGCGCGGATGTCCTTCATGTATTCGCCGTAGCGCTCGTTGCCGAGCGTGCCGAAGCGTTCGGAGATCATCACCTCGGCAAAGCCGATGATGGCGTTGAGCGGCGTGCGGATCTCGTGGCTGATCCGCGCCAGCATGTCGGCCTTGGCGTTGGCGGCGCCGTCGACGAGGCGGCGCGCCCGCGTCAGCTCGTTCTCGCCCTGCTTGCTCTGCGAGAGATCGCGGAACACGGCGAAGAAGTTCGGGCCGTCGGGCCTGGTGCGGCCCAGGATCATCGCGAGCGGAATCACGCCGCCGTTCTTCTCGCGACCCAGCACCTCGCGGCCATGGTCGAGCAGGCTTGCGATGTCCTGGCTCTTGACGCTTTCGAGATAGTCGATGACGACATGCTGGCTCTCAGGTGCGAACAGCGTCACCAGATTGTGCTGCATCAGCGCTTCGCCGTCATAGCCGAACAGCGCCTCGGCGCTGCGGTTGCAGGCGTAGATGTTGCCTTCGGCATCGAACATGACGATGCCCTCGGCCGTGGTGTCGAGGATCGCGGCGAGATCCTCCGCGTCCGCATCGCCGGCCTCGGGCTCAGCAGCGAAGGGGAAGGATTCTGCGACAACAGGATTGGCGACGACAGGCTCGGCGACAACCGGCGGCGCAACGATGGGCGCGGCGATGTCAGCTGTCACTTGCGGCAGCGCGCAGATCAGGGCATGCGCGGATGCGCCGTCCCAGTCGATGGTGTGCAGATGGGCTTCAGTGGTCGCGAGCGGCTGCTCGCCATTGGCGACCGTCGCGCTGATCGTCACCGGTGTGCCGGCCTGCGAGGTGCTGCTGGCCGCGGACACGCCCGGCTCGACATAGAGCGCGTCGAGCCCGCCGGCATCCTCCAGCGCGCCCAGATTGGAATAGCCCATGCGCGCGAGGAAGGCGGAGTTGGCGTAGAGCAGGCGGTCGAGGCGGTAGATCAAAATGCCCGTCGGCAGCAGGTCGAGCAGCGTGCGGTCGCGCGCGCTGTCGCCGCGCGCAGGCGGCGCAGGCTCAGCCAGCCACTCGACCGCAGCATGCGGTGCCTCTGGCTCAGGGAGCGCCGGTTCAGTTTCGATCTCGGTCGTCAGCGGCTCGGACGATGTGGCCGTGATCGTTTCCCGCTCGCGTTCGAGCCGCTCGGACAATTGCCGGGCGAGCTCGTTGAACGCGCTGTTCTCGACCGGCGTCAGCGTCGGCGATCTCTGATCACTGGGTGATCTCTGATCACCCTGTGATCTGAGATCGCCGGCCGGGCGGAACGGTACGACGTTGGGAGGCGTTTCCACGGATGTTTCCAGACTGGCTTGCTGTGAATTCGCGTCGCTTAAGGGTTCGGGCAGTTCAGGCTCAGATGCGGGCGGCGGCGGCTCGATCGGCGGAGGCGGCGCCTCCGGCTCGGGATCAGGCTCGACCACATCGGCCGAGAGGCCGTGCTGCGCGAGCGGCCCGGTGAGCAGCTCGTAGCGGCGGAGCGCATCGAGCCGGTTGAGGCCGTCGAGATCGCGGCAGACGCCAAAGCCCTTGAAGCCCGCGAAATTGCGCTCGCGGTCGTAGACCGGCAGGCCCGCAAGCTCGACCGGTAAATGCTCGCCGCCATCGGCCGGCCAGTTCACGGTGATCCCGGCCCAGGTGTCGTGGCTCGCCAGCGCCTGCGCGACGCGTCCGTCCGGATCGAGCGCAAACTCGTCGGCGATCTCGTGCCAGGGCCGGCCGAAGCCGGACGCCGTGTGCGCGCCGATCAGGCGGATGAACTCGCTGGCTGCGAGCACAAAACGCCCCTCCGCATCCATCTGCCACAGGAAGCGCAGCGGATGCTGGTGCGGTGCGGGCGGTTCCGCCTGGGCCGACGACGGCTCGACCATAAGGGGCGTGATCGGCGCGGCTTGCGGCGGCACGATGGCTGAGGGCGGGTTTTCAACCGGAGTTTTGGGCGCGGCCTCGCTCACCGCTTCGAAATTGTCTTGAACGTTGTCCTGAACGTGGTCTTGGACGTTGTCCTGAACGTTTTCTTGGACGTTTTCTTGGACGTTTTCCTGGACCGGCGCGGCGGTTGGCACCGGCGTTTCGATCGGCTCGGCGAATGCGTCGAACATCGGTATCGCGGCTTCGGCCTCGTTGTTCGCTGGCGGCGGCTCGGCCGGCGTGGCGACGGCTTGTTGCGCGGGTTGAACCGGCGCTTCAGGCGCGACGTCCGGCGTGCTCTCAGCCGTGGCCGCGGCAGGCTCGGCCTGCGCGACGATTGGCTCGATCAGCGCGACCAGGCCGATATCGGCACCGAGGCCAACCCGTTGCAGCACCATGGTGCCGATGCCGAGCGGCATCTCGACACGGCCTTTGGTGAGCGCATCGCTGCGCGCCTGCTCGAGGCCGGCCTCGCTGAGATCACGAAAGCCGAGCAGGGGACGGGCCGCCTCGCTCGCGCCGATAAACAGGCCGTCGGGCGCGAACGCCGCCATCGGCACCGCCGCGCCTTCGACCAGCCGATGCAGGCGCTCGACCAGCGGCATGATGCGCCCCGTTGCACTCATCGCGGTGACGAGCACCCCATGTCCGCCATCGGCGAATTCGAGCCGCGCGCAGGCACAGGTCATCAGCGTGCCGAGCGCGGCGCCGAAGCCGCGCAGCCGCTCGAGCCTGATCGCGCCGCCCGTGGGCAGCCGGCGGGCAAGCTGGGCGATCTGGCGGCGATGGCTGTCGGCCGGTCCGAAAATCTTTTGCGCGAGAGCAGCCGCGTTGGACGCGCCGAAGAATTTGGCGCCGACCGGATTGGCCCACAGCACGCGCGCGCCGTCGAGCGACCAGAGCCACGCAGGCAGCGGAGAGGTCGCATGCACGGCCAGCCGCGGATCGCCGACGCCTCGCAACTGGAAATCCGAATTCGTCATCCGACCGGCTTGTGTCTCGCTGTCACGCATCAGGGTACGGCGCTGCCGGGAATGGCAGCCTTAAGAAAGGGTTAGTATCGCGCGCGGGCGCGGGCAGGTCCACGGCCCCGGTCTACAGGGCAAGACCTAAAGCCGCGATAACCTTAATCCGGCCGGCCCTGCAAGCCGCAGCCGTGCTGCATCCGCAGGATTCAGCGCGGGCGCCGCGGGCTCGGTCCAACCTCTCCCGCTTGCGGGGGAGGTCGGCGCGAAGCGCCGGGTGGGGGCTCTCTTCGCATTGGGGCTATCCCGTTGCGGAAGCACCCTCACTCCAACCCTCTCCCGCAAGCGAGAGGGGAACGGACCGCCTCATCAGTTCGCCTTGTGGTACCGCAACCATGAGTTCCCCCACCCAGGAACCTCATCCTCTCCGGGATTAAATTATGGCAACGCGGTGCGGATCGCGTTGCGCCGCACAATGTTGACATGTTAGGCAGCCATACTACCGGGCGTTGGGCGAGCCATTTCGTTTCGCGTATCCGGTCTTCGTACCCGCTGAATTGAGGCCCAAATTGGGGCCCGGCGGGAGGCGCCAGAAGGCTCACCCCATTTTCCATTATCGTGAGGGACAACCATGACAGGTGCGACTGATCCATTCTCTGCCTCCGTCATTCCGTTCGAGGTTCCGGAGCAGATGCGTGCGTTCGCCGAAAAGGGCGTTTCGCAGGCCCGTGAAAGCTATGCCAAGTTCAAGGACGCCGCCGAAACCCATAACGGCACCGTCGAGGCCGTATTCAGCTCTGCCCATAAGGGCGCGAGCGAGTACACCGCCAAGCTGATGGAATTCGCCAAGGCCAACACCACGGCCCATCTCGACTTCACTCAGGAGCTGTTCAGCGTGAAGTCGCCGCAGGACGCGTTCGCGCTGTGGACCGACCATTCCAAGAAGCAGCTCGAGACCTTCCAGGCCCAGGCCAAGGAGCTCGCCGAGATCGCCCAGCGGGCTGCCACTGCCGCCGTCGAGCCGATCAAGGCCTCTGCCGCCAAGCTCTACCCGCCCGCCGCCTGAGCGGACCGGCCGGTTTAAGTTAAGAAACCCGGGCCTAGAGCCCGGGTTTTGCTTTGGAAATAACGTTGTTTGAGGCGCGATTATCGGGTTTTGCGGCCTTGCCAAAAACGGCTGTTGCACCTAGTTTCCGCCCCGTCCAGCCCCCCTCGGTCAGCCCGTTCAGGGCGCCCAGAGGCGCGGCTCGCAAGGATGCAGTTGTAGCTCAGTTGGTTAGAGCGCCTGTCTGTGGAACAGGAGGTCGGTGGTTCGAGCCCACCCAACTGTACCAACGCCGGCGACGTCCCAGCAGACATCACCGAGACTTTGCCAGACCACCGACCTGCCTCGACCCAGGCTCAGGTGAGTCTCAAGACGCCGGTCTTCGGATCATGACCATTATCTGGAACAGGATCGTCCTAGACATCACGGGTTGGGGGGCGCATTCAGTGCTGGCGGGCGCTGCTCGCGCGCCAACATCGTTCGGCCAGTTCGGATCTCCGCACGAGGACCCGCGCCTCAATCGCGGCGTCCATTCGGCGCTCTCCGTGCCCCTACCAATGATCGTCGCAACTGGAGAAGCGGCGCCGGATCATAAACGCTTGCCCGACTTCGTCGCGCCTTTTGCAACCTAAACGTTTTGGCCTATACATTCGCGTTTTGCTTGCGCGCAAATATCCGACCAGGCCGCTCGCTGAAGGGGAAACGAGTTGAGCAGCATTAATATCAAGCGAGCGGTTGAGAACATTCGCTCGGGCACCACCGTTTACACCCCTGTTATCGAACTCATCGTGAACGCGATCCAGGCCATTCGAGCGGTAAAGCCAACGGGCGGGTTGATCCAGGTTACAATCCTTCGGCACGATCAAGCCGACATGATCGACAAGATCGCCCCAGTGGATGGCTTCATTGTTCGGGACGACGGCATCGGGTTTAACGAAGAGCACCGAAACTCCTTTGACACCTTGTATACGGCCCTCAAGGCCGGCGATGGGGGTAAGGGCTTCGGGCGGTTCACATGCCTCAAATACTTCCGTCGGTTCACCGTCGAGAGCGTATTCGCGGATGGCCTAATGCGGAAGAAGCGTTCTTTCGCGATGGGGCATGGCAACGACATCATAATCGATGAAAAGGTGGCAGATGCGGGAGTTGCCGCGACCGGATCGGCGGTCACCATCTCCGGCGCGCAAGCCGTCAAGTTTCCGGACAAAGGGCTCGATGTCATCGCGAGAGTCTTGGTTGAGAAGCTGCTCCCCTACTTCATCGATCCAAATTCGGAATGCCCCCAAATCGTCATGCGCGATGATCAGGGCGGTAGCCCTATCTTACTCAACGACTATCTTGGTCAAACCAATAGACAGATCGTCGAACTGTCTGTGCAGAAGAACGAACTGCATCTCAAATCCCTCGACAAAGATAAAGACGAAGTATTCACCGTCCGCGTGTTCAAGTTCTACGCGCCCCGCGCGAACAAGAGCAAGGTCAGCTTGGTGGCCCATCGGAGAGAAGTCACCGACGTGACGATGCAGACGTACATTCCAGAGTTCGCGGATGAGTTCTATGACAAGACAGACGAAGGAGAAAACGCCAAGGATCGGAATTACATCATAAAAGCGTACGTCTTTGGTGACTATCTCGATCGAAACGTCTCGCTTGAGCGCGGAGCTTTCAGCTTTGGCAAAGACAATGACTTGGTTTTTGGAATTTCGCAGTCTCAAATCGAGGCGCAAGCGGCAACGATTGCTCAAGAGGCAGTCGGTCATGAAATCTTGGCGCGAAGAGAGCGCAAGCAGGCACGCATCAGAGATTACATCAACGATGAAGCGCCGTGGCACCGAGGCTTGAGCCGAGAAACCGACTTCTCGTCACTGTCGATGAAGCCTACTCCACAGGAGATTGAACTCCACCTTCAAGCTGCAAAATTCCAGATGGAGACGCGCGTCCGGGCGGAGGTGAAGCAAATACTCCAGAGCAAGGACACCGAAGACCTGAAAGATAGGGTAACGGAAGTCGTTGGAAAAATTTCTCAGACGAGCAAGAACGACCTTATTCATTACGTGTCGCTGCGCAAATGCGTTCTCGAACTCTTCGATAAGTCGTTGCAAATCGGCGATGACGGAAAATACAAGTCTGAAGGCGATGTGCATGACATCGTAATGCCGCGCAAGAGAGACACTGATCAGATCGACTACGACCAGCACAATCTTTGGATACTCGACGAGCGGCTAAATTTCACCGAGTATGTAGCGTCCGACAAGCCCATGGATGACAAGAATGGTGACCGAACGGATTTGTCAATCTTCGGCAAACGCGTTGCATTTCGCGGAGACAACGAGGCGTCGAATCCGATTACGATCTTCGAGTTCAAAAAGCCTCAGCGTCACGACTTCGTCAATCCCTCATCCGACGAAGATCCGATCGAGCAGATCGTCCGCTACGTGAACGACATAAGGGACGGAAAGTACAAGACGCCCTACGGGCGAGACATCCTCGTCAGCACTAACACACCGTTCTATGGGTACGTGGTGTGCGACTTTCCGCAGAAGGTGAAGATCTGGCTGGAGCGAGAAAAAGATTTCACGGTGATGCCGGATGGCCTCGGCTACTTTCGATGGTACGGCAATATCAAGCTTTACATCGAAGTCTTAAGCTGGACCAAGGTGCAGCGTGATGCCGAAATGCGGAACAAGGTCTTCTTCCACAAGTTGGGCATTTGAGAAATGCATACCTCGCTGCATCGCCGACCTTGTGATACGGCGATCGCAGGTTTAGTCACTCGTTTGCAAGAGCAATTAGCTCGGAAACGATCACACCCAGCTGCTTGTTTTCTTCGTATCCTCCTTTATGCGCTACGGCAACAACTTGAGCTCGATCGTTCACGATCGGGCCTCCGCTGATGCCGCTCAAAAGTAATGCGGATACTTCGAGCATTTTAACCCCGTGCCTAGTAGCGTTTCCAACGACGAGACCCGAGCGCGTACCTAATTCGTCTCCGGCGTTGAAGCTGGGAAATCCTAAGGCCACGATCGGAGCGTTCCTCCGCTCTGGTGATGTTGCGGCGGATAAACTGAGATAATCGGTTGCCGGTACATTGTGCTCCAATATCATCAAGTCGCGATACGGGCATTGGCGCTTAGTCGGCGTTGCCTTGAACTTCTTGCCGGGCAAGCTTGGTCTGTGGAGCACGGCACTATAGCCCGGCGGCAAATCTGCGAGCACGTGGTGCGCAGTCACAAGCCCGATGTTTGCGATAAAGAATGCCGTGCCTTGTGCGCAGGTAGGCTCAGGTTTACCCGCAACATCCTCGCAGAAATCAATCACCCAAATCGCCTGCTCCGCAACTTCATCGTATGTCGGGAGCACAGCAATGGGTGAAGCCGGAAAGATCGCATTGAATCGCTTTGCAAGTGTTCGATACGCTCCGAAGCTCCGGCCTCTAACCTGCGCGATCCACTCTAAGCGGCCACGTAGAACTTGTTGCAAGGACGCTGTCGTTCCATATCGCTTCTGATAATCTTTCTCGGCTGCACTAATCCCCATCGTTTCGGCCTTGTACAAAGAGGAACGCAGATTTCGCACGAAAGTACGCTTGACGTTGGGAAATTCGTTGACGATGAGCCCCGTTACCTCCTTTCGAAAATCTGGACCGGAGTACCAGATTTTTTCCGGGGCAGTTTCAAACCCATTTGTAGAGAAGACGGAGCGAAGACCGGTTGAAAGCTGCTCCTCCGCTACTCGACCTGAGTTAGGTAGACCTGCATTGAAAAGTCCCATTGGGGGCGTATAGCTAAATAGAGAGATATCATCGGCGTACCGCGTGTATCGCAATCGATGGGTCTTAGAGAAATTTATGAGATCGCGATCGAGCCGGTAGGCTATCATGTTCGATAGCATCGGGGATGTTGGAGCGCCTTGCGGAAGCTGATTCCTCGTCGTGCAAATGTCGCAGATTGCCTCCGCAATCTCTTCCTCTAGATGGAAACTTAGCAACATGCCGCGCACTCGGCGGCGGGCAATTACGCCGAAGAAATTCTTTAGATCGATATTGAGAAGGTATGGCCGTTTCTCATGTGCGCTGGCGTTTGTGAGCGCGCCGCGACCAACTACAAATCCGTGCACAGGGTCACGTGGCACGTATAGTTGCGATAGCAACTTAAGCATTTCCCGCTGGAGGAATTTGAGACGGCGTTCTGGCACAAGGAGCTTTCGCTCGCCTTTACGCCGCTTCGGGATTGCTACTTCGGTATATCTGTAGAACGCGTGATGTTCTAGGAATTTTCGCTCTGCGCTTCCAACGCCAAGATGAGCAAAAAGTGCATTCGCCGTCTTTAGTTCTGCAGGCACTGTCGGCATCGTAAAGTGCGCCCCCTCCTTCTCGCCCGAGCCCAAGGCATTCGGGCCGCGATCATATCCAGAACCTTTCGGTCAAATCTCCGCAGTTACGACAGAGCGGCATGCGAGGGGGCGCGGTCGCAGCATATCCAAGGTCCGCTTCTTCGGCAATCGTCCGCGAGCCATAAGGCTCGCGATATAGCCAAAAGCTTAAGCGAATGCCGATTTTGTGCACTGTCACCGCAAATGCCCGATGGGCTAAACTTTCGATGCGGGGAGGGCTCTATCCGCGACGCTGACCAAAGCCAATTTGTGCACCGCCACCATAGCTCCCCGGTTCGCAATGCGCTATCGGTAGCGACCCCAAGACGTTCATTGACCAGCAAGCCGGGCGAGAAAGATCGTGCGTTTCTTCGAGCGTCTCAAGACAGAAGCATCCGTTGAGTGGCGGGCCTACACCGAGCATCCCTTCACGAACGGATTGGCAGACGGCTCGCTCCCCGAAGCAGCGTTTCGTCACTACCTCGTTCAGGACTATTTGTTCCTCATCGAGTTTGCTCGCGCCTACGCGCTCGCGGTCTACAAGTCGCCCAAACTCGCCGACATGCGTGAAGCAGCGGCCGGCCTTTCGGCCATCCTCGATGTCGAGATGAACCTGCATGTGAAGCTCTGTGCCGAATGGGGTCTATCCCCGGCCGATCTTGAACAGGCCCCTCCGGCGGCCGAGATGCTGGCCTATACACGCTACGTGCTCGACGCGGGAATGCGCGGCGACCTGCTGGCTCTCAAGGTGGCGCTTGCCCCCTGCGTGATCGGGTACGCGGAGATCGCAACGCGGCTCGCCTCGCTCCCCCTTGCGGACGCGCCGACGAACGCCTACCGCGTTTGGATCGCCGAGTACGCCGGTGCGCCATACCAGGAGGTCGCTGCCAAAGCGCGGGCGCACATGGAGCATCTGGCCGATCTCTACGCCACGCCGGCCCGCGAGGCAGAGCTGATCGCGATCTTCAAGGAAGCCACCCGACTCGAGGCAGACTTCTGGGAGATGGCCTGGCGCGCGGGCCAGCGTGTTCAATAGCCCTTTCGGCAATGGAATTACGGTGGCAGTGCACGAGACCCACGAAATCAGGAGGCATCGAGAGCCAGGCTGATATCAAACATGACCGCTGCGCTGCGAGCGAGCCAATGGGAGGATATTAGCAGACTCGGCAGGCCCTTGATGGTTATGGGCGTGTGCCTCGTCTCGTTTAACTTCGCGAGCTGCTTCTTGTGCGGTCAACGATACTGGCTGGGATGTAAGGCCCGAAGCGCCGGCAGAGTGTCTGGACATATGATCAAATAAATCCTTCCAGCCTTTCTCCCTTGCGATCGCGGCTCTCCTTCTGCGCTTCTCGCGCTGACGAAGCCGCGTACGCTCTTCCAACTGCTCGTGAAGCGCGCAAACCATTTTCTTGAGGATATTGCTCGTCATCATCGTATTCCGCGTAGCGCAGGGTGGCCCTAGGCTTGCCAGAAAGTCGCTCAGTCGCTTGCCTGTGTATCACTCCATAGCGGGTTTGGTGGGTGCGTCTTTTTGCCCTCGGCCAGTGGCGCCGGAGCATCCACTGGCCGCTTTGGAGTGGCTATGGGGATCAACTTGAATATCGCCTATGTCAGTTCGGCGAAGACCGTAGATTGGCCGGCGCGCCCTTTGTTGATGTTGCGCCAGGCCCCGTGGTGGTATCGGCGAATTTGTCCGTGGATCGGCTGGTTCGACCGACGATTTTCAGCTTCGAAACAACCTCGCTATTTTCCTCACGGATCACCGTTTCAAAAGTGTTCTCGATCGATTCGAGTTTTGCGCGCGAAAAATGGCTGCCGTTGGGATCGAGGTCGAAGTCGACTTCGACAACCAGCGTCTTCTTGTGATGATGTCCTTTGATCTCCAACTCGAAATGGGTTCCGACCACTCCCTCGATACGCTCGACGAGTTCTCTGACCATCGCTTTGTCTTGGTTCATGGGATCCTCCATAGACTGAATGCGTCTGATAATCCTTGGGCAGAAACTCGAACACATGACGGGCACGTCCGTTCCATGTTCGGCTGCTTTCCCTGACTGTGGCCGGATTGGTCGTGGCCGATCAGGAAGGCGAGTCGTGGCAGCCTCTTCCGTCAAGGTGGCTCGCTGTACCTGGGCCTCGACCTTATCCAACTCCTGGAGTAGTCTCTTCGAACCCAGCAACATGTCAGCGGAGGTCCTCCGTGGAACATCGCGGCGTCAGCTTCTCGATCGTTGAGATGCGTTATTTATCCGGTTGGCAGTGGACTGTCGGAAAGGGCCGAACCGTGTCGGTCGGCGTCTGTGCGACGAGGGGGGACGCGATCCGCCAGGCTCAGACTTTCATTGACGCCATTATGGACTGGGCTGCCTAAGCGGATCACTCACCGCCGCGCGAGGGCGGAGCTTTCCGCCGTCATCGATGCGGATCGCGAGGCTCGATGTCGTTGAGAGGCGTTGCCTGGGGATCATCGGGCGCGAGCTCCCGCTGCTCTCGCAGAGTGTTCAGTCGAGACAATCCGGCATCGATGAGCTCGATTTCCTCCACGAGCGCGGCGATCATCCGGGTGTTGTCGAGTTCGACAACGGACCTCGCCGCTTCCAGCATCTCAATGCGGTGGGTGCGCAGCTTCTCCAGAGCCGCGCGATCCCGCAGCCGCACATAGCCGTCCACGATCAGGGACATGGCGAGTGGCATGCCGGCTCAATGACCGTGCAGCGCGCGATACCCCGCGTTTCGCAGTTTCAGGACGTGCAGGGTGGCGGATTCGGCAGCGGAGACGCGAGACGTCACGTACATCTGCGAGGCGATGAAGAGGCAAATCGAAAATGCAATTGTCGTTGTCGCACTCGCGATTTGGTGCCAGGCGCTCATCGATCCCTCTCTCTCCAGACAGCTCCGGATTCAGAAGCAGGATGGGGGCCTTTCGTTCCTACATCCGGGAAAAAACGGCAATCGGCATGGAGGACCTTTTCTTCGCTCCAGGTGTTTCCAGTTACAGCAGGGACAAACAACGCTGAGGGAGCTGAGCAATGAACGGAATTATTTATCTGGTCGGTCTCGTCGTCGTGGTTGGCGCAATTCTCTCCTTTCTGGGATTGCATTGATCGGGCACTGGTCACCGGTCCGAAGCGCTTGAATGTCGCCCGCGGCGGCCAAGGCTTCGGATCGGCAAGGCTTCGGATCGGCAAGGCTTCCGACAGATTGCCCCTGCCGATAGGCGGGCCAGCTAGTTCAGGCGTGCCACCAGCATCACCACCACCGGCAACGTCGCTGCCCCCAGCAGCGTCCCCAGCGCCACCAGCGCCACCGCCCCCGACATCGGTTATTCCAGCCGAATAGCGCCAATATTGCCGCCGCCCGCTTGCCTTCCCGCCCGCTCCAGCTACTCTCCGCCGATATTCGCTTGGGGTAGCCATGCGCGGGCTCCGTTTTTTTATCCTTTTGGCTTTCTCTGTCTGTCTCGGCTGCGGCACCGCTTTCGCCGAGAAGCGCGTTGCGCTGGTGATCGGGAACTCCGCCTATAAGAATGTCACCAAGCTGACCAACCCGGCCAATGACGCCGCGCTGGTCGGCGGCATGTTCACCAAGGCCGGGTTCGACACCGTGGATGTGAAATTCGACCTCAACGTGGTCGACATGCGCAAGGCGCTGCGCGAGTTCGGCATCAGGACGCGCGATGCCGACGTCGCGGTGATCTATTACGCCGGTCATGGCATTGAGCTCGACGGCAACAATTACCTGATACCGACCGACGCCACGCTCGAGACCGATACCGACGTGTTCGACGAGACCTTTCCGCTCGACCGCGTGCTGTTCGCGATCGAGCCGGCCAGGCAGCTGCGCCTCGTCATTCTCGATGCCTGCCGCGACAATCCTTTCGCCCGGTCGATGCGGCGCACCGTCGCCTCCCGCGCTGTCGGGCGTGGCCTCGCCAAGGTCGAACCGTCCAGCCCGAATACGATGATCGCCTTTGCCGCCAAGGCGGGATCGACCGCGTCGGATGGCGACGCGAAAAACAGTCCGTTCGCGATGGCGCTGGTCGAGCGGCTGCCGACGCCCGGGCTGGATCTGCGCAAGGCGCTCGGCTTCGTGCGCGACGACGTGCTCAAGAATACCGGTTACAAGCAGGAGCCCTATGTATATGGCTCGCTCGGCGGCAATGATGTGCCGCTGGTGCCCGGCCAGCCGGCCGCGACCGGACTGCAGGCCAGTCCGCAGGATGCGGTGCGCCGCGACTACGAGCTGGCGCTGCAGATCGGCACGCGCGAGGTCTGGACCGCCTTCCTGGCGCAATATCCCGACGGGTTTTACGCCAGCCTCGTACAAGGACAGCTGAAGCGGATTGCGGCCGAGGACACGCGTGCCGACGCGGCCGAAAAGGCCCGCCAGGCCGAAGACGAGAAGGCGCGTCTCACCGCCGAGCACGCCAAGACCACCGAGCAGCAAAAGGCGGCTGCCGCCGCGAAGGCGGCCGAGGATGCGCGTCTCGCCGCCGAAAAGGCAAAGCAGCTCGAGGAAGCCAGGGCGGCCGCAGCCGAGCAGAAGCGCAAGGATGCCGAAACCGCTGCCGCGAAGGCAGCCGCGGACAAGCAGGCCGCGGACAAGGCGCTCGCCGAGAAGCAGGCGGCTGAGAAACAAGCCGCCGAAAGCAAGCAGACCATCGCCACGCTCGCGCCGCCGCCGAGCCAGCCCACTCTGTCGTCGCAGGAGGTCACGAAGCTGGTGCAGCTTGAGCTGCGCCGCGTTGGTTGCCTCGACACATTGGCGGAAGGTGACTGGAATGCGTCCTCGCAGCGGTCGCTGGCCGCGTTCAACAAAAATGCCGGGACCAGCCTCGATGCCAGGCTCGCGAGCCTTGATGCGCTCGACGCCATCAAGGCCAAGCAGGGCCGCGTCTGCCCGCTGGTCTGCGAGCACGGTTTTAGGACGGACGGCGATCATTGCGTCAAGGTCACCTGCCGGGCCGGCTTCCGCGTCAACGATGACAGTGAATGCGAGAAGATCCCGGACAAGAAGCCTGTCGCTGCGCGCGAGGAGCCGAAGCGTGAACCACAGGAACGCGCAAAAACGGAAGCTGCTCCATCGAAGCCACAGACATCGGCACAAGTCGTATGTAACAACGCTGGCTGTCGGCCTGTCCAAAAAGGATGCCGGCTTGAGGCCAGAAAGGAAAGCTGGGGTTCTGCCCTTATGCGCAACATTGAAGTCTGCAACTGAAGTTCAGCTTCAGCTTCGGCAACGTCACCGCCGCCCAGTAGCGTCCCCAGTGCCACCGCTCCCGACACCGGGGTCACCAGCCCGCTTGTACCGATCCGCACAAGGCGCGATGACGATTCATCCCGATCTCATCCCGCTTCAGGGATCATCTCGCGGACCAACGAACGCGATCAAGGGACCAATGTCATCCTGGTCCGCGCCCTTCAGAGCCGCGATATAAGCGATGCGCCGCTCATTCATCTTTTGAAGATCATGTCCGCCGGCCCAATCGATCGGCTTTGCAGTGTAGACGCGGTCCAGGACAGCATCCGCCATGATACGGGCGTGCCTGCCATTACCATTGGGAAATGGATGAATCTTGACGAGGCGGTGGTGCAATCGAATTGCAGCTTCAGAAGGAGAGTAGGTTTTGTTGTCAGCCCAATACTGTGCGTCATCCATGAGGGTTCGAAGCTCGACGGGGATGCGGATGGGATCGGTGCCTATGTTCTTTCCAGTCTTTCGGAACGTTCCCGCCCAGTCCCAGACGTCGCCGAGCAGGCGCTTGTGCAAGGTGATGGCAAAGTTGTCGGTCAGAACGTGAGCCCTCTGTCGACCAAGCCAACGCAAGCCGGACTCGATGTTGGCCTGTTCCAAGTGATCGAGTTCGCCTTGCGTTGTGATGTGTTTATGCTTCAGCCCGCCAAGCTCGTTTGGGTCGAGCGGCGTCGCTCCCTCGGGATAGTGGAGATCCCCGATCATTTATCGCTCCAGAACTTCGGAGCCATTTCCAGCGCGATCTCGCGGGTGAGACGTTCGACTTCCTGCGCAATTTTGTCGTCCGGCAGTTTCTGGTTTTCGAGGGCCATGTGTTTGCTGGCTGTGCCGACGATGGCCATGGCCTTTTTTCGAGCTTGGGCCGTAATGATATCCTCGACATCTCCTGATGCCGGAATGATCGCGTAGACGAAGCGACACCCCATCGCCTCTGCTGTCGCCTGCATTGTTTTCAGGGTGATGCCGCCGGTGAGTTCGGCGCGTTCTGCCGTGGTAACGCGTGCGCGGGTGACGCCCATTTTCTTTGCGACGTCTGCACCCGACATGCCGAGCGCGCTGCGGACGGTGCGCAGCCAACCTTCCGGCGGTGCTTTCAGACCGGCAATTTTGGCGGCCGCGCTGTCGACGATGTTGCGGTACTGCTGCTGAACGATGGTTTTGACGCTCATTTGTCGAACTCATCCGTCTACATGGAAGTCCATTTCGGATACTTATAGATATCCAAATACAAATATTTTGTATATTTATACGTATCCCAATATGCATCTATGGATACAAATAAGTATCCAAAATGGACAGTAATCCCGAAACTTCGCAAAAACGGCCAGTTTCCGAGTATTCCGGCATGAGGCGCCGGGCGGGCATCGTGCGCGCTACCTCATCCCCGCCACGATCATCACCACCACCGGTAACGTCACCGCCGCCAGCAGCGTGCCCAGCGCCACCGCGCCCGACACCGGGTTCACCAGCCGCTTGTACTGAACCGCAAAGATATACGCGTTCGCGCCGGTCGGCATCGCCGCGAACAGCACGATCACGCCGGCTGCGGCTGGCGGCAGGTTCAATAGCTTCACCAGCACGAACGCCACCGCCGGCATCGCCAGCAGCTTCAGCGCGCTCATCACGACGACACTCAGCATTTCGCCCTTCACCTCGAACCGAAACAGATTGATGCCGAGCGCGATCAGCGCCGCCGGCGATCCCGCCTGCGCCAATAGCTCGATCGTCCGGTCGACGACGGGATTGAGTCCGAGGCCGGTGAAGCGCCAGACCACGCCAAAACCGATTCCCAGCATGAGCGGGTTGCGCGCGAGATCCGCGAGCACGGGCCGGATCACCGACAGGGCCGAGCCGGTGTCTTTGCGGCTGACCCATTCCATTTGCAGGATGCCGCAGAGCCAGAGCAGCGGTGTGTTCACGGACAGGATCAGCGCCATCGGTCCCGCGGCCTCGTTGCCCAGCGCCGAGAGCGTCAAGGGAATGCCGAGCATCACGATGTTGCCGTAGACCGAGCCGATCGCGAACACGACGCCGTCTTCGCGGTCCTCGCGCCGCGCGCGCAGCAGCGCCGAGATCGCCAGCACCGCGATCCAGATGATGGCGAGCGCGCCGTAATAGGCGCCCCACATTCGCCAGGGGCTGACATCGGGGAATTCCGACACCACGATGGTGCGGAACAGCAAAGCGGGAATCGCGATGCTGAAGGCGAATTCGGAGATGCCCTTGTGCGCGGTCTCGGAGACGAAGCGAAACAGCACCGCCGCATAGCCAGCCGCGATCAGGGCAAACACCGGCGCGACGATCAACACGGTGGCCATGCGACCCTCATTGAAGGGGATATGGACTGGCCACCCCACGCGTTTTCGATGATGGCATCATGCCCCTGTTTTGCCCGACGAGTCAAAGCGGCTTCGTAAAATCCGCAAAGGCGGGTGGAAATTCGCGAGGCCGCGCCGTGACCCGGCTACTGTGTATGGGGTTGTTTTCGCGGTTTTTGTCGGACGGGTTGCCGCACCCACCGCCGTCATCCCCCGCGAAAGCGGGGGATCCAGTATTCCAGAGGCAGTAGTGATCGGCCGAGAGGCCGCGGCGTACTGGATGCCCCGCCTGCGCGGGGCATGACGGCCGAGAAGACGGTAGGCCGACCGCCCTGTTGCCGAGACCGCACAGCTCCCGGTTTTCGCCTTCCCGCTCGGTTGCCAACGAACGGCCGTTCACCCACACTCCGCGCTGACTCGACATTTGGGGGGATCATGCCGGCGTTTCGCTCTTGGAAGTTTTTGATTGCTGCGGCCTCGGGGGTTGCCCTGGCCGTGCTGATCCAGCCGGGTGCCGGCTTTGCCTATACGCCGGAGCAGCAGCAGGCCTGCACGCCGGACGCGATGCGGCTGTGCGGCGAGTTCGTTCCGAACGTCGATGCCATCACCGCCTGCATGATCCAGAAGAAGGCGCAGCTGTCGCCGCAGTGCCGGCCGTTCTTCCGGCAGGGACCGGAGCCAAGCGAGGCGGTCGCGACCCGTGCCGGCCCGCCGACCAACATCAAGCCCAAGGCTGCCAAGAAGAGCTCCAAGCCGAAGGCGACCAAGAAGAAAAAGACCGAAGACAGCTGAGCGCCGCCTCGCACGAGCCTTCTCCAAACTCCGTCATGCCCGGCAAAAGCGCGAAGCGCGTCTTCCCAATCGATCCTCCCGGGCATTTGATTTGCTGCATCAGCCACCGGACTCCTTTTGTTCGCGTGCTGGCGCGGACGCCTGCGACAATTACGAACGCATCGGATGAAAAAAAAGCCGGGCAGGCTTTGCCCGGCGAGGTTGCATTCCGCTTTTTCCCGTGCGGCTGCTCAAAAAACGCACGATTGCCCCGGTGAAAGGGGCCTCGTGACGGTTTGTGTCTGCCGTCGCGCGAGTCAGTGTGACTCAAAAGCCAACACGTCTTGTTATTTCGTGGCTGAGACGCAACTCCTGATAAATTTTTCTTTCACGAATCAGCGCGGTGATTCATTTTCGCAGCCTGGGGTCAATCTGGAGGCCAGAGGTATGAACGTTATTGTTTTTGCATCGCGTAAAGGCGGCTCGGGCAAGAGTACCCTGGCTGCACATCTCGCCGCGCAGATCAAGGCGACTAAGCCCATTCTGCTCGTCGATGCGGATCCGCAGGGGTCGCTCACGCTGTGGCACAAGCTGCGTGGCACCAACGAGCCGCCGATCAAGTCTGCGGTGAACTCGGTCAGCGGCATCGTCTCCGCTGCCAAGCGCGACGGATATGAATGGGTGTTGATCGACACGCCGCCGAATCTGTCGGCCGTCGTCGACGACGCGATCAGGAACGCCACCATGGTGGTCATTCCGGCCCGTCCCGGCGTGTTCGACGTCAACGCGGTGCAGGAAACCATCCAGATGTGCCGCGCGGCGCGCAAGCCCTACGCGGTCGTGCTCAATGGTGCGCCGGCGCGCCGCGACGAGGCCGAAAGCCCGATCGTCACGATCGCGCGCGAGGCCCTGGCGAAATTCCGCGCTCCGGTGTGGGGCGGCCAGATCACCAACCGTTCGGATCTGCTGATGGCGCTGAGCCACGGCGAAGGCGCGCGGGAATATCAGGCCGAGAGCCGTGCGGCTCAGGAAATTGGAAGGCTGTGGGCGGCGATCGAGCGTTCAGTGAAAGCTATTCGCGGCACGGCGTCGGCATCCGGCGCAATGCACAAGCAGGCGGCATAATTTTCATCAATCATTTCCCCGGACGAAAAACGCGCGGATGTCCGCGCGTTTTGCGTTTCAGGAATCATCGCGCTTTACGCGACCATCAGCATGTAGAACACGATCACCGGCGACAGCGTCAGGATCACCGACCAGATGCCGACGGCCCAGAGAATGTCTCCGGTGCTAAAGCCCTGCTGTCCGGCGTCGTAATGCGACGCCATATCGTTCTGACTATTCACAAACGCCCCCGCGATTTCTTCGCTTATGGACGGGAATGATAGGCAAGATATTTTAAAATTCCGGGTCGCAACTCCGCTCGCATTTTGAGCGCATTTGTGACCTCGGTTTAACCATCCGCGTGAGAAGTCGTATCAGGCAAGCCAGATACGAAACAGCAGCACCGGCATCAAGCCGAGCATCACGGCCCAGAAGCCGAACGACGATACCACCAGAATTCCCTTTAAAAGATCGGCGGGCGCGAAGATTTCCGCGGCCGTCGGACGGATGCGATTCCCCATGGTCATTCCCCCTGTTTGAAGACTTTGCAGCGGGACGTTAGGCGCCATTGCGTAAACGAGGCGTGGATGCGTCATGCGGCGCCTGCGAACGCCGTTCGCGCGCGGTTAACCATGGGGCACGCTGCCGCACTGCCTCTCCCCGGTCTTGCGGGGAGAGGCGAAGGCCAACCGGCTAAACCCATCCGGTATGTTTCCGCCTGATCTCGGCCACATGGTTCCACACCGATGTCACGACATCTTCCGTCAGCCCGATATCGCGGCGCAGCCAATCGGACATCTGATATACCTCGACCCATCCATGTTCAGGTCTGCATGAAAGGCGTTGCCAGACCGCCGTCAGGGTGTGGAGCCATCCACGATTCCCTATGGGCCGATTTTTCTAGCCTCCGTTCGATCTCGCGATCGAGTTGGGCTGCGAGCTCGCTGCTCACTTCCACCATCGGCAGGCGCACCTCGGGGCTGTCGATCAGGCCGCATCGCCACAGCCAGTACTTCGCAGGCGCCGGGCTCGGTTCGGCGAACAACAGGCGCGTCAGCTCGGCGACCTCTTGCCAGCGAGCCAGCGCCGCATCGTGGTTGCCGCACTTCAATTCAGCATGGACGGCAGCGAAGGTCGCGGTCTCGATATGGGCGGAGAGCAGGATGCCGCCGTCGGCGCCGTCGATGAGCGCCTCGAGATAATTGGCATCCTCGCCGGTGAGCATGCGAAAGCCCTTCGGCCGGTCGCGCAGCAATGCGATCGATTGCTCGCGGCTCGCGCCGCAATCCTTCAGGCCGACGATGTTGGGGTGCTCGGCAAGCCGCAACATGGTCTGGTTGGTGATGTTGACCGCGCAGCGATAGGGGATGTTGTAGAGCGCCAACGGCCAGGCGGCGTGGTCGGCGAGCGCTTCGAAATGCGCCAGCAGTCCGCGCTGCGACGGTCGAACGTAGTAGGGGCTCGCAACGAGATAGAAGTCGATCGGCCAGTCCGCAGTTTCGTCGAGACGATCCTTCAGCCGCGAGGTGTCGGCGCCGGAAAGGCCGAGGCAGATCGGAACGGTGCGGCGGCAGGCCGCCATTTCGTCGCGCACGATGGCGACGAGGCGTTCGAGCTCGGCGTCCCGCAGCGTCATGCCTTCGCCGGAGGTTGCCCCGAGGATGAAGCCGTCGACGGCTTGTGCGCTGTAGTGCCGCGTCAGCCGCCGCAGCGACGTCTCGTCGAGACGGCCGTTCCGAAACGGCGTCACCAGCGGCAGCCAGAGCCCGTGTAGATGCGTTCGTAGGTCGGTCATGTTCCTTCTCCTTCTCAAGGCGACCTGAGACGGAGGGCACATGAAAAAAACCCCGTCCAGGCGGCGGGGTTTTCGGGATTTTGTTGCGATGACGAAGTCGAGTTAGCGCGCGCAAAAATCCGAGGTCCCCGAATGGGGGCCTTTTTTCGAGACGATTGCGCACGACTTCGTGATCATCTGCAAATGATGCGGGGTATGCCCAAAACTGTCAATACACGCGGAAGGTGAATACCGAATTGCGCGAAAAAAAGCCGGGCTCAAGAGAGCCCGGCTTAAGGTATTGGCCACGTGAGGCCGACACAATCACCTTCCAAGAGGGATTACTGAACTCCCGCGCCACTGGAGGAGGGGGACAAATGCGCAACGCGAAGGCTCAGCGTCCAAACAGTATGAGCTTGCCAAGCGTCATGCAGCAACCGTCGAGGTCGCATGTCAGACATGCGGAAATCAGGAAGGCCAGCGCTGCGCCTTGCTCACCACGAAGTCGCGGAACACCTGCACGCGTGCAACCGTCTTCAGCTCTTCCGGATAGACAAAATACGTATCGAGCTGGATCGAATCCGATTCGCCGAACAGCTGCACGAGGCGGCTCTGTTCTTCGATCAGATAGTCCGGCAGCGCGGCGATGCCGAGGCCCTGCTGACAGGCGCGCACCAGGCCAAGGATATTGTTCACCCTGAAATAGGCCTCGCGCGGACCCGAGCCGTTGCGACCGGCTTCGACCAGCCAGTTGCGGTTCTGAAGATGCGGCGCGAAGGTGCCGTCCGACAGCGTGATGATGCGGTGAGCGTCGAGCTCTTCCAGCGTGCGCGGCGTGCCGAAGCGCTTGATGTAGTCCGGCGAGCAATAGGCGTGGAAGCCCATCGCGAACAGCTTGCGCTGAATGAGATCCGGCTGCGTCGGCTTGCGGGTACGGATCGCGACGTCGGCCTCGCGCATCGACAGATCCAGCTCCTCGTCAGTGACGATCAGCGAGATCCGGATCTCCGGATAGAGCGCGGTGAATTCGCCGAGGCGCGGGATCAGCCAGTTGATGCCGACGCCGGGCGTGGTGGTGATCTTGAGATCGCCGCTCGGCCGCTCGCGGCTGTCGGTCAGCTTTGCGCGCGCCGCCTGGAGCTGCATGAACACGTCATGCGCGGTGCGGAACAAGAGGTCGCCCTGCTCGGTGAGGATCAGGCCGCGGGCGTGGCGGTGGAACAGCGAGACCGAGAGCTCCTGTTCCAGCGCCGAGACCTGGCGCGAGACCGCCGATTGCGACAGACCAAGCTGCTCGCCGGCATGCGTGAAGCTGCCCGCTTCCGCCGCCGCGTGAAACACCTTCAGCTTGTCCCAATCCATATCCGTAAATCCGTCGCGTGTTCGAGGCATGATCTTTATTCCGCTGCCGCGCGCTCGCTGGCGCGCAGGGCCAAGAAACGTTCGGCTTCGAGAGCGGCCATGCAGCCGAGGCCTGCGGCCGTGACGGCCTGGCGATAGGTTTCGTCGGCGACGTCGCCGGCGGCGAACAGGCCGGGCACCGAGGTCGCGGTCGAGTTCGGGGCGACTTCGACATAGCCCGACGGTTTGAGCTTGACCTGGTCTTTCACGAGCTCCGTCGCCGGTGCGTGGCCGATAGCAACGAAGACGCCGTCGGTCTTCACGTCCGAAAGCGCACCGGTCTTGACGTTCTTCAGCCGCACATGGGTGACCTTGTTCGGGTTCTCGGTGCCGCAGATCTCGTCGACGGCGGAGTCCCAGACCACCTTGATCTTCGGGTGCTTGAACAGGCGCTCCTGCAGGATGCGTTCGGCGCGGAAGTGATCGCGACGATGCACGATGGTGACCTGCGAGGCATGGTTGGTGAGGTACAGGGCTTCCTCGACCGCGGTATTGCCGCCGCCGACCACCACGACTTCCTTGCCGCGGTAGAAGAAGCCGTCGCAGGTGGCGCAGGCCGAGACGCCGCCGCCCTGGAATTTCCCTTCGGACGGCAGCCCGAGCCAGCGCGCTTGCGCGCCTGTGGCGAGGATCACGGTTTCGGCGAGATAGACGTCGCCGCTGTCGCAGGTGAGGCGGAACGGCCGTTGCCCGGTCTCCAGCTTGGTCACGAGGTCAGTGACGATCTTGGTGCCGACATGGACCGCCTGCTTCTCCATCTGTTCCATCAGCCAGGGGCCCTGGATCACGTCGGCGAAGCCCGGATAGTTCTCGACGTCGGTGGTGATGGTGAGCTGGCCGCCCGGCTGGATGCCCTGGATCAGGATCGGCTCGAGCATCGCCCGCGCGGCGTAGATCGCCGCGGTGTAGCCGGCGGGGCCGGAGCCAATGATGACGACCTTTGCATGGACATGGGCGGACATTTTAGCGGACGCCTTTCACCGGGGGATTGCAGCGCGGGCGCGGACAGTGCCGGGAGGCCTAGCGGAGGCGCTGAAATATCAGAGCTAATCTAAGCCTTCTGGTGAGCCATGCAAGAATTGCATTCCCAATCGGCGGATTTTTCCAACGCGGAACAAAAGTCGATTGCGGTGCACGCGCAATAAAATTGCGCATTCTGCCAAGACTGGGCTATGAGGATTGCGACAGACCCACCCGATACCGCCGTAAGGCCAGGAGTTCCAATCACGTGTCGCGGAACCTAGACGAGATCGACTTCAAAATTCTCGCCGAGATCCAGGCCGACGGGCGAATCACCAATGTCGAGCTGGCCAAGCGCGTCGGGATTTCGCCCCCGCCATGCCTGCGCCGGGTCCGGGCGCTGGAGGAGGAGGGCTATATCCAGGGCTATCGCGGGCTTCTGGACGCGCGGAAACTCGGTTTCGACGTCACGGTGTTTGCCGCCGTGCACCTCTCCAGCCAGGCCGAGGCCGATTTGCGCGCCTTCGAGGAGTTCGTCCGCGCCGAGCCGCTGGTACGGGAATGCTGGATGCTGTCGGGCGAGGTCGACTTCATCCTGAAATGCGTCGCACCCGACATGGCGACGTTCCAGGATTTCGTGACCCACCTGACCGCAGCTCCCCATGTGCGCAACGTGCGGACGTCGCTGGTGCTGCACAATTCGAAATACGAGGCGGCTGTGCCGCTGGATGTGAAGGGGCGAAGGTAGGTCTTCCGCAGGCGTGTCAGTCCCGTCATCCCCGCGCGAGCGCGTAGCGCTCGTCGCTGGAGGTGCGAGCCGCGCGGCGCAACGCGCCGTGCGGAGAGCCTCGAAGGATGAACGGCCGAGATGCAGCAGCGCGAGGCAACAGCGGGGCCGTCGCCCTTGAGGGCCGCTGAAGAAGCGGCCACCTCCGGGGGACCGTGATGGAGCTTCGCTCGCAATGACGCGTCGAGAGGGTGCGCACCCACCTCACAGCAACACGCAGAAACAAAAAAGGCCGCACGGATCGCACGGCCTTTTCAAAATCTCATCACGCGCAGCGGCAAATCCCTACCGCCACTCCACCTTCGTGATCTCATACGCCTTGGCGCCGCCGGGCGCCACGACCTCGACGGTTGAACCCTTTTTCTTGCCGATCAGCGCACGCGCCAGCGGCGAGGTGATGGAGATACGGCCCTTCTTGGCGTCGGCCTCGACCTCGCCGACGATCTGCCACACCGCCTTCTTCTCGGTGTCCTCGTCCACCAGCGTCACGGTGGCGCCGAACTTGATGGTATCGCCGGACAATTTCGAGATGTCGATGATGTCGGCGCGCGCGAGCTTGTCCTCGAGCTCGGCGATGCGGCCCTCATTGTGGGACTGCTCTTCCTTCGCGGCATGATATTCCGCGTTCTCCGACAGGTCGCCGTGAGAGCGTGCCTCCGCGATATGCTCGATGATGCGCGGACGGTCCTCGGACTGGCGCTTCTTCAATTCTTCCCCGAGCGAGGCAAACCCGCCCGCAGTCATCGGAACCTTTTCCATCTTCTCTCTCGTCCTTCGTCGTGCGCCCCAATACGCGGATGGGCGCCCGCAACCTTGATTCGTCGGCCTTCCGGGGCCCAAGGCGTGGGCCGCCGGATGTTGACAGATAGGGGCTTGGCAACGGAACAGAACTGCCACGCGACCGGACAGTTCCTCCGGCCATTGTGGCTTCATCACCAATCACTTGGCGGAGGCTATGCCGCCGCTAATGATCAGGTGTCTGAAAAATAGCTCTGCAGGGTACGAACCTCAAGGTCCCCACCCAGATAGGCGCGGATGCCCTGCGCGGCCGCCACGGCCCCGGAAAGAGTGGTGTAATACGGCACTTTATGCAAGAGGGCCGCGCGCCGCAGCGAGCGGCTGTCGGCGAGCGCTTGCGGGCCTTCGGTGGTGTTGAAGACGAGCTGGACGTCGCCATTGGTGATGGCGTCGACGATGTGCGGCCGCCCCTCCAGCACCTTGTTCACTTTCTCGGTCGGGATGCCCTCATCGGTCAGGAAGCGCGCCGTGCCCGATGTCGCCAGCACCTTGAAGCCGAGCGAGTGCAGCTCGCGAACGGCGTCGGCGATGCGCGTCTTGTCGCTCTCGCGCACCGAGACGAACACCGTGCCCTTGCGCGGCACCCGCGTGCCGCCGCCGAGCTGGCTCTTGGCAAAGGCCACGGCGAAGGAGCGGTCGATGCCCATGACCTCGCCGGTCGAGCGCATCTCCGGACCGAGCACCGTGTCGACGCCGGGGAAGCGGGCGAACGGAAACACCGATTCCTTCACGCCGACATGCTTGAAGTTGGCCTTCTTCAGTTTGAAGTCGGCAAGCTTCTCGCCGGCCATGATTCGCGCGGCAATTTTCGCGACCGGCGTGCCGACCACCTTGGCGACGAACGGCACCGTGCGCGAGGCGCGCGGATTGACTTCGAGCACGTAGATGTCGCCGTCCTTGATCGCGTACTGCACGTTCATCAGGCCGACGACGTCGAGGCCGAGCGCCAGCTCACGCGTCTGCCGCTCCAGCTCCTCGATCATCTTGGCATCGAGCGAGTGCGGCGGCAGCGAGCAGGCGCTATCGCCGGAATGGATGCCGGCTTCCTCGATGTGCTCCATGATGCCGACGATGAAGGTGTCCTTGCCGTCGCAGAGGCAGTCGACGTCGATCTCGGTGGCGTCGGAGAGGTAGCGATCGAACAGCAGCGGGTTCTTGCCGAGCACGGTGTTGATCTGCCCGGTCTTGTCGTTCGGGTAGCGCGCCTTGACGTCGGCCGGCACCAGCTCCGGCAGGGTGCCGAGCAGGTAATCGCCGAGCTGGTTCTCCTCGCGGATGATCTGCATCGCGCGGCCACCGAGCACATAGGACGGGCGCACCACCAGCGGCAGGCCGAGATCGGTCGCGACCAAGCGGGCCTGCTCGACCGAATAGGCGATGCCGTTCTTGGGCTGCTTGAGACGAAGCTTGTCGAGCACGCGCTTGAAGCGGTCGCGGTCTTCAGCAAGATCGATCGCGTCGGGCGAGGTGCCGAGAATCGGCACTTCGGCGGCTTCCAGCGCACGCGCCAGTTTCAGCGGAGTCTGACCGCCGAACTGCACGATCACGCCGTGCAGCGTGCCGTTGGTGCGCTCCTTCGCGATGATCTCCAGCACGTCCTCGGCGGTGAGCGGCTCGAAATAGAGCCGGTCGGCGGTGTCGTAGTCGGTCGACACCGTTTCCGGGTTGCAGTTGACCATGATGGATTCGTAGCCGGCATCATGCAGCGCGAAGCAGGCGTGACAGCAGCAATAGTCGAACTCGATGCCCTGGCCGATACGGTTCGGCCCGCCGCCGAGGATGATGACCTTCTTCTTGTCGGACGGCGCGCTTTCGTCGGCAGGCGTGCCCGCGAACGGAGCCTCATAGGTCGAATACATGTAGGCGGTGGGCGAGGCGAATTCGGCCGCGCAGGTGTCAATGCGCTTGTAGACGGGACGGACGCCGAGCGCGTGACGCTTCGCAGTCACCTCGGCCTCCGTCGTTGCCACCAGCACCGCAAGCCGCGCGTCCGAGAAGCCCATGGTCTTGAGCGAGCGCATGGCGAAGGCGTTGCCGGGCAGGCCGTTCTTCCGGACCTTCTCTTCCATGTCGACGATGCCGCGCATCTCGCTAAGGAACCACGGATCGATCTTGCACGAGTTGAAGATCTCGTCATTCGACCAGCCAAGCCGCATCGCCTGCGCGACCTGGAGCAACCGGTCCGGCGTCGGCGTGCCGAGCGCCGCGCGGATCGCGTTCTTGTCGTCGTCGCGGCCGAGGCCTTCGATCTCGATCTCGTCGAGACCGGTGAGGCCGGTCTCGAGCCCGCGCAACGCCTTCTGAAGGCTTTCCTGGAAGGTGCGGCCGATCGCCATTACTTCGCCGACAGACTTCATCGACGTCGTCAGCGTGCGCGAGGCGCCCGGAAATTTCTCGAAGGCGAAACGCGGTACCTTGGTGACGACGTAGTCGATCGTGGGCTCGAACGAGGCCGGCGTCGCGCCGCCGGTGATGTCGTTGGCGATTTCGTCCAGGGTATAGCCGACCGCGAGCTTGGCCGCCACCTTGGCGATCGGGAAGCCGGTGGCCTTGGAGGCCAGCGCAGACGAACGCGACACGCGCGGATTCATCTCGATCACGACCATGCGGCCGTCTTCAGGATTGACACCGAATTGCACGTTGGAGCCGCCGGTCTCCACGCCGATCTCGCGCAGCACCGCCAGCGAGGCGTCGCGCATGATCTGGTATTCCTTGTCGGTCAGCGTCAGCGCCGGCGCCACCGTGATGGAATCGCCGGTGTGCACGCCCATCGGATCGAGGTTCTCGATCGAGCAGACGATGATGCAATTGTCCTTCTTGTCGCGCACGACCTCCATCTCGAACTCTTTCCAGCCGAGCACGGATTCTTCGATCAGCACTTCGTTGGTGGGAGACGCGTCGAGGCCGCGCTCGATGATGTCGAGGAACTCTTCCTTGTTGTAGGCGATGCCGCCGCCGGTGCCGCCCATCGTGAAGGACGGGCGGATGATCGCGGGCAGGCCGATCTCGGAGAGCGCCATCAGCGCCTGGCCGAGCGCATATTCCTGGTAGCGCTTGCGCCGGTCGCTTTCGCCGAGCGTCCATTGCCGCTCGAGTTCCTCGAGCGCGGCACCCGTCAGCTTCGCGCGCTCGGCCTGGTACTTGTCGCGGAAGGATTTCTTCAGGGAGGAGGCGTTGGCGAGCCGCGACTTCGGCGTCTCAAGCCCGATCTTGGTCATGGCCTCGCGGAAAAGCTGGCGGTCCTCGGCCTTGTCGATCGCATCTGCCGTGGCGCCGATCATCTCGACGTCGAACTTCTCCAGCGTGCCCTGCCGGCGCAGCGACAGCGCGCAGTTCAGCGCGGTCTGTCCGCCCATGGTCGGCAGCAGCGCGAAGCCGCCGGGAATGACATGACGTTCCTTCTCGATGATTTTGGCGACGATCTCGGGCGTGATCGGCTCGATATAGGTCGCATCGGCCAATTCCGGGTCGGTCATGATGGTGGCCGGGTTGGAATTGACGAGGACGATGCGATAGCCCTCTTCCTTCAGCGTCTTCACCGCCTGCGTGCCCGAATAGTCGAACTCGCAGGCCTGGCCGATCACGATGGGACCGGCGCCGATGATCAGGATGGTGGTGATGTCTGTGCGTTTGGGCATCAACTCTCGCCGAAGTGGAATTTGGGCACAAAAAAAGGGCGCGCTACCGCGCGTCCCCTTGAGCCGAGAGCGCGGTGGTGTCCCTCGCGCGCGGGTGGGTCTTAGACCAGTTTCCGGGGCGGCGAAACCCCGAAAAATGCCAATCAACCGGCAATTTTGACGGGTTTTGGCCGCACCTGCCAGCCACGGGCGAGGTGCACCAGAAGGGCTGCCGAAACGCTCAATCCACCGACCCAGCCGAGATCGGCCGGGCTCCATGCCGCAAGCACGGCACCGCCCAGGGCGCCCCCGATCGCAAAGCCGAGATACATGGCTGAGGCGTTGAGCGAGAGCGCGACCATCGAGGCCTTCGGGTCGATCCGAATGATGCTGGCGACTTGGGCCGGATAGAACGCCCAGCCCGAAATGCCCTGGAGGAAGATCGGGCCCAGGATCGCATAATGCGCCTGGTCAGGGAGGAATTTCAGCACCAGCGAATGCAGGAAAAGCGCGCTCGCCATGCCAGTCAGGCCGAGTGCCCCCGTGGCGATGGTGCCCAACCGGTCGGCCAACAGGCCGCCGAGCATGTTCCCGATCGCGGCGGCCGCGCCGAAGACCAGGAGCGCGAGGCTGATGTGCGAGGCGTCGAAGCCGAGACCGCGCAGCGGGACGGCAAAATAGGTGAACATGGTGAAGCCGCCGAGCGCCCATAATATCGTGATGACAAGCACGATCAGGACATTGCTGTGACGCGCCACGGCCAGCCGCTCGGCGAGCGAGGCTGTGCTTTTGGGCAGACCTCGCGGGAGCCCAAAAAGCAGGCCCGCCAGCGCGATTGCGCCGAGCAGTGCGACCATGGCGAATGTCGCGCGCCAGCCGAACAGGCTGCCGATCCAATTGCCGAGGGGAACACCGATAACGGTTGCGATGGTGAGGCCGGAGGTGACCAGCGCCACGGCGCGGCCGCGCCGTTCAGGGGAGGCGACGGCCACGGAGACACCGAGCGCTGTCGGCATGCACAGGCCAGCGCCAAGTGCCATCAGCATCCGCGATGCCAGCAGCAGTGCGAACCCGGACGCGACCACCGCCAGCAGATTGCCGGCGATGAAGGTCGACAAAGCCAGCGTCAGCACGGTGCGGCGGTCGATATTGTTGAGGGTCACCGCGAGGATCGGCGACCCCACGGCGTAGGTGAGCGCGTAGACGCTGACCAACTGCCCGGCAGCCGGCACCGAAATCTGCAGATCCGCCGCGATCGTCGGCAACAGCCCTGCAATGACAAAGGCTTCCGTCCCGATCGCAAACGCCGCCACCGCCAGCCAGAACACGCTCATGATCAGCCATTCCTATGTTCAATGTTTATTGAACTATCGAGTAACGGGCTTCCAATGTCAATTAGTTCAAGAACTATTGAACATATGGGCTGTGTTGCTATAACTGCACCATGAGCCGCACGCCGCATCATCCCACCCGCGAGCAGATCGAGCTGCCGATGGTCCTGGATTGCCTGAGCGATCCGACCCGGTTGGCGATCGTGTACCAGCTCGCCCAGCAGGAACGTGTCAGCAGCGAGCT
The DNA here is from genome assembly GCF_000938285.1 of Bradyrhizobium sp. LTSP857. Taxonomy (NCBI): domain Bacteria; kingdom Pseudomonadati; phylum Pseudomonadota; class Alphaproteobacteria; order Hyphomicrobiales; family Nitrobacteraceae; genus Bradyrhizobium; species Bradyrhizobium sp. LTSP857. Next base: position 320,975 of record NZ_JYMS01000026.1, on the reverse strand, counting down.
CCGCTGCGGCGACTTCAACGCGCTCAGCGGCAAGTCGAACCTCGCCTACCACTTCGCCAAGTTGCGCGAATGCGGCTTGATGCAGACGCGCATCGTCGGCACCAGCCGCCTGATGCGGCTGCGTCGGGAGGATCTGGAGGCGCGCTTCCCAGGCCTGCTCGATGCCGTGATCAAATCCGCGGCCAAGGACGCCGATAGGCTTCAGCTTGTCGCCGAGTTCGATGTGGTTGAGATGGACTAGGGCCTGCCGAGCCGAGCCCGGCTTCGCCCTTCGCCGCGGCAGCCTTCGCCACGATAGGGCCTGCCGAGCCGAAGCGGCGTTAGCCGCGAAGGCTGGAGACCCGGCCTGGATTTGAACCAGGATAAAGAGCGATGCACTGCTCTCGCGTGGACGCTTTCCGCCACCGGGCCGCAGAGATCATTGCCGATCGGGGTGCGACAAGCCACCTCAGCCAATTGTTAAGCTTAACGGACGAGCGGCGGCCTTGCGATGAAGGTCATGCGCCAGCGGTTGTGGCCGATATTGGTGTTGGCGCGTTGCGCCGCGAAGCCTGCCGCCTTCAGCTTGGCGGCGATCTCGTCCTCGCTGTAGCGCTGGAGCCCGATGCGCGAGCGCAGATGACGGTAATCTGACAGCGCGGTGCTGACCAGCCCGACCAGCGCGTCCTTGAGGAAGCCGTGACGCAGGCCGAAGCTGAGCAGCGCCGTCACGTCGCGGCCCATGCCGACATGGGGTTGGAGGATATCGCCGAGCACCAGCTTGCCGGACGGCTTCAGGATGCGCCGGATGTTGAGCAGCGCGCCATCGAGTTCGGTCGATGTCATATATTGCGCGACCGAGTTCATCACGACGAGGTCGATGGATTGCTCCTGCATTTTCCGCACGTCGTCGAGCGAGCGGACGCGGATCTTTGTATTGGGGGCAAACCGCGAGATCAGCCGGCCGCGCACGCCCGGCGCCGGCTCAGCCAGAATCAGCTTGCCGCAGGCCGCCGCCACCTGGCTCGCCGACAGCGCCTCGCCGCAGGCATAGTCCAGCACGGTCGCCTCGGGCGAGGTGATGTAGCCGATGATGTCTCGCGCGATGATCTGAAAGTGCAAATCGCGATGCAGCTTGCTGACATAGATCGTGTGCGTCGAGTCGTAATAATCAATCCAATCGTCCATGGTATCCGAGGGCCCCGGCCAAACGGTTCCGGCAAAGGAACCGGCGCTGCCCGCCTGCGTTAGGGGTGCGACGGCGCGCCGTCAATGTCCGCGTCCTAACAGGAAGGTTTCCCGTGAGCAAAGCCCCCAGCAAGGTCTCGCCCGACCTCGATACGCCCACCGATCTGTCGCCCCAGGCGGTCAACAAGGTTTCGGAGGCGCTCAACGTGCTTCTGGCCGACTCGTTCGCGCTGTATCTGAAGACCAAGAATTTCCACTGGCACATCAGCGGCCGGCACTTTCGCGATTATCACCTGCTGCTCGACGAGCAGTCGGACCAGATCTTCGCCACCACCGACCAGCTTGCCGAACGCGTCCGCAAGATCGGCGGCACGACGCTGAAGTCTATTGGCCAGGTCGCCAAGCTCCAGACCATCAAGGACAACAATGAGGACTACGTTCCGCCGCGCGAAATGCTGCGCGAGCTGATGCAGGACAACAAGCATGTTGCGGCTGCGATGCGGAAGGCCCATGAGGTCTGCGACGACGCCGGCGACGTCGCCAGCGCCAGCATCCTCGAAAACTTCATCGACGACACCGAGCGCCGCACCTGGTTCCTGTTCGAAGCCACCCGCCAGGAAGGCGGCAACGAGGCGTAAGGGCCGATGGCACGCTGCGTAGGGTGGGCAAAGGCGCGCTCTTCGCGCGCCGTGCCCACCATTTGGCTGTCGTCAATCGCGGATGAATGGTGGGCACGCTTCCGCCTTCGCTCTTCGAGCTACGGCGGACAAGTCGCTTTGCCCACCCTACGGCACTCGCGCTTTAAGGCCGCCACAACCGCATCAACGCGCCATCCTTGCCCGTCACCGGATCGGCCGGCGGCAACGCGACCTTCGGAATCGTCTTCAGCGCCTTGGCATGATTCTCCGGCGTTGCCCGCGTGATCTCCATCTTCGATCCCGGCGGATAGGCGCCGATCACGCAGAAATCATCGCTCGCTTTGATGCATTGGTGGCCGGTGCCGGCCGGCAGGATCGCGACGTCACCTGCCTTGATCTCCAGCGCCTCCCCATGATCGCCGCCGAAGCGGACGCGGGCGTGGCCCCGCGCGACGCCGAGCACCTCATGCACCGTCGCGTGATAGTGCAGATAGTTGTAGACGCCGTTGCGCCACATCCCGCCCCAGCCGTTCGCGCCGAACAATTGCTCGATGGTCTCTTCCGGATGCTTCGGATCGAGCTTCACCGCACCTTGGTAAACGAGGAACGGAATGACGTTGTTCGGCACGAGCCCATCGTCCTCGAACACGATGGCGAGCGGCTCGGCTTTGTCGCGAACGACGGACATGATGGGCTCCTGCGTGAGCGTAGCAGGGGATCAACGAAAGGCGTGAGACGACGTTCCCTAAACGAAGAAGCCCGGGAACGAAGCCCGGGCCTTATGTGAAACCAGTTGCGAGAGAGCGCGGCTTACGCGCTCTTCTTCTGCCGCATCAGGTCCGCAAAGCGCTGGAACAGATAGTGCGAGTCGCGCGGGCCAGGCGATGCTTCGGGGTGGTACTGCACCGAGAACACCGGCCTGCCGTCGAGCTGGATGCCACAATTGGAGCCGTCGAACAGCGAGATGTGGGTCTGCGTTGCGCCCTTCGGCAGCGTGTTCTCGTCCACGGCAAAGCCGTGGTTCATCGAGGTGATCTCGACCTTGCCGGTGGTCTCGTCCTTCACGGGATGGTTGGCGCCGTGATGGCCCTGATGCATCTTCTTCGTCTTCGCGCCGACAGCGAGGCCGAGCATCTGGTGGCCGAGGCAAATTCCGAACGTCGGCGTGCCCGACTTGATCACGTCCTTGATCACCGGCACCGCATATTTGCCGGTCGCGGCCGGATCGCCCGGTCCGTTGGACAGGAACACGCCGTCCGGCTTCATCGCCAGGATGTCTTCGGACGAGGTCGTCGCCGGCACCACCGTCACCTTGCAGCCGACGCCGGCGAGCAGGCGCAAAATGTTGCGCTTGATTCCGTAGTCAATGGCGACAACGTTGAACTCCGTCTTGTCCTGCCGGCCAAAGCCCTTCTCCCAGAGCCACGGCGTCTCGTCCCAGGTGAAGCGCTGGCCGGAGGTGACCATCGGCACGAGGTCCATGCCCTCGAGGCCCGGCCATTCGCGCGCCTCTTCCTTGAGGCCGTGCAGGTCGAACTCGCCGTCTTTGGCGTGCACGATCACCGCGTTGGGCATGCCCTTGCTGCGGATCAACGAGGTCAGCGCCCTTGTGTCGATGCCGGAGAGGCCGATGATGCCGCGCGCCTTCAGCCACGCGTCGAGATGCTTGGTGGCGCGGTAGTTCGAGGGATCGGTGATCGCGGTGCGCAGGATCACGCCGCGCGCACCGGGCGTCGCGGCCATGTTCACCGTCTCGATGTCTTCCTCGTTGGTACCGACGTTACCGATATGCGGGAAGGTGAAGGTGATCAGCTGCCCGGCATAGGAGGGATCGGTGAGGATCTCCTCATAGCCGGTCATGGCGGTGTTGAAGCAGACTTCACCGACGGCATGGCCTTCGGCGCCGAGACCAAAGCCTTCGAGCACCGTGCCATCGGCGAGCACGAGGAGCGCGGTCGGTTTGTGGTCCGGCCAAGCGGTATCGTTGTCATGTTGTGTCATGAGCCCGGTTCATAGTCCCGGCAGGCGCCGCCGTCAAAGCGGGAAAGGCCGGATTCACATGCGTTTTTGCATATTTGACAGGTGTCCTCAGGCACTTAAGCTGGAACAGGTAATTTTTGCGCAGTTTCGGCGGCCGGATCGGAAACAATGAACCGCAGCGCGACGGGGCCGGTATGGCCTCTTTGCCGCAAACGGCTTAGATCAGGCGCAATGGATTGAGAGGATCACGATCATGTTGCGCGACGACATCAACAATGCAGTCAAGGAGGCCATGAAGGCCAGGGAGGAGCGCAAGCTCTCCACGCTGCGCATGGTCAACTCGACCATCAAGAACGCCGACATCGAGGCGCGCGGCAACGGCAAGCCGCCGCTGTCGGACGCCGACCTGCTGGCCGTGCTCCAGAAGATGATCAAGCAGCGCCAGGAATCGGTCGAGCTCTACGACAAGGGCGGCCGCGCTGAGCTCGCCGCCCAGGAGCGCGAGGAGATCGCGGTGATCTCGGCGTACCTGCCGAAGCAAATGTCGGATGACGATGTGAAGAAGGCGATCTCGGAGATCATCGCCGAGACCGGCGCGGGCGGCATGAAGGACATGGGGAAGGTGATCGCTGCGCTGAAGGCGAAGTACGCCGGGCAGATGGACTTTGGCAAGGCCAGCGGATTGGTGAAGGCGGCGCTGACGGGTTAGCGTCTTCCCCTAGGGGAGGATGGGCATCTTTGATACCGCGCCTATTCGGTCTACTCTCTTCGACAAGAAAAATCGGGAGGCAACGATGACCGGCGCCATCAAACCGTTCCGCATCGCCATCGGCGACGGCATCCTCACCGATCTCAAATCGCGTCTTGCCCGCACGCGCTGGCCGGAGGCGGAGCTGGTCGATGACTGGAGCCAGGGCGCGCCGTTGACATGGATCCGAGAGATCTGCGGCTACTGGGCTGATGGCTACGACTGGCGGGCGCGTGAGGCTAAACTCAATCGCTTCGCGCAGTTCACCACCGAGATCGACGGGCTCGACATCCACTTCCTGCACGTGCGGTCGAAAGAACCGTCCGCACTGCCGCTGATCATCACCCATGGCTGGCCCGGCTCGATCGTCGAATTCCAGAAGGTGATCGCGCCGCTGGTCGATCCGGCCGCGCATGGCGGCAATCCCGCGGATGCCTTCCACGTGATCTGCCCCTCATTGCCGGGCTTCGGCTTCTCCGCCAAACCCACGACCACCGGCTGGGGCGTCGACCGCATCGCCGCGACCTGGGCGAAGCTGATGGACCGGCTCGGCTATATCAGGTACGGCGCGCAAGGCGGCGACTGGGGCTCGGCGGTGACGACCTCGCTCGGCATGCAGGACGGCGAGCATTGCGCCGGCATCCACATCACGCTCGCGTTCAGCGCAGCGCCGAAGGTCGAAGGCGAGCCGACGCCGGAAGAAAAGCGCGCACTCGCCGGCCTCAAGCATTATGTCGATCTCGATTCCGGCTATTCCAAGCAGCAATCGACGCGGCCGCAGACGCTCGGCTACGCGCTGACGGATTCCCCGAGCGGGCAGGCGGCCTGGATCCTGGAAAAGTTCTGGGCCTGGACCGATTGCAACGGCCATCCCGAAAATATCTTCAACAAGGACGAACTGCTCGACAACGTCATGCTCTATTGGGTGACGGAGACGGCGACTTCCTCGGCACGGCTCTATTGGGAGAGCTTCGGCAAGCGCCGGACGACGCCGCTCGTGAAGGTGCCGACCGGCGTCGCCGTGTTCCCCAAGGAGATCATCACGCCGGTGCGGCGCTGGATGGAGCCGAACTTCCCCAACATCACGCATTGGAGCGAGATGGAGAAGGGCGGGCATTTCGCTGCATTCGAGCAGCCGGAGCTGTATGTCGGCGAGGTCCGCAAGTTCTTTGCGACCGTGCGGTGAGCCAAGCCATGTTGACCGAAGCCGCAACCTACGACGAACTCTATCGCAACTTCCGCTGGGACGTCCCGGCGCGCTTCAACATGGCGGAAGCGTGCTGCGACCGCCACGCCGACGGCACCGACCGCCTCGCGCTGGTCTATGTCGACGAGAACGGCGCCATCACCCGCACCTCGTTCGACGAGGTCGCGGAGATGTCGCGGCGCTTTGCCAATGTGCTGAAGGCCGATGGGCTCGCGCGCGGAGATCGTGTCGCCGTGTTCCTGTCGCAGTCCCTGGAATTGCCGATCGCGCATCTCGCCGCGTTTCGTTCCGGAATGATCTCGGTCCCGCTGTTCGCACTGTTCGGCGAGGACGCGCTGGAATTCCGACTGTCGAATTCACAAGCCAGGGCGATCATCACCGATGAGGCCGGCTGGGAGAAGCTCACAAAGGTCCGCGACCGGTTGCCCTACCTGCAAGAGATCTACGTCACGAGCGGCGCCGTTCACGCCGGCGCAAAACCGTTCTGGTCGGCGATCGAAACCGCCTCGGAAGACTTCGCAAGCGTCGACACCTCGGCCGACGATCCCGCGCTGATCATCTACACCTCGGGCACGACCGGCAATCCGAAGGGCGCGCTGCACGCGCATCGCGTCGTGCTCGGTCATCTGCCCAATGTCGAGATGTGCCACAACTTCCTGCCGCGGCCCGACGACCTCATGTGGACGCCGGCGGATTGGGCCTGGATCGGCGGTCTCGTCAACGGTCTCTTCGCTTTCTGGTACCACGGCATCCCCCTGGTCGGTCATCGCGCGCGAAAATTCGAGCCGCAGGCGGCGATGCAGATGATGGCCGATCTCGGCGTCCGCAACGTCTTCCTGCCGCCGACTGCACTGAAGCTGATGCGGCAGGCCGGCGTGAAGCATTCCGGCGTCAAGCTGCGCAGCATCTTTACCGGCGGTGAATCGCTCGGCGGCGAATTGTTGGGCTGGGTGCGCGAGACCTTCGGCATCGATGCGCACGAAGTGTTTGGCCAGACCGAGTGCAATCTCGTGATCGGCAGCAACTCGAACCTGTTTCCGATCCGCCCGGGCTCGATGGGCAAGGAGACGCCGGGTTTCGATGTTCGCATCGTCAACGACAAGGGCGAGGAGCTGCCCACGGGCCAGCGCGGCATCATCGGCGTGCGCCAGCCGTGTCCCGTCACCATGATCGAATACTGGCGCAATCCAGAAGCGACGGCGAAGAAATATGCCGGCGAGTTCTTGCTCACCGGTGATCTCGGCGTGCAGGACGAGGACGGCTATTTCTGGTACGTCAGCCGCGAGGACGACGTCATCACCACCGCCGGCTACCGCGTCGGCCCATCCGAGATCGAGCATACCCTTATGAAGCATCCGTCGGTGGCGATGGCCGCGGTGGTCGGTATCCCCGATCCGATCCGCACCGAGTCGATCAAGGCCTGGATCGTGCTGCGCCCCGGCTTTACCGGCAGCGACGCACTCGCGCGGGAGATCCAGGAGTTCGTGAAGGTGCAGCTCGCCGCCCACGAGTATCCACGCTTCGTCGAGTTTGCCGAGACTCTGCCGATGACGGCGACGGGGAAGGTGTTGCGGCGCGAGCTGCGGGCGCTAGGGTAGCTTCTCTTCGCCAGATTCGACGCGGTCAGCTCATGCAAAAAACTGCCTCTCAAGCCGCGGGGCTTCACCGCGCCTCACTCAAGAAGCTGCATGATTTGGATGCGGCGCTGGAGCTCATGTATTACGGCTGGCGCGGGATGACGCTGGAGGCCGATGCGTATCTTGCGAAGCAAGGCCTGTCGCGGCCGCACCATCGCATCCTTTACGTGGTGGCGCGCCGGCCCGATATCGCGATCGGTTCGCTGATCGAGATCCTTCCAAGCAGGCGTTGAACAGGCCGCTCAACCTGCTGCTGGAGCGCAAGCTCCTGACGTCGAAGCGGTCGTGGCACATCTTGCCGACAATGCGGAGATGCGCAGCCCTCTCGCGCTGAAGCTGACCGATTCCCCCATCGTCACGGGCGCCGAAAACATCCGTGCCTATTGGCGGAGAGCCTATGGTCACGTCGAGAGTGCCGACCTGAAGATCCTGAACTGGAGCTGGGACGACAGGATCGCGCGATTGACGGTGTGGTGGCAACTGAACGACACGCGCGCCAGCGAGTTCATGGATTTTGACGATGCCGGCCGCGTGGTGCGCAGCGAAGCCTTCTACGGAAAATAGTCATGCGCCTTTCGGATTTCGTACTGCTTCTCAACGCGCTCTGGTTCGGCGGCGCATTCGTCCAGTTCAGCATTGCCCAACGCAACACGCTGAAAATATTGCTGCCACGGGAGGAGCGCGGCAATCCGATCGCGCCGACCTTGGCGGCCAGCGTGGCGTTCCTGGGCGGGATCAATCTGCCCATCGGGCTCTTGTCGCTCTATCTTCTGGGAGCTCGTCCGTCCTTCTTCCAGCCGATCGAAGCGCAGCTTGTGCTGTTCCTGTTCTTTGCTACCTGCCATTTCAGCCAGTTCGCCTATAACTTGCCCGTCCTGATGCGCGGAGGGCGCGTCGGAGTGGCCTACTGGCCCGTGCTGAAGGGGCCAATGCTCAGGATCTTCGTCATCGACGCGGTTCTGTGCATGGCCAATCTTGGTGTGGCGCTCCTGCTCGTCTCGCACCCCTGACAAGCGCGGCGCTTGAGGTGAAGGAATGGCGGTATCTGCTGACCGCCCAACGAAGATCGCGTGAGGGAGGAGGCTGAGGCCCATCTCGGGCAAGGTCGATCCGGTGGCGTGGCATCTTTATCGACGGGTTGGTGGTGCAGGTGGCGTAAGAGGGGAGCCGGACGCAACGGCTACGAAGCGGTCGAACACAAGGCTTCGACGGTCTTATTCGATCGAAAGCGATTTCGCGCTTCAAAAGGATGGAGCGTGCGAGAAAACGGTAGCTAATTGCAGTTATTGCGCGCACGGTGCGCCAATGTCGGAAAGAGCGGTCGTCTCTGCGCACACGACGACACGCGCGCGACGCGAAGCCACTCATTCCTCACACCCGCGGAGCCGAATCATCACGACGTCGCAACGGCGATCGTTGCGCATGTTGCCCGTTACGGCGGTTGAGTCGGATGCGGCAGGCTCGTGCTGCGGATGCTTGAAAGATTCCAGCGCGATTCGATATGAGATCGAACGCCAACCGAAAGCAGCTGATGCAAGCTCTCTCCCCACGGCACGTCAAGACAGACGAAGCGCTCCGGCTCGGCGTGGAGTCAGGCTGGTACGCGATCAGGGTCAGCGGTACCTTTGTCTCGGGCCCGCACGGCTCGGAAGGGGATTGCCGTCGCAAGATCGACGAGATTCATCCGCCGCTGGTAACGAAGAAGCGATGAGGGCGCAGATTGCGGCCGCTACGGCGTCTTGATTCCCATCGCCTTCAATGCCGCAAGCATCTGCGCCGGCGGAGCCATCTTGATCTGCGGCGCCTTTCCCGTCTCCAGCAAACTCTTCAGTCCCGACAGGATCGCGGGCCAGCCGGTGCGGCCGCCGGAGAGGATGTCGTCGCTGAGCGCGCGGTCGTGGCGCTCGCTCATGGTGAGGCGGACGGCCTCGCCGGCAGGCTCGATCTCGTAGGTCACGAGTGTGGTGCCGAGCTTGGCGACGAGGTCGGGCCAGTTGACGTTCCATGTCACCGTCAGCTTCGTCGGCGGATCGTATTCGAAGACTTCGCCGGAGATGTGCTCGGAACCATCAGGCGCGCGCACGATGAAAGTGCCGCCGAGTTTTGGCTCCATCTCCACCGCAAAGCCGGAGAAAAACTTTCGGCTGAACTCGGCCGAGGTCAGTGCCTCCCAAACCTTCTCGGGCGTGGAGGCGATGTAAATCGTATAGACCGTGAGCGGCTTGAACTGATCGAGATTCATTTCGCGTCAAATCCCTTGTTGAGCGCGGCGCGCGGAATGGCGAGCACCTGGCCTCTCTCCAGCAGGCTCTTGAGCCCGGACAGGATCGCGGGCCAGCCGTTGGAGACGGCGCCGAGATATTTGCCGCCCTCGACGAAGCCGTCATGCAGCACCGTCAGCCGCGTGAGCGAGCCGAAGGATTCGAGCGTGAAGACGACGCGCGAGATCGGCTCTCCGCGGAGCTCTTCGAACTTCTGATGCTTGAAGCTGTAGGACAGCCGCCGCGGCGGATCCGCCTCGAGGATCTCGCCCGAATCGGTGGTCTCGCCGTCCAGCAATAGCGCGAAGGGGGAGCCCACCTTCCAGTCGGACCTGACTTCGGCGCCGAACCAGTATTGCTTTGTGAACGCGCTCGATGTCAGCGCCTCCCATAGCTTTTCCGGGGTGGTCTCGATGTAGGTGACGTAGACGAATTGGGGCTTACTCATCGCGCTTCTCCAACTGGCGTTTCAACTCGCTGAGTGCGGCGAGCTTGCCGCGCTCGAATTTCTTGATCCAGCGCTCGCCGATCTGATGGATCGGCACCGGGTTGAGATAGTGCAGCTTCTCGCGGCCATGCCTGATGGTCGTGACCAAATTGGCCTCTTCCAGAATGACAAGGTGCTTTGTCACGGCCTGGCGCGTCATCGCGAGGCCCTCGCAGAGTTCGTTCAGCGTCTGGCCGTTTTTGGCGTGAAGGCTGTCTAGCAGCGACCGTCGTGACGCGTCGGCGAGCGCTTTGAAGACCTCATCCATGGCAGTGATAATAGGCAACTAAATGGTTGCATGTCAAGATGGTGTCTTTGGCGCCCACAATTGGTTGTGTTAGCCTTGAAGCTCAGCCAACGCAGATTGGTTCCGGGAGGGCTCTAATGTTCCGTTGCGTCTTAACTGCTGCTTGCCTCGTCCTTTTCGCTAGCAGCACTCTCGTTCACGCGCAGAAGCAAACGATCGGCGCGCCGTCGGAAGCTTCCAACATGAAGCTGGTCGGCAGCAACGATCTCCAGGCGCGCAGCGCCTATCAGCCGACCATCCATCATCAGGGCAATCGCTGGATCGCCTATATCGGTCACCACGGCGGCACCGATGACGTGCCCGCGCCCGTCAATCCGATGACGGGGCAGGCGGAGCCGAACGGAACTTCGATCGTCGATGTCACCGACCCCGCGCATCCCAAATATCTGCGGCACCTGCCGGGGCAGGAAGGCAAATATGAATCCGGCGGCGCGCAGATGGTGCGCGTCTGCGACGGCAAGTCATTGCCGAAGGGCGATCCGAATGCGGTCTATATGCTGCGCACTTTCGGCAGTGAGGCGCATGAGATCTGGAATGTCGCTGATCCTGCGAGCCCCGTGCTCATCACCCGCCTTGGCGGCTTGAAGGACACACACAAGAGCTGGTGGGAGTGCGACACCGGCATTGCTTATCTCGTTTCGGGCGCGCCGGACTGGCGCACCCGCCGCATGACGCAGATCTATGATCTCAGCGATCCCGCCCATCCGCAGAAGATCAGGGATTTCGGCCTGCCGGGTCAGGAGCCCGGTTCGACCGGCGCGGTGCCGACCGAGCTGCACGGACCGATCTCGACCGGGCCCACCGGCAACCGCGTCTATTTCGGCTACGGCACCAACAAGGGCGGCATCCTCCAGATCGTCGATCGCGAAAAGCTTTTGAACGGCGGCAAGGAGCCGACGCCGGACAATCTGCGTTATCCCGAGATCTCGCGGATGCCGATGTCCGCGTTCAACGGTGCCCACACGACGTTCCCGATGCTCGACATGCCGGTCGCCGAGTTCGCCGAGGACAAGGACGGCAAGACCCGCGACATCGTCATGATCGTGGACGAGGCGATCCTCAACGAATGCGGCGAGGCGCGGCAGATGGTGTGGTTCGCCGACGTCACCACCGAGGCGCGGCCGATGATGATCTCGAGCTACACCGTGCCGGAGGCGAGCGGGCAGTTCTGCCAGCGCGGCGGCCGCTTCGGCTCGCATTCGGCGAACGAGAGCATGGCGCCGGTCTATTACAAGAAGATGGCCTTCATCGCCTTCTTCAATGCCGGGGTGCGCGCGCTCGACATCCGCGATCCCTATCACCCGAAGGAAGTCGGCTATTTCATCCCAGCGATCACGCAGGCGACCGACAAGCGCTGCATTCCGGTCGAGGGTGGCGAGCGCTGCAAGGTCGCGATCCAGACCAACAATGTCGAGACCGATGACCGCGGGTATATCTACATCGTCGATCGCGCCAACACCGGCCTGCACGTTTTGGAGCTGACCGGGCCGGCACGCGTCGTCGCCGGCCTGCCGAAGAACTGACGATGCGGCGCACGGTGACCATCGCGCTCGTCCTAGCGGCGCTAGGCGCGTCCGGCGTCGGCGCGTATCAGCTTGCGCCGCCGCTTGGGCAAGCATCAGCGCATTGGCGCGAGATCGCCTGGCCGTTCTCGCGCGACGGCTGGCCGGCGGGCCGCGCGTTTCGCTGCGAAGGCGGTGGCTGCGACGGCGTCGAGCTCTACGTCCGCGCCAAGCGAGGCTTCTGCAATTGCGACAGCGGCGTTGCAGATGACGACGAGGTCGATCGCGTTGCCGATATCGATCTGATCACCCCGCGGTTTACTGCGACTGCCCCGGGTGAGGTGGTGCATATCGGTGAGATGCGCGGTCGCGCGCGACGGTATGATCTCGCCATTGATGACAGCGTGAGCCACGCCGCGATCGGCATTGCCGTCTCACGGCGCTGCGATCTCTTCGTCGCGGCGGCGCAGGGGCGTGGCGACGCCAGCGCGATGCAGCATGCGGCGCTCGCGTTTCTGGAGGCGGAGGAGATGGAAACGTGGGTGGCTGCGGCGCTGGACGGCCACTGAGTGTCATGCATTAATACAAGCAAACGCCCCCAGCTCGAGTCCTCACCATGATGTCCATGCAAGCCTATCTCGCCTTCGTCGCCGCCTGCATCGCACTCGCGCTGCTGCCGGGGCCGATCGTGACCCTTGTCATCGCCAACGGCCTGCGCCACGGCACGCGCGCGGCGCTGACCAACATTCTCGGCGTGCAGCTGGGGCTGTTGATCGTGATTGGCATACTTGCAGTGGGCCTCACCACGCTCATGGCGACGATGGGCTATTGGTTCAACTGGGTGCGCTTTGCGGGCGCGGCCTATCTGGTCTGGCTCGGCATCAAGCTGATCCGCTCTCCGGTTGAGGGCGTCGATACCGACGCGCCACCGCCTCCCCCTCGTGGTGGCTTCCTTTTACAGGGCTTTGTCGTGGCGTTGTCGAACCCGAAGCTGCTGGTGTTCTTCGGCGCGTTCATTCCGCAATTCATGGATATGAGCAAGGATCACCTGTCGCAGGTCCTGGTGCTCGGAATCACCTTCATGGTGCTTGCCGGCTTGACGGACGGAATCTACGCGCTGCTTGCCGGACAGGTCCGCGGCTTTTTCTCGGCGCGCCGCACCCGCATGGTGTCACGCGTGTCCGGTGGCTTCATGATCGGCGGCGGCATCTGGCTGGCGTTGATCCGGGCGAAATAGCCCGCTTTCACGTCGCTTCGGGTTGAACCTTTCTTGGTGGCGATGCGTCCAACCGGGCATTGCCGCTGACGAAGGATTTGCCGTGCCCGATTTGCCCTGGTTCGTCTATGCGATGCTGCTCGCACCGCTCGGACTCATCCTGATTGCGGCCATCGTGAAGACCTGGCAAGCGCGCGAGGCGCGGAGCTGGCCGCAAGCACAAGGCAAGGTGGTCACCTCAGTCGCCGAGGTGCGCGAGGTCAGGGTGTCCGATAACGAGCGCGAGGAGGGCTATCGCCTCGAGAGCCGCAATTTTGCGAACGTGACCTACGAATATTCGGTCGCCAACCGGAAGCTTCGCTGCAACCGCATCTCGATCGGCGAGGACCTCGGCAATTTCCAGGTGGCCGAGCAGCTCGCGAAATATCCCGCCGGCAGCATTGTCACCGTCTACTACAATCCGCGCCATCCCGATCAGGCCGTGCTGGAGCGCGATCTGCCGAAGGGCCTGTGGGGCTGCCTTGGCATCGGCACGGCAATCGTAGTTGCTATCATTTTAGGCTCGGCCTTCGGTCTCAACCAGAGCTACGCCTATCTCGCGCATCACATCGCGCGGCCCGATCTGGCAGGGCTCGTCGTCGGCTTCGGCGTCTTCGGCCTCGTTATTGGACTGATGGGCTTCGCCGTGCGGCGGCAGACGTCGATGGCGACGCGCTGGCCGGTGGTGCCGGGTACGATCAAGCTGTCGGAGATGGAGGAATATCACGAGGCGAGCGAGCCCGGCGGAAGCCGGGGCGTCGAGATGTTCGGCAAGCGCGTGACCTATACCTACAGCTATCAGAACATCCGCTACACCAATGAATGCGCGCGAGTGGCAGCCGGTACACCGTCGGCCTCCAACAAGATGCTGGAGAAGCTGATGTCGCGCTATCAGGATGGCGCCAGCGTTGAGGTTCACGTCAATCCGGACAATCCGGCTGAGGCCACGCTCGACGCGCGGGGCGGCGGCCGCATTGCCTACGTGTTGTGGGGCATCGCCGCGATCTTCGCCGCGCTGGCGTTGTTCGTCGCGACGCGCGGCGGTTAGTCGACCAACCTCTCCGCCCGCAACTCCCCCTCGATCTCAGCAAAAATCCGCGCCAGCCGTTCCGCCCATTGCTGCTGGCCGGATTGATCGCCGATCAAATCCTGGCGGATCTCGATGCCGGTGTTGATCAGGCCGCGCGCCTCGCCGTGCAGGGGGATGGTGTAGTCGGTGAGGTCGCTCACCGCATAGGGCTCGTTGTCGCCGACGACGAGGTCGCTCTCGGCGCGCAGGTGTTTCAGGAGGAGCCGCGGCAGCACCGTGTCGCGGTTGTAGAGCGCGCCGATGTGCCAGGGTCGCGCGACGCCGGCATAGACCGGCGTAAAACTGTGCAGCGACACCAGCACCGTTGGCCGCTTCGCATGCACGCGGTCGTCGATCACGGCATCGATGCGGTGGTGATAAGGCTCGAAAATCTCACGCCGTCGTGCCTCACGCTCCTGCTCCGAAATCCCCTCGTTGCGCGGGACCGACGTTGCCTCGGACATCACCGGGATCGAGCTCACCGCGCCGGGCGGGCGGTTGCAGTCGATCACCAGCCGCGAATAGCGCTGCGCGACCAGATGAGCATTGAGCAGCTCTGAGAGCTGCTCGGCGACACCGGCAATGCCGATATCCCAGGCGATGTGTCGCGTCAGCTCGCTCTCGGCGACGCCGAGATCGCCGAGCGCGTGCGGCAGCACCCGCCCGTAATGATCCGAGGTGAGCAGGAAGGGCGATGCTCCCCCTGCATTCATCTCATGCACTGGCGGCATGTCGCCCTCGCCGAGGAGTTGATCGGCCGCCTCAGCTATGTCTAAAGCCATCCTGATTGCCTATGGAAAAAGCAGTCACCCCCGGAAATTGGGCAGGAATCGGTATAGATTGCCCTGTCCAAAATGACCATGATCGCCCGACGATGCCGCTACTGACGATTCATCACAAGACCGAATATCGTTACAACCGCCCGGTGGCGTTCGGCGAGCACAGGATCATGCTGCGTCCGCGCGACGGGCATGATCTGCGCGTGCTCGACTCTCAGCTCGATATCTCGCCGACGCCGATGTCGCTGCGCTGGATCCACGACGTGTTCGGCAATTCGGTCGCGATCGCGACTTTCGACGAGCGTGCGGACACGCTGACCTTCGACTGGCACGTCACCGTCGAACACAATCCGGTGGAGGAGTTCGCGCTGACGCCGGACGATCCCGCCTTTTTCTATCCCTTCGTCTATGACGACGAGGAGTTTCCGGATCTCGTCCAGTACATCACGCCGCAATATGCCGATCCCGACGACGAGATCGCGGAGTGGGCGCGCGGCTTCCTCGATGAAGACTCGCCGTCGCCGACCTTCAAGATCCTCAGCGGCATCACCCACGGTATCCGCGAGCAGTTCAAATACCGCAAGCGCCATGAGCCGGGCACGCAGCATCCGCTCGACACTTTGCAGTCGGGCACGGGAACTTGTCGGGACTATGCGCTGTTTATGATCGAAGCGTTGCGCCATCTCGGCTTCGCGGCGCGATTCGTCTCCGGCTACATCTTCGTGCCAGAGGATATCGAGGAACATCACGTCGGCGGTGGCTCGACGCACGCCTGGGTGCAGGTCTATTTGCCGAGCGCGGGCTGGATCGAGTTCGATCCGACCAACGGCATCGTCGGCACCCGCGACCTGATCCGTGTCGCGGTCGCCCGCGATCCGCGCCAGGCGATCCCGCTGTACGGCGTCTATATCGGCCCCGGGGATGCCTTCGAGGCCATGGACGTGAATATCAAGGTGGTCTCGGACGACCAGGACAGCGACCAGGAGATGGAGGCAGAGGTTTTGTAGATGGAGATCAAGGTCGGCTTCGAGATCACCTACGCGGCAGCGCAGCCGACACCAATGGTGATCATGCTCAACATCCACCCCTCGCGGCAGGCCGACATCATCGGCAAGGAGACGGTGGTCGCGGAGCCCGACGTTCCCATCCGCTTCTATCACGACGGTTTTGGTAATGTGTGCGGTCGCCTCGTCGCGCCGGCCGGCGGCGTGACGCTGAAGGGCCGCGCGCGGGTGCGTGACACCGGCCTGCCGGACGAGGTGATGCCGGGCGCGCAGCAACTCCCGATCGAGCAATTGCCGAACGAATTGATGCTCTATTTGATGCCGAGCCGCTATTGCGAGACCGACAAGCTCACTGACATCGCCTGGTCGCTGTTCGCCAAGACGGAGCCGGGCTGGAAGCGAGTCTGCGCGATCACCGAGTTCGTGCATAAGCACGTCACGTTCGGCTACGAGCATGCCCATCACATGAAGTCGGCGCACGACGTCTACGAGCAGAAGACCGGCGTCTGCCGCGACTTCGCGCATCTCGCGTTGACCTTCTGCCGCTGCATGGGCATCCCCGCGCGCTACTGCACCGGCTATATGGGCGACATCGGCATTCCGCCGGATCCATCTCCGATGGATTTTTCCGGATGGTTTCAGGTCTGGCTCTCCGGCAAATGGTTCACCTTCGACGCCCGCCACAACGTCCCCCGCAGCGGCCGCATCCTGATGGGAACGGGCCGCGACGCCGCCGACGTCGCGCTGTCGACCAGCTTTGGCCGGATGGAGTTGAAGAAGTTCGAGGTGGTGAGCGACGAGGTGGCGAAGGCGGGGTGAGTTGTAGCGCTGTCGCTCCGCAAAATTCGCAGCTATAGACACCTCCATGACCTCCGATCGTCTCTTCGTCTACGGCACCCTGATGCGCGGCTTCGACCATCCGATGGCGCGGCTGCTCGCGGGCCATGCGGATTTTTTGGGTGACGCGACCTGTCGCGGCAGGCTCGTGCTGGTGAAGCATTATCCGGGATTGCTGCTGTCGGACGCGCCGTCCGATCTCGTCCATGGCGAGCTGTTTCACCCGCGCACGCCCGACGAACTGCTGAGCGAGCTCGACATGTACGAGGCCTGCGGCGAAGGCTTTCCGGAGCCGACCGAATATCTGCGCAAGCTGATCGACGTGACGCGTGCGGATGGCGCCATCGAGAAGGCCTGGACCTACATTTACAACTGGCCAGTCACTGATATGCCCATCATCGAGTCGGGCCGCTTCCTGGAGCACTAAGCCGACAGCACTTCCTTGACCACGCGGACATCGACCTCGCGCTCGACGTAAGTCCACTCTTCGGTCCGTCGCAGCATCGCCACCAGCTCCTCGAACAGCGAGGCATGCGCGGGCGCGAACTCGAACCAGGTCAGGAAATCGAAGGGCTCGCCGAGATCGCGGCAGTGATAGAGCTGCCGCGCGATCGCGGGCAGGAAGCGCAGGCTGCTGGCGATGTGGTGCGACTTGTCCTCAAAGATCCTGCGCCGCTCCTCCTGGGTCAGCTCCCACCAGGCCTGCGACTTGCGGATCGGGATCAGCGCCGCGCAGGTGGCCTCGAGCCGGCCGAGCCCGGCCTGCGCCGCGGTGAGCTGCTGCTTCTCGGCGCGCTCGGTGTAGCGAAGCGAGCTCGGGGCGCCCACCAGCCGCCACGCATTGCGCGAGGGCACCAGTGGCAACGAGACGGCATTGCCGTCGATCACCGACAGCGCCGGCATGAAAGGCAGGGGCTCGCCCGTCACGGGCGAAACCGAGGTCACGCGCCAGCCCCCGCTCTGGCCACCCCGAAACGTCCTGAACATGGCCCATGGAAGCGTGGAACCGGGCTGGGTTCAAGGTCTCTGTCATGAGCCTCCGAAGATTTCGCCCGGATTAGGCCCGCTTCTTTGGCTTCGACTTCTGCTGCATGTAGGAGCGCAGCACCGCATTCATGCGCCGCTGATAGCCCTCACCCTCGCGCTTGAAGAAAGCGAGCACGTCCTCGTCGAGCCGGATGGAGATGGCTTTTTTCCTGGGGGGCATCACGAGCACGGCGTCCGACCAATCGATGTCCTTGAACTCTGCCCAGTCGGGATCATTTGCGATCGAGGCTTCCAACTCCTCGTCCGTCATCGCATCGACACGGGCCCAATCAGTGTTTCCCTTGCGACGATCGCCCCATCGACGCTTCACGATATGCTCTTTTTTCATCTGGCCTCGGACGTCGCGCTGAAATGATGCGGATCGCTCTGTCTCGTCGCGTAAAAATCACCGTCAGAATTCGGTCGTTGAACCCTCCGACCGCGATCCACCGCTCCTCGTCGTTACGATCTGATCGCTTGACGATGACGGGTCCTTCGAAAATCTGACTGGCGTCGTTGAAGCTGATGCCGTGTTTGACCAGATTAGCCCGGTTCTTCTCCTCGTCCCATTCAAACCCGGCAGGCGCGAGAGAGCTGAAATCCGGCATCAGTTTCTCTGTATATACAATCGTATTTTTGAAATATCAAGCCTGTGGATATGGACTGAACATATCAGGAACATTAAATAAGCCATTGAAGCAAGGCAAGGGTTCGCCTTTCTGGGGTGGGCGCTTCAAGCGGCCGAGCTGACAGAGTTCCATTGCGCCATGCGCTTCACGCCCCAATTCCTCGACGAGCTGCGTGCCCGGCTTTCGGTCTCCGAAGTCGTGGGCAAGCGCGTCAAGCTGAAGAAGGCGGGGCGGGAGTGGAAAGGGCTGTCGCCGTTCCAGCAGGAGAAGACGCCGTCCTTCTACGTCAACGACCAGAAGGGTTTTTATCACGACTTCTCCTCCGGCAAGCACGGCGACATCATCAACTTCGTGATGGAGACCGATGGCCTGCCGTTCGCCGAGGCGGTCGAGCGGCTTGCCAACATGGCGGGCCTGCCGCTGCCGGCGGTGACGCCGGATGCGGCGCGGCATGAGCAGCGGCGTCGCACGCTGCATGACGTCATGGAGCTTGCGGCAAAGTTCTTCGCAGAGACTCTGGCCTCGCGCGTCGGCGCCAAGGCGCGCGGCTATCTTGCCGACCGCGCGATCTCGCCGGCGACGCAATTGCAGTTCCGGCTCGGTTACGCGCCACCGCCGCCCGAGCGCTTCGCGCTGAAGGAGCATCTCGGCAAGCTCGGCGTTTCCGTCGAGGACATGATCGAGACCGGGCTGCTCGTTGCCGGCAACGATATCCCGGTGCCCTACGATCGCTTCCGCGATCGCGTGATGTTTCCGATTACGGATCTGCGTGGCCGCGTCATCGCCTTCGGCGGACGTGCGCTGGAGAAGGACGTTCCGGCCAAGTACCTGAACTCGCCGGAGACGCCGCTCTTCCACAAGGGCGACAATCTCTACAACCACCAGACGGCGCGCAAGGCCACCCATGACGGCAGCGCGCTGATCGTGGTCGAAGGCTATGTCGACGTCATCGCCATGGTCACCGCGGGTTTTGCAGGCAGCGTCGCACCGCTCGGCACTGCGCTCACCGAAAACCAGCTCGCGCTGCTCTGGAAGATGGCGGACGAGCCGATCCTCTGCTTTGACGGCGACCGCGCCGGACAGAAGGCGGCGTATCGCGCCGCCGATCTCGCGCTGCCGTTTCTCGCACCCGGAAAAAGCCTGCGCTTCGCACTGCTGCCGGAAGGGCAGGACCCCGACGATCTCGCGCGCTCCGGCGGCCGTGGCGCGATCGAGGAGGTGATCGCGGCGGCACGTCCGCTCGCCGACATGATCTGGTCGCGCGAGCTCGAAGGCGGCAACTTTGCCACCCCCGAGCGCCGCGCCGCGCTGGAGGCGCGCATCAAGGAGCTCTCCAACGGCATTCGCGACGAGGTGGTCCGGCGCTATTATCGCCAGGATCTCGCCGAGCGGCTTCTGCGCGCCTTTGCCCCCGATAGCGGGCGCGGCGGCTTTGCCGGCCGCGGCAATTTCCGTCCTGGTCAGGCCGGGCGCCAATTCCAGCCGAGGGGCGGGGGGCAGCCGAATCGATTCGGCGGCCAGGGGTTTGGTGGAGGCCGCCGCGGTGCGCCGGGGCCGATCCAGCTCCCCTCCGGCCCTTACCAGGCGGCCAGCCCGCAACTGGCATCAAGTCCGATCATGCGGGGGCAGCGCAGCGCCATTTCCCGGCGCGAGGCCCTGATCCTGCAAAGCCTGATCAACCACCCCTGGCTGCTGGATGATCACCTCGAGGAGGTGGCTGCCCTGGAGTTCGCCCACCCCGAGGCCCACAAGCTCAGGGCCGGGATCATCGCGGCTTTCGCCAACGATCATCACCACTCGCCGGACCCCGGCGAGCAGGCCGAGAAGATGCGATCCGACATCGAGAAAGGGGGATTTTTACAGCTTCTTCAAAGGGTTGAGGGCGGTATCACGACCGCGGCAGTGTGGGGCGCCCGCGAGGGCGCAGCCCGGGACGATGTTCTCTCCACCTGGCACCAGCTCGTTGCCTTGCATCGGCAGTACCATTCACTACTTAGAGAGTTGAAAGACGCCGAGCTGGCCTTGGGGGAGGACCCCAGCGAGGCCAATATGGCGTGGCTGCGTGACATCAAGGCCCGACTGGCCGAGGTCGACGGCACCGAGGCCCTGATCGAGGGTTTTGGCGAGCTGTCGGGCCGATTCCAGAAGAGCGTGTGATGAAAGAATCATGCGGACGGCCGGGGTCGGAACCGCTAAAAGACTCGCCAAATCCAAGGTTTGGCGGCAAAAACAGGGTTAATCGAGGCTTAACGGTCTTGTAGCACTTTGGCCCCCAGGCGGCCGCAGGCAGAACAGACGCGTCAGGAATGAATCCGCGCAATATCTGTTGGCACTTCACCTGCATCCGCTGCGACAAAGAGGCTCACGAAGCGTTAGGCAAATCCGGCGAGAGAAAGGTCGGGGTGGCGAGAGATGTGCGCGCCGCCCTTTCCGTGTCGCGATCTGACGAAGCGAGAGCGTCGAGCAACAGGTTCAAGTGATTTCACGCGGGCGGGCCAGTGAGCCTTCTGCATGAAGCGCGTTTAGGAGCAATGGATGGCCACCAAGGCAAAGACGCTGCAGGCGAAGGACAAGGAAAAAGACGACAAGGCAGCGGACGCGCCGGAGAAGGACTCCCAGGACGCGCCGTCGCCGTTGCTCGATCTGTCCGATGCGGCAGTGAAGAAGATGATCAAGCAGGCCAAGAAGCGCGGCTTCGTGACCTTCGATCAGCTCAACGAAGTTTTGCCGTCCGACCAGACCTCGCCCGAGCAGATCGAGGACATCATGTCCATGCTCTCGGACATGGGCATCAACGTCACCGAAGCCGATGATAGCGGCGACGAGGAGGAAAAGGACGAGGGCGGCGAGGACGAGACCGATAACGAGCTCGTCGAAGTCACGCAAAAGGCCGTCACCGAGGTCAAGAAGAGCGAACCCGGCGAGCGCACCGACGATCCCGTGCGTATGTATCTGCGCGAGATGGGCACCGTCGAGTTGCTGTCGCGCGAGGGCGAAATCGCGATCGCCAAGCGTATCGAGGCCGGCCGCGAGGCGATGATCGCGGGCCTCTGCGAAAGCCCGCTGACCTTCCAGGCCATCATCATCTGGCGCGACGAATTGAACGAAGGAAAGATCTTCCTTCGCGACATCATCGATCTCGAAGCGACCTATGCCGGCCCCGATGCCAAGGCCGGCATGAACACCGCCATGATTGCCGGTCCCAACGGCGAGAACGGCGAAGCGTCGGCCGAAGGCGGCCAGGCTGCTGCGGCCGTGGGCGCGCCGGCGCATGTCGCGCCGCCCGCAGCACCGCCGTCGCCGACCCCGTTCCGTGCCGTGCCTGCTGGCGGCACTGAGGCCGGCGAGGAAAAGGATCCGGCCGAGTCCGCCGCCGAGTCCGACATGGACGACGACGAGTTCGAGAACCAGATGTCGCTTGCGGCCATCGAGGCCGAGCTCAAGCCGAAGGTCGTCGAGATCTTCGACAAGATCGCCGACAGCTACAAGAAGCTGCGCAAGCTTCAGGAGCAGGACATCCAGAACCAGCTCCAGAACGAGTCGCTCTCGCCGCACCAGGAGCGCAAGTACAAGAAGCTGAAGGACGAAATCATCGTCGAGGTGAAGTCGCTGCGCCTGAACCAGGCCCGTATCGATTCACTCGTTGAGCAGCTCTACGACATCAACAAGCGCCTCGTCTCGCATGAGGGCCGCCTGATGCGCCTTGCCGACAGCCACGGTGTCGCGCGCGAAGACTTCCTGCGCAACTACACCGGCTCGGAGCTCGATCCGCGCTGGCTCAACCGTGTCTCGAAGCTTTCGGCCAAGGGCTGGAAGAATTTCGTCCATCACGAGAAGGACCGCATCAAGGACCTCCGCCACGAGGTGCATCAGCTCGCTGCGCTGACCGGCCTTGAGATCGTCGAGTTCCGCAAGATCGTGCACTCCGTGCAGAAGGGCGAGCGCGAAGCCCGTCAGGCCAAGAAGGAGATGGTGGAAGCCAACCTCCGTCTCGTGATCTCGATCGCCAAGAAATACACCAACCGCGGCCTGCAATTCCTCGACCTGATCCAGGAAGGCAACATCGGCCTGATGAAGGCGGTCGACAAGTTCGAGTATCGCCGCGGCTACAAGTTCTCGACCTACGCAACGTGGTGGATCCGGCAGGCGATCACCCGCTCGATCGCCGACCAGGCGCGCACCATCCGCATCCCCGTGCACATGATCGAGACGATCAACAAGATCGTGCGCACCTCGCGTCAGATGCTCAACGAGATCGGCCGCGAGCCGACCCCGGAAGAGCTCGCCGAGAAGCTCGGCATGCCCTTGGAGAAGGTCCGCAAGGTCCTCAAGATCGCCAAGGAGCCGCTGTCGCTGGAGACGCCCGTCGGTGACGAAGAGGATTCGCACCTCGGCGATTTCATCGAGGACAAGAACGCGATCCTGCCGATCGACGCCGCCATCCAGTCGAACCTGCGCGAGACCACCACGCGCGTGCTGGCGTCCCTCACCCCGCGCGAAGAGCGCGTGCTGCGCATGCGCTTCGGCATCGGCATGAACACCGACCACACGCTGGAAGAAGTCGGCCAGCAGTTCAGCGTGACGCGCGAACGTATTCGCCAGATCGAAGCGAAGGCACTGCGGAAGCTGAAGCATCCGTCGCGGTCGCGGAAGCTGCGGAGTTTCTTGGATAATTGATCTAGCGTCACGTCCGGACTCGACCCGGACGAGCCCATCCAAACGCAAGCGGCGGGCCAAAAGCCCGCCGTTTTGTTTGTGCCTACCGGAAGCGTTCAGCCAAAGAGGTTCATCTGCTTTTCTATCGGCCTATACTTGCGACGCGAAAGGCGCATCGATCTTCTTGCGCCATTCAGGTGGCAATAGAATTGGGGGGGATGAAAGTCGTCGATTGTCTCTCGAATTTTGGCGAGTGGTAACGCTGCTTCCATTTCCATTACGTCCGCCAGAACCAAGCCATAAGCGACCTTACACCCCCGAAAGTATGTCTCGAATTCCTCTCGTGATACTCCGGTCTTGCACCCCACCTTCTTCCAGAGTTGCGACGGTGGAGCGACCTCTATTCGGTCTAGGCGTGCGTAACCTCGAATTGCCGCTGTCGGAGCCGTTGCATAAATCCAAACGCGGGATCCAGGCTCTACGTTGAGGCGCCTCTTTCTTAGCTCAACTGTCTTTGCTCCGCCAAAAATGCTCTCTGCATGTCGTGGCTTCAGCGAGATCAAAATTTCGTTCACATCAGTCATCGGAAAAGCCGGCGTCAACAATTGAAGCTAACTGTTTGGCCGTTATCGGCGTCGCAGACACAAAGTTCGCTCCACTGACGCAACCTAGCTCTCGCAATTTTTTAAATGAGACAGGTTTGTTCAGTATGACGAGGTTGTCAAAAGTTGTTGCAAGAATCCTATCGGACTTTGTCAAGGCTTCAATGTCGACGACGACGCCACCTCGCTGAAGAAGTTCGGGCGCGTTGTTCGCGGGGATCGAAGTCACGTCCACAATCCGTCCCAGAGCAACAATCGCCCCGCGTCCCTTGCCGCCTCTCGAGGATTCGTAGAACGCTATAACTGATCCTCGAATCATAGCACGTGCAGCTCTGACTGTGTTGAAATAAGTCCGGCGGGACAAGAATTGCGCCTCGGGGACATCCAAAAACGTATACTGAGCGTCGGTGCCGAGGAGGTCAGCGGCAAAGGCAGGGGTAATTGGAGCCACGACCGCTTTGCGTTGGGGCAGAGCTAGCAGGGCTGGGGATAGAAGGGTTTCGAGTTCGAAAAGCCCCATCGTTTTCGGCGTGTTGTTTATTAAAACGGTCACTTCCGGTTTGTCATATCTAGGGCACTTCTCCTGAACGGTCATGCCGGAAAGGCGCTCGATGACTAATCTGGCATTGCTCCACGTTGTGTTGGTAATGGGGCCACCTAGCGCAACTTTGAAGAGACCTGATTGCCCGTGTGCCTGCTGAAAACCCTGCCCCAACGCGATTCTTCGTGTGATTGGCTGGGACGAAATGTCCATTAAGAGTAGGCTGCACGCTCCTCTTGTTGAACAGTGTTGTACTTGTTCGGAGATGAGAAAGTCTGCAATTGTGGACGAAAACGGATGTTCTTGATGAACGCAGACGACGCTGTGGGTTGGTCGCTCTAAAGCCGGAGCTGGATCCAAGAGGCTGACCCCAACCAAGCCCTGATTATCGAAAACCGCAGAACGTCGGCATCTAGAAACATTGATGTGTCCTTCAAGAGAGACGCCCTCACGTTTGAGAAACGTGGTCACTTCTTCGATGGTGGGCGCCTGGATACGAAAGCTCTTCGTCGACTTAGATGCTGCGGGCGCTGCCTCGTTAGGCAAGTCAAGAAGGTGGACGAATTCTGACAGGCCAATCACGTCTAAGCTGAAATTCTTCATTAGACGGTCGCGAGCTGCCAGAACCTTCGCATCGCTTGTTATGTAGCCGGAAACGCCTGCTGCCACAGCGTGGGCCAAATGCGCGATGTCTGACTCGTCCGTCGGTTTTAGGTTTCCTGCGGCCGACCTCTCGGGGAAGACGAGGGAGCCAATGTGAAGCTTCAAACCTTCGATTTTTGATTTATCCTGCACGGGCAGCGTAGGAATTGTCTTCGCCAATGACAGAATTGGATCATTGGTCGGATCGTTCGACTTTCGTTTGAGTTCAGCGAAAAGTTCGTGACTGGCTGCAATTCTGATCTGATGCTTGAATGCAGCTTCAAATACAGCAATCGCATCCTGCGAACGCGCTCGATCCTTCACGGCATCAAAGAACACGTTGAGGTCGATCGCATAAATGGGGATTTCGGGAGACCTCTTCCGCGGGAGCATCTCGACGTTATTCACCACCTTGAAATCTACCATGTAGGAGATCAGACTCGGTGTATCCAACTGAAATATCCGTACATTGATTTTTCTATTTCGAGTTTTGCCGCCAGCCTTCAGGCGAGAGGAAATGAAGCCGTGTTTTTCGTAGAACGAATTCGCGCCCGTCAAGTCTGTGGCAACGTTCGCAACTATATTCAAATAGCCTTCATGTTCGCCTTGAGCGACAAGCGTTCTAAGCAAGGTGCTTGCGTGCTGGTGTCGTCTATAATGCGGGGCTACAGCAATTTGTCGAACACGCAGGATCGGGAAAATTCCACCGAAAAGTAGATGACCCGCATAAGAAGTCTCGTCTCCGTCTTGCACGACTAAAAGTATTAGTTTGCGCTGTCGAGCGGCTTCCGCATACGCCGGTTGTGGCAAGAAGCCCAGCGCATCGCGCTCACTGTCTGCTTGCGCGCTAATAGAATCTAAGAAGGGAGCGATATCTGAATAATCTCGTCGAATGAAAAAGTGCTTGGCCATAAAGGTGCTACCTTGCGTTGATGTGTTTATCTCCTCTCTTCTATTGGTTGGCAAGGAATTCTAGGTGGATGGCTCCAGCCTCGACGTCGCGAGGGTCGGCATCTATGCTTCGATGATGCCGGCCTACCTCACCGTCTGGTACAACACCCGCTGCCCCGTCTGCGACGCCGGCATCGACTGGCAACGCAACAAGCTGCTGGCGCTGGTGCGCGCGGGCACGGTCGAGTTCAGGGACATCAACGAGCAGCCGGATGCACTGGCGCACTTCGGCGCCTCGGTCGACGACATCAGGCGCCGCCTGCACGCGACCGATGAGGCCGGTCGGCTTACCGTCGGTGCGGATGTTGCGATCGCGCTGTGGCGGTTGACGCCGGGGGAGCGGTGGCTTGCGGCGCTGTTCGGCAATCGCGTGGCATTGCCGTTCACGCGCTTCTTCTATGACCGGTTTGCGGATCTGCTGTTTGCCTGGAACAAGCGGAGCGGGCGCTGGTGAGCGCCTGCCTATGTCGGCCTATTTCTTCTTCGCGCCGACCCGGTCGAGGTTCTTGATCTCCAGCGGCGGGCGGCCGGATTTTTCGGCGATCTCGCGGTCCTGCTCCATGATGAAGGCACGGGCAGGCTCATCGCCGTCGAGGCCTCCGAGCAATTCCGAAGGCACGCGCCGGTTGGAGCGTTGTGAGCCGTCTTCGTAGAAGACGTTGAAAAAGGCGAATTCGCCTTTGGGATTGGTTCCAGGTTTTTTGGCCATGGCGGGCTTTTCGTCGATCAGGACGCCATAGTCAAATGACTTTGGCAGCTGCCAGCGCCGGTTTGAGGGGCTTTTTGCACGACTGCTAGACGAAATCCGTTCGCCCGATCGCCACGTCAGGCGCCTCGTATGGTCGATGCGACCTTTAGATCGGACCCTTGCCTCAATAAACGGCGGGCCGAAAAGCCCGCCGTTTATTTTTGGTCTTCAGTGTCGCCCGGGGCTGGCAGGGCAACAACTTAGGATAGAAGACTATAACTTGCGCCATAAGGTGGCAAGATAAATCGAGGCGGCGTTGGTCTCGCAGCGAGCGCGTCTGATATGCGCCAAAGGTCATCGCGGGTTCCAGCGTGCTCCCGAAGCAGATGCTTGGATAGCTGAAACATTTGTTCATTTTCTCTGCTCTCGCAATGCAGCGAGAGTTCGCTCGCATCGCGCGTATGCGTGTTGATGTGCATCGGCGCGCGTGCAGAAGGTCTCATCTAGTGCATGCAGATGAGTTCCAGCTTTGCGATGTGCACGTCACGTTGCGCGTGCGCGCCGCCCTCACGGTGCCACCAGCTCGACCCGCCGGTTGAGCGCGCGTCCGGCGTCCGTCGCATTCGAGCCGACGGGTGCCAGCAAGCCGACGCCGGCGGTGCGCAACCGTGCTTGCGCGATCCGAAAACTCTTCACGAGTTCGGCTGCGACAGCTTCAGCGCGACGCTTCGACAGATCGAGATTGTACTCATAGGCGCCCTGGCTGTCGGTGTGGCCGACGATGAAGACGTTGAGCTGGGGCTGGCTGGTGAGCAGCTTTGCGATCTGCTCCAGCGTCGGGCGGCTCTCCGGCTTGAGCATCGCCTTGTCGGTGTCGAAATAGATGCCGTAGAGCGCGATGTGGCCGGTCTCGCCAAGCCCCTTGGCCATCGCGGCGGCATCGACCATCTTGTTTTCGATTGCGCCCAGCTCCGCGACGGTGACCTGCGCATAGATCTCCTGGTTGTTCTGGCTGACGAGGACGCTGGCATAGGTCTCGCGCCCGCCCTCGGTCTTGCGGCCGGAAAAATAGCGGTAGTTGAAGCCGTCGACCCACATCTGCGGGACCGGCAGCGTGTCGATCGCTTCCGTGAACGGAATGGCGCCGCAGGCGTCGGTGTCGCAGGCGAGCAAGGTCTCGAAGCCGGCCTTGGCAAGCTGCGTTTCAAAATTGCGGGAGACTTCCAGGATCGACGGGCCGGGATTGGTGCGGTAGGCGATGCGGATGATGCGGCCCTCGAGCCGCCGCGCGTCGGTGGGCTGGCCGTCCTTGAAGGCGGCGGCTTGCATCCGCGCCGCGTCAAAATCTTTCACCACATAGCCGGTGACGACGCTGCCGGTGAAGCGGCCGATGCCGGAATAGTCGCGGGCGCCTGCGACATCGCGCGTCTGTGCTGAGGCGGTCGTGATGGCGTGAAAGGAGAGCAAAGCGAGGACAGCGATCATTCGATACGGAATGGGCATGGTCATCTCGAACAGTTGGGGATGGGGGCGAGCGCAAATCTTTAGTCGCGCGCACGCAGCGATCGGTTCTGGCGGGGATTTGCCGCTTTGACGCGACTCCGGTTCCCGGGCATGATCGCGCGCTGTTTCGCGCAAGATTTGAGGATTTCCCCACATGTTGAGATTCGCGCTCGCCACCGCGTTCGTCGTTTGTCTGGCCGGCGGCCAAGCCGAGGCCGCGCGTTGCGGCGGCGACTTCAACAGCTTTGTCGCCAGCGTGACCTCGGAGGCGCAGGCCGCCGGCGTTTCGGCGAGCACGACCAGTGCGGCTTTCAGCGGCATTACCGAGGACGGCGCCGTGCTCGCCTTCGACCGGCGCCAGCGCTACACCTTCAACAAGAGCTTTGAGCAATATGTCTCGACCCGCGTCGGCCCGGGCCGCATCAATGGCGGCCGCGCGCTGCTCCAGCGCCATGCGGCGCTGCTCTCGCGCATCGAGCAGCAGTTCGGCGTGCCCCGGCAGATCCTGGTCGCGATCTGGGGCCTGGAGAGCGATTTCGGCAAGGGCGACATCGGCAAGCTGCCGGTGATCCGCACGCTCGCGACGCTGGCGCATGACTGCCGCCGCACCGAGCTGTTCCAGGGTGAGCTGCTCGCCGCGCTCAAGATCGTGCAGCGCGGCGACCTGCCGCTGCGCGACCTCATCGGCGCCTATGCCGGCGAAATCGGCCAGACCCAGTTCCTGCCGTCGTCCTATATCAAATACGGTGTCGATTTCGACGGCGATGGCCACGTCGACCTCCGCCACAGCGTCCCCGACGTGCTCGCCTCGACCGCGAACCTGCTCCACACCAACGGCTTCAAGATGGGCCAGCCTTACGGCGAAGGCACCGCCAATTTCGATGCCATGCGGGAGTGGAACAGGGCGGTGATCTATCGCAAGACGATCGGGTATTTTGCGGATCGGTTGGCGGGGCAGTGAGGCGTTGAGGAGGGCGAATGGTTTTCCGGCGTCGTCCCGGCGAAGGCCGGGACCCATACCGCGGAATCTATCGGTTGCGGACGGTGGGAGTACCGAACTGCGAGTCTTCGCCAAACCGAGTTCGGTGGTTATGGGTCCCGGCCTTCGCCGGGACGACCACGGAGAGTGAGGCGCGCTGCTTCACTCACTCACCCACCCACGCTCACTTCGTCCCCTTCGCCATCTTCTCCAGCCGGCGCTGTAGCGGCGCCCAATATGTCCCCGGGCGGAAGCGCTGCAACAGGTCCATGAAGCGGGCGTCGTTGCCGATCAGGATGCGCGGCTGGTTCTTCTCGATGCCCTTGATGATGCGCAGCGCAGCGTCCTTCGGCGTGGTCTTCGCCGCGTTCTCGAACCGATCGATCATCTGCGCGCGACGGGCATTGTCGGTCACGCCGATCCCGGTGCGGGAACTGCGCGCGATGGAGGTGGCGACGCCGCCGGGATGCACGACCGACAGCTTCACCGGACTTCCCGCGACCGCAAGCTCGTGCCGCACGCTCTCGGAGAAGCCGCGCACCGCGAATTTGGCCGCCGCATAGGCTGCCTGACCCGGCGGCGCGATGATGCCGAAGATCGAGGAGAGGTTGACGATGTGCGCCTCTGCCTGCGTCTTCAGGTGCGGCAGGAAGGCGCGCGTGCCGTGCACCACGCCCCAGAAATTGATGTCGAACAGCCAGTCCATCTGCGTCTGGTCGATCTCCTCGAACTGGCCGAGCAGCGCCACGCCGGCATTGTTGACGAGGATGTTGAGCGAGGGATGCGCCGCGATCGCATCGGTCGCGAACCGGGCGATGTCACCGGGCTCGCTGACATCGACGCGATGCACGCTGACTTTGCGCGCAGCTCCGATCTCTGCGGCGAGAGTCTTCAGTCCGGCCTCGTCGCGATCGGCAAGCGCGAGGTCGCAGCCGAGCTGGGCCAGTTCGATTGCGAGCGCGCGGCCGATGCCGCTGGCCGCTCCGGTGATGGCCGCGGCGCCGCGAATCACAGTCATGATGCCTCCCGTCAAGCTCTGATAGGGAACTATGATTTACATTTTTTCAGAATGGAACCGAACTGCAAGGGAGTTCGCTCCTTAACTCACGTGAGGCGGACGCACACAAGCATTGGGAGCCATCGATGGGACAGTCAGAACCATTTCAAGCAACCGCACTCATCGTAGAGGACGACGCTATGCAGCGGGAGATGCTCAGTCTGCTGCTGGAAGAGAGTGGCTACCAGGTCATCCAGTGCGAAAGTGCCGAGGCTGCCGAGCGTGTGCTTGAGAAGAATGCGGGCGCGCTGTGCCTGTTGCTGACGGACGTGCAACTTGCCGGCCGCATGAACGGGGTCGAGCTGGCGCACGTCGCCAAGGACCGCAATCCGAAGCTCGACATCGTCGTCACCTCCGGGCGTCCGCTGATGCAGCCCTTGCCTGATGGCGCAAAATTCTGGGCCAAGCCGTGGGCGCCGCTCGACGTGCTGCGCGAAGCCGAGCTCGCGCAACTGTCCTAGGGAAGCACGAGGTCGCCGGCGACCCGATGGGCGTCGCCGGCTCGGCTGACCGGGTCGTGACTTTTCCAGGCCGGGCAGGGGTGGTAGGGACAGGACATGTCCTGGTCCTTCCTGCTCACCTCGCTCATCGTCGTCGCGTCCCCCGGCACCGGCGTGCTCTATACGCTGGCTGCGGCACTCACGCGCGGCTCCCGTGCCAGCGTGGCGGCCGCCTTCGGCTGCACCCTCGGGATCGTGCCGCATATGATCGCGGCGATGCTGGGCCTTGCCGCCGTGCTCCACACCAGCGCGCTCGCCTTTGCCGCGCTGAAATGGTGCGGCGTGGCCTATCTGCTCTACATGTCCTGGCAGGCGCTGCGCGAAACCGGGTCGCTTTCGGTCGAGGCTGATATCAAGGAGCGATCGAGCGGCCGCGTCATCGTGACCGGCTTCCTGATCAATATCCTGAACCCAAAACTCTCGATCTTCTTCCTCGCCTTCCTGCCGCAGTTCATCGCGCTCGACGAGGCCCATGTGCTGGCACGGATGCTGGAATTGAGCGGCGCCTTCATGGCGATGACCTTTGTGGTGTTCGTCGTCTATGGCCTCTGCGCGGCATCGGTACGCGAGCGCGTCATCTCCCGCCCTGGTGTGATGGCCTGGCTGCGCCGCAGCTTTGCGGCGGGCTTTGCCCTGCTTGGGGCGAAGCTCGCATTCGCCGAGCGATAGGCAGTAGACGCGATCTCCTCTTCACCTCTCCCCGCTTGCAGGGCGAGGTGTGAGAGAACGGAGCAAGCCAATAAAAAAGCGGGCCTCGCGCCCGCCACCTTCAATCTCTCAATCTGACCCGAAGCCCGGGCAGAGCGAGGCTCCGCCCGGGCAAACAAAAAGAAGCTGCGTTACTTCTTCTTCGCCTTCTTGGCCTTCTTCGCCTTCTTCTTCGCCGCCTTCTTCGCTTTCTTAGCCATAGTATCCTCTCAAGGGTTCATGGTTAAACGCGACACGAGGGATGCTCGGCGGAGGGCCAGCCTCGCAACATCCTCGGTGACGAACTCAGCAGATTCGCGGGCGCCTGCCCCGCGCTGTCACATCCGTGTCATTACGTTATCCACAGCTCAGATGCATTTTCGGGTGATTTCCGCCCGCGAATCCGCATCGCAGCACGCCACGGCGCATCTCACATCGACGTCGGCGGCATGGCTAACAACCCGACAATCGGCGCGCGCCGTTCATGAATCCAAAACCAAAGACGCGCTTTCGCAGATCGCGGTGAGGTTCCGTTAAGCGCACCCGCGCATTGTCGTCCGCAAGAACACGGGGACGGGTCATGGACGAACGGGTGCCAGAGACAGGGAGCGGGACGCTGCGCGTACTGTGGGCGCCATGCTGAACGTACCGACACTTTGGACGGTTTTCGTCGTCAACTTCCTGGCGCTCGGCCTGATCTGGGCCTACGTGACGAGCTCCTATCCGAAATTCGAGGCGGCACGGTTCTGGATGGCGTCGGCCTTTGTCGGTGCAGCCGGTGCAATGACCGCCCTGGCCCGCCTGTTCGTCACCTCTCCTCTGCCGCTTCTGCTCGGGTCCGCCGGTATCATCGCCGCGAGCTGCCTGGCGGCGATGGGCATTCAGCGTTTCTATGGCCGGCCGGTGTCCTGGCGCGTCATGGTCGCGACGAGCGCCCTGAGCATCAGTGGCACGGTGTTCTTCATGGTCGTGTTCGATCACATGCAGCTTCGCATGATGAGCTACACGCTCGGGCAGGCCGTTCCTCTGCTGCTGGCGTTGCGCCTGCTGCTGTCGCCGCAGGAAGGCCGCGTCAGTCCCGGCGCCTGGCTCTCCAGCATCGTCATCATCACCATCATCGCGATCTTCGCGGCCCGTACGGTCGGCAATCTGCTTGGCGGCGATTTCTCGGCCGTGGCCGGCAGTCAGGGCCATGCCGTCATGGTGCTGGGGCTTCTGTTCCTCTCGATGACGCTCAATTTCGGCTTCCTCTTGATGGCGATGGACCGCCTGCGCAACGAGGTCGCCGATCTGGCGCTGCTCGACGATCTCACCGGCGTCGCCAACCGTCGCCATCTGTTGCAGCGCCTCTCCGAGGAATGCGCCCGCTCGGAGCGCAGCGGCGAGCCGTTCTCGCTGCTGGTGATCGATCTCGACGGCTTCAAGACCATCAACGACACCCATGGACATGCGGCCGGCGACGCCTGCCTCCAGCATTTCACCCTGATGGCGCAGACGCGCCTAAGGCCCGGCGACATGCTCGCCCGCACCGGTGGCGACGAGTTCTGCGTCGTGCTGCCGTCGTCCTCCTTACGCGAAGGCGCGCTGATCGCCCGCCGCGTGCTCGAGGTCTGCCGTCAGGATGCCGCGGCTTGCGCCGGCAACGACATTCCCATCGCGATCTCGATCGGCGTGGCCGAATGGGATCGCGACATCGGCCAATTCCCGGACCGGCTGATCGCGCACGCCGACCACGCCCTCTATGCCGCCAAGAAAAACGGCAAGAACGATTTTGCGGTCTATGACCAGGCGCCGCCGCTCTCGCCGGAGCCGCCCGGACCGGTCGAGGCCACGCGCAAATTCGCGTAAAGTCGTGCTAACTTCGGGTCTGCATTGGACCCGCATGATGATATCTCGCCTGCTCGCGGCCGTTGTCGCTGCGCTCTTTCTGATCGCCCCCGCAGCCGCAACGGACGCCGAGCTCGCGAAAATCGCGCGCGTCTCCGGCACGCCCGATATTCCCGGGCTGAAAATGGTCTGGCTCGCGCCGTGGGGCGATGTCGGCAATGCCCATCCATGGCGCAACATCATCGTGCACCAGACCGAGGGGCCGACGGGCTCGGCGCGCGGCGGCGCGCAGGAGCAAGCGAAGAACCCGACCAGGCGCGGCGTGATGGTCTGGGTGGAGACCGACGGCACGGTCTATTGGTCGGTTGCGGAAAATCTGGTGCCGACCCACACCGACGGCGCCAACCGCGACGACAACAAGTACATCGACAACAAGTCGACCTTTCATCAGGTCGTGCGCGACAATTCGATCGGTGTCGAGTTCGCCGGCAACTATCCCGACGTGGCGACCGGCCCGACGGCGGCGCAAGTCGCAGCGTGGAAGATCCTCGTCCAGGTCTTGCGCGCGCGCTACGGCATCCCGCTCGACCACGTCTACGCGCACAACTGGATCGACTACAAGGACGCCCGCTATTGCGAGGGCTGCTGGCTCGCGACGCTGGCAAGGACATGGGGGGAGTAAGGGGGGCGTTAGACCGGCTGCGCCATCCAACCAAAAAATCGCCGGATCAATCCCGGCCGCTGCGGTAACTCCGGCGGCTCGTCGGCCGCCAGCACGCGTTTGAAGAAGTAATCCAGAAACACCGTGTCGTTCGGCTCGGTGACGGTGAACTGCTCGTCGCCGAAGAACACGCTGTAATTATAGAAGAACGGACCCATGATCGGGATCGTGGCCGTGCTCGCATAGTCCTTCGAGATCACGAACTCCGCGGGGTCGAGCCCGTGCTCGCGCATCGCTTGCTCGACCAGCGGCAGCTTGCGGATGAACTGGGCGGAGAAGCCGCCGACGGTGGATTGCAGGATGATCGACACGGTGGTGTCCGTTCGCTTGAATGTTGTCGCTCGCTCTCTTTGGGTCGGTTGACCGGTCGCAGGGGTTCAAGGCAAGCTCGGTTCTACCTTGGGCTCAGGGGAGGGGAATGTGATGGCCGTCTCAGTCGGCAGGACGCTCTACCGACTGCAGCCACAGCCACCGCTGTCATCGCCCGGTTTAGCCGGGCGATCCAGTATTCCAGAGGCCTGCGTTGGAGATCTCGCTCTCGCGATGGCGCCGCGGCGTACTGGATGCCCCGCCTTCGCGGAGCATGACACCGAGTGTGGGACGAGCTTGGCGCTCAAACAGAGCATCGCCACAAAACAAAAAAGCCGGCGTTGCCGCCGGCTTTCTGTCTCTCGATCCGCCAATCTCTGGCGCGAAAGCCTCGCTTAGTGCGCGGCTTCCAGCGCGGCTTGTTCGGCCCTTGCGATCGTGCCCTTGACCGCGGACTGCACCTTCTCGAAGGCACGGACCTCGATCTGGCGGACGCGTTCGCGCGACACGCCGAACTCGGCGGCAAGGTCTTCCAGCGTCATCGGCTCATCGGCGAGGCGACGGGCCTCGAAGATGCGGCGTTCGCGCGGGTTGAGCACGCCCATGGCGCCATTTAGCGCGTCACGGCGGTGATCATACTCCTCGTGCTCGGCCAGCATGGCTTCCTGGTTGGGCGAATTGTCGACCAGCCAGTCCTGCCATTCGCCGGCTTCGCCGTCGTCGCGGATCGGTGCGTTGAGCGACGCGTCGCCACCGAGGCGGCGGTTCATGTCGATCACGTCCTGATCAGTGACGCCGAGACGCTTGGCAATGATCTTCACCTGGTCGGGGCGGAGATCGCCTTCGTCCAGCGCGGAAATCTTGCTCTTCGCCTTGCGCAGGTTGAAGAACAGCTTCTTCTGGTTCGCGGTGGTGCCCATCTTCACCAGCGACCACGAACGCAGGATGTACTCTTGAATCGACGCCTTGATCCACCACATGGCGTAGGTGGCGAGACGGAACCCCTTTTCGGGTTCGAAACGCTTCACCGCCTGCATCAAGCCGACGTTGCCTTCCGAGACGACCTCGGAGATGGGCAGGCCGTAGCCGCGATAGCCCATGGCAATCTTGGCCACGAGTCGCAGATGGCTGGTGACGAGTTGATGCGCGGCGTCACGATCGTCGTGCTCGCGCCAACGCTTGGCGAGCATGTATTCCTGCTGGGGTTCCAGCATCGGAAACTTGCGGATTTCGCCGAGGTAACGGGAAAGGCCGGATTCTCCATTGAGGACCGGCAGGGTAGCGGTACGGGCCATAGTGCGCCCTCCAAACAGGTTCAGGCCCCCGATAGCGGCGGGCCAGGCAGACGACCGCTTGGTTAAAGCCAGTCGTAGCTGCGATGTTCCGCGTTGGTCATTTCAACGCAGGCGCAATATACCCCAAGGGGGGGCAAAAAGGGAAGGATTGCTGACGTCACGTCCCCGTGTGGCAGCTATAACTTTTTGTAAGGTAAGGGTTTTCTGAAACTGCCTGCGTCATAGCGCCGCTTTCAAAGCCCCCTCCAGGAGAAGCAAATCCTCCGGCAGAGCCGCCTCCCAGTGAAGAAGTTCTCCGGTCCTCGGGTGCTCCAGTACCAGCAGATAGGCATGCAGCGCTTGCCGTCCAAGGGCGGTCAAAGCGGCCTGCGACTCAAGGCCGAGCTGGTTCGCCTTGGTCTTGAAATGCGGGCCGTAGACGGCATCGCCTAAGAGCGGATGGTCGATATGGGCGAGGTGGACCCGGATCTGGTGGGTGCGCCCGGTCTCGAGCTCGCAGGCCAGCAGGGTTGCGATCGGCTTGCCGTCGCGCCCGGCAAAACTCTGCAAAATCTCCCAGTGCGTCACCGCTTCACGGCCACTCTGGCGCACCGCCATCTTCTCCCGCGCATACGGATGGCGGTCGATCGGCGCGTCGACCGTGCCGCGATGGCGGCCCGGCGCGCCCCAGGCGAAGGCCATATAGCCGCGCCGCATCGGTCCGGTGCGGCCGTGATCGGCGAATTGCGCGGTCAGCGACGCATGCGCAAGGTCGTTCTTGGCGACCACCATCAGCCCTGTGGTGTCCTTGTCGAGCCGGTGCACGATGCCGGGCCGGCGAACCCCGCCGATGCCCGAGAGAGAGCTGCCGCAATGGGCGATCAGCGCATTCACCAGCGTGCCGGTCTCGTGCCCGGCCGCGGGGTGCACCACCAGCCCCTTCGGCTTGTTGAGGACGATGATGTCGTCGTCCTCGAACACGATATCCAGCGCGATATCCTCGCCCTTGGGCTCTGGCGGGACCGCCTCCGGCACGTCGATTATGATCGTATCGCCCGAACTGACGTGATAAGCGGGGTCGCGGACCGCGGCGGCCTTCAGGCTCACCGCGCCCGCCAAAATCAGGGCTTTCAGCCTTGATCGCGACAGGTCCGGCAGCTGTGCCGCCAGCACGCGGTCGAGCCGGGCCGAGCCCTCGTCGCCGCCGACCACGACCTCCAATTTCTGCGCTGAACCCGAGCTTTCCATGACGACGTCTGATACCGTTGTTCCCGACCCGAGCCTCGAGCAGGCCGCGCTGTTTGCGCGGGTGCGGCGGATGATGCTGATCGCGGGGTTGACGACGGCGCTGGCAATCTGCGCCGTCCTGATCGCGGTGGGCTACCGCCTTTTCAAGTCGGAGGGAAGGGCGGCGGAGCCGGTCGTGGACGTCACCGCTACCTTGCCGAAGGGAGCCAAAATCGTCTCGACCGGGGTTGCCGGGGACCGGCTCGTGATCACGCTCGATG
This sequence comes from Bradyrhizobium sp. LTSP857, assembly GCF_000938285.1. Lineage (NCBI taxonomy): Bacteria > Pseudomonadati > Pseudomonadota > Alphaproteobacteria > Hyphomicrobiales > Nitrobacteraceae > Bradyrhizobium > Bradyrhizobium sp. LTSP857. Next base: position 283,997 of record NZ_JYMS01000026.1, on the reverse strand, counting down.
TCGGCGGGGTTATCGAGATCCGCACCTTCGATGCCCACAGCTTGAAGCCGGCCGGAAAGCTGAAATTTGCCAATGAGCCGTAAGGCCGGGCTCGGAACTCCCCAACGCCTCCGCTGTCGTCCTGGGCGAAAGCCAGGACCCATAGCCACTGGCCGGATATGGTTATGGGGACTCGGAGTTAACTCTGCGCGTTACAATTATCCCGAGGGGTAATGGGTCCTGGCTTTCGCCAGGACGACGACAGAGAGCATGTCTGAAACCCTCAATCCCGGCTTGCCGCCGGCAAAATTCGAGGCTATGTCGTGTCCCTCACGCTCCCTTCGTCTAGCGGTTAGGACGCGGCCCTCTCAAGGCTGAAACAGGGGTTCGATTCCCCTAGGGAGCGCCATATATCCCGAACATCGATGCGTCTCAGCGCATCTCTTGGCGATCGACTCTCGTGAGCTGCGCAATTGCGGCGGCTATTGGCGAAGCGATGCCGCAATATCAGCGATCGATCTGAAGAGGATAAGCGGGTCATCCTTCGAGGGAATGAACCCGCGCCGTCCCCAGAACGCAGCAGCGTCAGTATCGACCGCGTTGACAATCAACGCACGCCCTCCAATCAGGCCTGCGGCCGTGACGCAGCGCTGGAGCGCATGCTTGAGCAGGCCGGTGCCAACTCCTTTGCCAATCCAATTCTCATCAGTCGCAAGCTGACCCAGCAGCAGGCAAGGCACAGGGTCGGGCGGTTGACCGGTCCGTATGGACCGCGGCAGAGACGAGGGTATGATTGCCGTCGGCGCGAGACCATAATAGCCGACCACTCGGTTCACGTCGTGAACGACCATAACGGCCGTAAAACCCTTTTCCTGGTTGGACAGCGCCCGCGTTTTGAGCCATCGGTCGAGGGATGGCTTGCCGCAGGAGAACTCGTCGAGATTGTGAGCCCCCGTCAGTGGTTCGGGGCCGGAGATTGCCAAGCCTCATCGCCTCTTGCTTGAGCGATTGGTCTCCCATGGCGCTGCACGCTGGAAGAGCTCAACCATTTCTGGGACCGGGGCAGCCGGGCCGGACAGCGTCGCCATGAATGCCTTGAAGCCGGATGGAGTCATTCGAATAGGGGCCGTCTCCATCAGCACGTCCTCGGCCGCACGTACTGCCGCGTCACGCACGAAGTCTGTGCGTGATCGCCCGCGCAGCGCCGCTGCCCGATCGATGATGGCAATGTCAGTTTCCGGCAGCCGCATCGAAAGCGGATGCTCCTTACGTTCAACGGCTCGGGGCATCATGAACCTCCATAGAAGCCAATATAGAATTTGTAGCGCTTTTTGCAATACGAAGTGAAGATACAGAAAATAAGCTAGCTATTTCAGGTGGATGGAAGCGGATGCCTTCGTTCTGAACAGAGCGCCGCATTAACCGACGATTTCGATCTCATTCAGCGCACACCAGTCGCGCAGCGCCTGCTCCGTGGCTTTCGCCTCGAAGGCATGCCAGCGATCGATCGCACCGCGTCTGGCGAGCAGCGCCTTGAATTTCGAATAAGCGCCGCGCTTGTCGAAGAAATAGCGGACGTCATCGAAATCGCCCGGCAGGTATTCGCCGGCAAAAGCGAGAACCAGCGGCTTGCCCAGATCGAGTTCGCGCTTGTCCGGGAGTGCGACGTATTTTTCCTCGTCGTGGATGTCGTCCGGTAGTTCGTCGAGCAACTCTGCTGTGTCCGGGAAATCGGTTTGGAGGTAGATTTTCCCGGTCTGCTTGCAGACGAAGGCGCAAAACTCTCCCATGTCGCCGCCGGTATTGGCGAACTCGAAGGCTCCGGTAATGTCCCCGATAGTCACTGGCATGGTGTTCGCCCGTGTCGACCACGATGATCTCAGATTGAAGCGCGCCGCGCTCAAAGTCGCAATGGGTATCGCGAGAAACTCGACCCATGCTGCAAAAAGAGGTCAGGCCCGGTCGGGCAGATCAAGATAGGCCATCTTGTCCATGACGCCGTCCATCAGCCCCGCCTTGTAGACGGCTTCAGCGAAGCGCCTGTCCTCGGCTACGCGACTGAGCTCGCCGTTGCCAATGCTCCGGGGCAGTAGCGCGCAAATCGCCTCGAGCATTTCGATCTCGAACGGAACGTTGACGCCGGCGGTCATCGAGAACGAGCCGGGGGTGATCAGCCTGGTCGCGATCAATTCTCCGTCGTCCATCGAACTTTCGAGCCCAATGTCGAGCAGCCACACTTTGGAGTTGCGGAGAATATCGGTGGCGATCAGGCCCGCCGAGTCGTGACGTTGTTCGATCAGAAGGATTGCAAACTGCGACGCGCGCATCGCGTCCAACATCAACCGCTCGTCGGATTGCGGTTCGAACCGGGCCGACCTCGCGTAGCGGTCGATCGCCCGGCGCTGTGTAAACGGCAAGGTCGTAGACATAGTACATCTCGTCCTCATGATCGAGAACGAACATCTTTCCCTGTGCCAATCCGAGCCGACGCGCGTGATTCAGAAACGTCTCGGCAGAGATGGAGCTGAGAACGTCGTCATGAAGTCTTTTGGAGATTTCCCGAAGATGAAGATATCTGTCGAGGAGATCGTCCCGCGTCGAACGCGTATCGGGGCCCCAAGGCAGGGGCGGCTGCTGTTGGACGAGAGGAAGGGCCATGGAACGTCTCCGAATTGGACCGGCAATTTTCTGCAATAATTACCGCTGTGCACCGATTCGCGTAACAGCCAATGTCGCAATTTTGTATCGGCCGGAGCCGCCCGGTTCCGGCCTTTTCACAGTCGAGGTGAACCATCTCGCAAGGTCAATCGGTGCTCGCGACCGCTAGGCTCTCATACCGCCTCGTAAGACGTGATCTTCTTGATCTGGGGCGCAAGCACGTCTTCGGCCGTTTCGAGATCGAAGCGCGCCTGAATGTTCATCCAGAACGCAGCTCCGGTCTTGAAGAATTTGCCGAGCCGTAGCGCGGTGTCGGCTGTGACGGGCTTTTCTTCGCGCGCAATGCGCTCGATCCGGGTGCGCGGCACGTTCAGGGCAGCCGCGACCGCGTAGGGTGTCAGCTTGAGCGGAACGAGAAATTCTTCACGCAGAATTTCGCCGGGATGAATTGGCGGTAGCTTTTTTGCCATCTGCGAACTCCTTTTGGTCGGCCACAAGGCGGGCCGGTCTGCCTAGTGATAGTCCACGATCTCGACGTCTTCGGGGCCCGCGGCGGTCCATCTGAATACGATCCGCCATTGATCGTTGATGCGGATCGAGTGCTTGCCGGCCAGATCGCCCTTGAGAGCTTCAAGGCGGTTGCCGGGAGGCGATTTCAACGTATCGAGAAACTCGGCGGCATCCACCATGATCAGCTTTCGGCGCGCGACTTTCGCGAGATCTGCCGGGAAACCCCTTCGGTGCCATGCGGCCCTGAAGGATCGTCTCGGCGAACTTCCCTTTGAAGCTCTTGATCATGGCTATACGTATCTCGTTGGGATACGTATTTCAAGTCCTTCGCATCTCAACGAGATACCATTGGCGGGTCTACTTGCGTAGGCCGGCCGTGGGCTTGGGCCGCCCGTCCGGCAAAACAGCCGTCACTTGTGTCAACCCCTTTCTACAAAAATATTCCACTTTGCCGAAATTCGGATTTGTCGTATGTGTCGACATCCCAGCCCACTAAAGGGGCGGTCGTACGTCGTCACGAACGCGGGCGGGGATTGCGGTGGACGCGGGCGGCGTCGATGCGGGATCGGGCGTGCAGGGCGGGATGAACCCCGTGAGTGCGTCACGAACTGCGCATGACGAACGGCGCCTATGCCCTGCGAAGCCTCTTGGCGAAGCAGGGTTGCCTGCGTACGGCGAAACCGTGTGGTCCTGGCCGTCGTTGCTACGGTCAAGCCTTCGCGAAGGAGTCATTGCGTCAACCGGCGCGGAGGTCGTGAATTTCGCGATGGTGAGGGAGGCCAGAACGAACTCGGCTCCCGGGAGAGCACGGCATAGGCCGTCAAACCACTGCGCAGGGAAGGCCGAACGTTTGGCTGCCCTGTGTTTCCCCTGTGCATTGCGTGTGCATCATCTTCGCATAGGGGTTGTGTGGGTGCCAGCCGGCGCCCGGTCTTCCCTGCGCCCTTTCTTACGAGAGGGTGAAAACGAAAAGCATGACTCGGGCCAAACGGGCCGCGAGAACGCGAGCGTACGCCCTGACCTCCCATGCGAGCATGATGCATCGGCATCAGCGGAGGTGGTCGTTCTCCCCGGAATCTGCCTCTATGCGCCCCGATCTGCCTCCGAAGCTGCCGCCGGGCCTTTGGAGGTTTTGGCTATTTGCATTTCGGAGCGACGATATGAGCGGTTTGGTGATCAGCGGCGGCCGGGTGGTGGATCCGGCGAGCGGGATGGATGCCATCGGCGATGTGGCGGTGGTGGATGGCAAGATCGCCGCCGTCGGCTCCTCGCTCGGCGGCGCCGAGCGGGTGATCGACGCGACCGGGCTCGTGGTCGCGCCCGGTTTCATCGATCTCCATGCGCACGGCCAGTCGCTTCCGGCCGACCGCATGCAGGCCTTCGATGGCGTGACGACGACGCTCGATCTCGAGGCCGGCGTGCTGCCGGTCGGGTCATGGTATGAGCGCCAGGCCAGGAAGGGACGCGTGCTGAACTACGGTGCCGCTACCAACTGGGCTTTTGCGCGCATCGGCGCGATGACGGGCTCCAATGCGGAGAGCTCGCTGGAGGCGTTCGGCAATGCCATGCGCGATCGCCGCTGGATGGACAACGTGGCGAGCGACGCGGAGGTCGCGGGCATCCTCGAGCGCCTCGCGCGCGGCCTGAACGAGGGCGGCATCGGCATCGGCATCTTGAACGCCTATGCGCCCGGCGCCGGCGTGCAGGAGCTGACCGCGGTCTGCCAGCTCGCGGCCAAGCAGGATGTGCCGACCTTCACCCACGTCGCCTATATGTCGCGCGTCGATCCTGAAAGCGCGGCGGAAGCCTATATCCGCCTGATCGGCTATGCCGGCGCCACCGGCGCGCACATGCACATCTGCCATTTCAACTCGTCGAGCAAGACCGACATCGCGCGCTGCCGCGTGCTGATCGAGAAGGCGCAGGCGCAGGGCCTCCCCATCACGGTCGAGGCCTATCCTTACGGCACCGGCTCGACCGTCCTCGCCGCCGCCTTCTTCAGCGACCCTGAATTCGTCGAGCGCAACGGCACCGGCTACGATTCAGTGCAGCGGGTGACCGACGGCTACCGCTTCCACGACCGCGAGGAGCTGCTCAAGGCGCAAGCCGAGGAACCCTCCACGCTTGTGCTGTGGCATATCCTCGACACCGACAACAATGCGCATCATCGCGACCTCCTCGATATGTCGGTGCTCTATCCCGGCGGCGCGATCGCCTCCGATGCGATGCCGTGGACGACGTCGGACGGCAAGACCTACACCGGCGACGCCTGGCCGCTGCCGGATGACGCCACCTCGCATCCGCGCTCGGCCGGCTGCTTCACAAAATTCATCCGCGAATGGGTGCGTGAGCGCAAAGCCGTGTCGCTGATGGAAGGCGTGCGCAAATGTGCGCTGATCCCCGCGGAGATTTTGTCGCAAAGCACGCCCGCGATGCGCGCCAAGGGCAGGCTCACGCAGGGCGCGGATGCCGACATCGTCGTGTTCGACTACGAGAAGCTCAGCGACCGCGCCACGTTCACGGCGATGAACCGTCCGTCGGAAGGCGTGCGGCATCTCGTGGTCAGCGGGCAGCCGTTGATCAGCGACGGCATTCTGGATGTCGAAGCGCGCCCCGGAAAGCCGGTGCGCCGGCCCGTCGTCGAGAGCTGACGCATGCCGGTCCCGATTCTCCTGGTCACGGGCTTTCTGGGGGCGGGCAAGACGACGATCGTGAACCATCTGCTGGCGCATGCGGGCGGGCGGCGGATCGCCGCCGTGGTCAATGATTTCGGCGCGATCAACATCGATGCCGAGCTGATCGCCGGCGCGAGCGACGGCGTGGTGAGTCTGAGCAACGGCTGCATCTGCTGCTCGCTCGAAGGCGATCTGCTCCGCACGCTCTCGTCGCTGCTGCGGCGTGATCCCAGGCCGGAGTACATCGTCATCGAAACCAGCGGCGTCGCCGATCCCGCCGACATCGTGCGCAATCTGCTGGACCCCGTGATCCTGCGCGAAGCACCGCTGGAAACGGTGCTCTGCGTGATGGACGCGGCAACACCGCCGGCGGCCCTGGATGACGCGCTGATGCGGTCGCAGTTGCGCGTCGCCGATATCGTGGCGCTGAGCAAGCTGGATCTGGCGGACGAGGGGGCAGGTGCCCGGATGCGTGATTCCATCCGCGCGCTCCGCGTTCCTGCGGTGGTGGTCGATGCACGCAATGGCGAGATCCCCGCTGCGCTGCTGTTTCCCGCGAATGTTGATCGTGCGCCGGCGCCGCGCGAGCCGGGGCCGAAACGGCCGGCCGAAGAGCGCTTCGAGACGCTGAGCTGGACGTCGGAGCGGGCGCTCTCGCTGCCACGCTTGCAGCAGGCCATCAATCGTCTGGCGCCAAAACTTGCGCGAGCCAAAGGCCTGTTCGAAACGATCGAGCAGCCCGGGCGCTTGATGGTGTTTCAGTTCGCCGGTGGCCGCGCGACGCTGGCGACAGGCGAGGTGCCGGTGCCGGGCGTGCCGCGAGCGCGGATCGTCTTCATCGCCGAGCTCGGCGTGCTCTCGAAGGCCGAGCTCGACGGGATCATGGAGGGGTGCGTTGCGAGTGGGTGAGCTGAGGCAGTAGTATGGATCGCAATCGTAGGAATGAGCCTGGCATGTCGCCCAAAATCGCACCCGCTGACGCCGCCTCGCGCCGCGCCGCCAAACCGGCGATCGTCTACCCGGCCGGCACGATGCCCAGGCCCGACCTGGCCGCGCTCGAGCAAGCCCGCCATACCATGGTCAAAACGCACGAAGTCATCGTACCGGCGCGCGACGCCAGAACATTTCGTGTCGCGCGCGGCCAGTTCTTCCGCATCGTCAGCATTGAGGGCCCCCAGGTCGGCGATCTCAATCTCTGGAACGCGGACGATCTCTCCGAGCGTTTTTTCAGCGGCAAGACGCGCGCGATCCATGGCACGCATGTCGGCGCCGGCGACCGGCTCTGGAGCAACATGCCCTATCTTCGGCCGATGGCGACCATCAGCCACGACACGCTCGGCTGGTACGGTTTCGACGAGGACGGCGGCGGAATTCACGACGTCATAGGCACGCGCTGCGATCCCTACACGAACCTGATGCTGAACGGCGGCAGCTATGATTTCTGCTGCCATTCCAATCTGTCCCGCGCGCTTGCTGCTGAACTGAAGATGGAGCCACGCACGGTCGAGCATCACGTCCACGACGTGCTCAATGTCTTCATGTGTACCGGCTTCACCAGAGACACACACCAATATTTCATGAAGGCAAGCCCCGTCCGTCCCGGCGACTTCATCGAGTTCTTCGCGGAGATCGATCTGCTCGGAGCGTTGTCGGCCTGTCCCGGTGGAGACTGCAGCGCAACCCATTCCAGCGACGCTGCGGCATGCCACCCGCTCAAGATCGAAATCTTTGAGCCGGATCGAGCGACACTGAAGGGCTGGACCTGGTCGTCGCCGAGTGAGTACCACCGCCGCCACGGTGCGCATGCGGGAAGCTGAGCCTCGGGTCCTGTCGGCAGGTCCGGCAAACTCACGCGAATTGCGCGAGGCCGTGGCCGACGGACCAGTTTTCCGCCGGGGCGTCGAGCACGTTCACGAACACGTCCTCCGGCCGGATCCCCGGGTTTTCGCCGAGCAGCGCCGCGATTCGCCGATACAGCGTCTTCTTCTGCTCGGCGGTACGCGTGGCGAACACGGTGATCTGGATCAGCACTGCGTCGTCGCTTCGCTTGATGCCGTAGGCGTTGCCGCAGCGGAAGTTTGCGGGCCCAAGCTCGCTGATGGTCATGAACTCGTCGCCCTCGGGCACGTTGAGCGCCTCGCGCATGGCGCAATAGAGGCCGTCGAGGATCGCTTTCCGGTAGGCCTCCGGCTTGCCGGCGCGCATCGAGATGTGAAGCAGAGGCATCGCGGTCCCTTTGGCGCATTGACGAAAGGGGTCATCGACCCCAATTTGTTTTTGACACGGTGTCGAGAAACCATGTTTTTGACGTCGTGTCAAATACTCTCGAGGGGAGCAAAACTTGAGGCCGCGCGAATTCGACCACGACGATCTCCTGCGCATCGCGTTCGATCAGTTCTGGCGCAACGGCGTCCGCGGCACCTCGCTGTCCGACGTCGCGCGCGACGCCGGCGTCCAGCGCGGCAGCCTCTACAATGCCTTCGGCAGCAAGGAGGCGCTGTTTCTCCAGGCCTATGAGCGCTACGCGGGCGACTATGTCGGCTCGATCCAGAAGGTGCTCGGCTCGGGCACCTTGCGAAAACGCCTCGCGGCGTTTTTCGATCTGACGATCAAGAACTTCCGCTCCGGCTCGCCGCCTCGGGGATGTCCGACGACGCGGGGGCTGATGGAGCTTGGCTCGGTCGAAGGCGAAGGGTTGGACGAAGGCGCGCGCCAGGCGTTTGCGGCTATGGTGACGCGCATCACCGCTCTGGTCCGGGATACCTTGTCGGCAGGTGCGGAACGGGGCGAGTTCAGCGGCGATCCCGAAATTGCCGCCTTGCACATCATCACCGTGACGCGCGGGCTGGCTGTTCTCGAGCGCGCCTATGGCGATGAGGCCGAGCTTCGAAAGATTGCGGCCCACACCATCGATCTGACCCTGCGCAAGGACGTCGCCAAATCCAGGTGATACTGCAGGGGTTCGGAGCCCGAATGCTTAAAGCTTTGATAAGGCGTTCGGGCTAAATTGGCATATCTGTATTGCTTATTCATGCGAGCCCCAATGATTTTCTCCCGTATCAGTTTCAAGCTGGTCCTGATTGTCGGCGTCAGCCTCCTCGGCATGATTGCGCTGGTGCCGATCGCGCTCTCGACCCTGCGCGGACAGATGGTTGCCGATCGCCAGGCCAAGATCCAGCAGATGGTTGATGTCGTCTACGGTATTCTGACGCACGAGCAGAAGCTCGAGAGCGAAGGCAAACTCACGCGCGAGCAGGCACAGGCCGCCGCGATCGCGGAGATCAAGAGCCTGCGCTACGACAAGGTCGAGTATTTCTGGCTCAATGACATGGCCGCAAAGATGATCATGCATCCGATCAAGCCCGAGCTTGACGGCAAGGATGTCTCGGACATGAAGGACCCGACCGGCAACCGCCTGTTCTCCGGTTTCGTTGACGTGGTCAAAAAGCAGGGTGCGGGCTTCTATAGCTACCTCTGGCCCAAGCCCGGCTTCGAGCAGCCCGTTGCCAAGATTTCCTATGTGAAGGGTTTTGCGCCCTGGGGCTGGCTTGTCGGCACCGGCATCTATCTCGACGACGTCGACGCCGTGTTCCGCCAGGATGCGATGACTTTCGCGCTGGTTTGCCTCGCCGTGTTCGTGCTCGTGCTCGGCTGCTCGTTCGTGATCGGCCGCAGCGTCACCCGGCCGCTGGCCAAGATCACCGCGCTGACCGAGCGCCTCGCCGCCGGCGACAGCGCGTTCGACGTGCCCTACACCCATCATAACAACGAGGTCGGCGGGCTCGCCAAGGCGCTGGCCGTCTTCAAGGACAACGCGTCGCAGGTGGGCCGGATGCACGCCGAGCAGCAGGAGGCGAAGCAGAGGGTCGACGACGAGAAGCGCAAGACGATGACCGATCTCGCCGGCAAATTCGAGGCGAGCGTTCAGGCCGTGGTTAGCGAAGTCTTCAACGAGGCCCGCGCCATGCAGCACGCCGCGCAAGGCATGTCGGAGACCGCGAACAAGGCGACCGACCGCGCCAGCTTCGTCGCCACCGCCTGCCAGCAGGCCTCGAGCAACGTGCAGACGGTGGCCTCAGCCGCCGGCGAGTTGTCGTCCTCCATCAGCGAGATCAGCCAGCGCGTCGCACAGGCCGCGGCGGTGGCCGATAAGGCGGCCGCCGATGGCCAGCGCACCAACGATACGGTTCAGGGCCTTGCTGCGGCCGCGCACAAGATCGGCGAGGTCATCGACCTCATCAACCAGATTGCCTCGCAGACCAATTTGCTCGCGCTCAACGCCACCATCGAAGCGGCCCGTGCCGGCGAGGCCGGCAGGGGCTTTGCGGTGGTCGCAAGCGAAGTGAAGTCGCTGGCGAGCCAGACCGCCAGGGCGACCGAAGAAATCGGCGCGCAGATCTCGGCGATCCAGACCGAGACCAACCAGGTCGTTGGCAATATCGAAAGCATTCGCTCGACCATCATGGAGGTCAACGAGATATCCTCGTCGATCGCAGCCGCAGTCGAGGAGCAGGGCGCCGCGACCCAGGCGATCGCCCACAGCGTGCGGGAGGCGGCCTCCGGCACCGACCAGGTCTCGCAAAACATCTCCGGCGTCACCGAGGCGACGGCAGAGACCGGCCAGGCCGCAGGCGTCGTGCTGCAATCGAGCGGCCGGCTGACGCACAAGCTGCAATCCCTCCAGGACGAGGTCAGCGCCTTCGTTGCGGGGGTACGGGCGGCCTAGTGCGGCCGCTCTTCTGCGACATCGCGAAAATACTTCGCGATGTCCGCGCGCGTTGCGACCCAGACGCGGCCGTCGAGCCGCGCAAGCTCGGCGAGAATGGCCTTCACGGCCCGGAAGCGCGCTGGCCGGCCGCAAATGCGCAGATGAAAGCCGATCGACAGCATTGAGGACCGCCCGCGTTCGGCCTCCTCGAGCAGCGTCGTGAGCGCGGCGCTGACATAGCCCGAAAAATCCTCCGGCTGCACAAATCCGTTCGGGTGGAAAAACTTCATATCGTTGGTGTCGAAGCCATAAGGCAGGATCAGCATCGATCCCCGCGGCGATGGACTCCAATAGGGCAGGTCGTCATCGAGTGCGTTCGAATCGTAGTCGAAACCGAGTTCGATCAGGAGATCGCGGGTCCAGGCGCTCTGGCTGCCGCGCGACATGAAGCCGACCGGCGTGACGCCGGTCACGCGGGCAATTACCTCGCGTGTCCTCTCGATGTCGCGACGCTCGGTTTCGGGAGCGCCATAGAGCGCGTGCGACAACCAGCGCCAGCCGTGCACCGCCGGCTCGTGCCCGGCGTCAATTGCTGCGCGCGCGAGATCAGGTACACGTTCGACCGCACGACCGCACATCATAAAGGTAGAACGGATGTTGGCGTCAGCGAAGGCGTCGAGGAAACGCCACAGGCCGGCGCGCATGCCGTAATCGAACACCTGCTCCTGCGCGAGGTCGCGTACACTTGGCGGTAGCGTCGAGGCGACCTCGCCGTAGCGTTCGGTCTCGGCGTCGCCCTGTTCGACGGCAAGCTCGGCGCCTTCCTCGAAATTCACCACCAGCGACACTGCGACGCGGGCGCCATTAGGCCAGATGATATCCGGGCGTACCCTGCCATATCCGCGGAGATCGCGTTGGATCGGCATGGTCAGCGGCTCCCGATCTGACGGCTGACGCCACCGAAGATCTCCGCGCAGACGAGGCCGGCCAGCGTCACCAGCACGACCACGCCGGAGACGGCGGCGACGCGCACGTCGAGACTGCCTTCGAGGATCGCCCAGAGCTTGATCGGCAGGACTTCGGTGCGGGCATCGGCCAGGAACAGCGACACCGGAACGTTGTCGAACGAGGTCAGGAACGCCACGAAGCAGCTCGCGATGACGCCGCGGCGGATCAGCGGCAGCGTGATCCGCCGGAATGTGTACCAACGGCTGGCGCCGAGGCTGTGTGAGCAGGTGATCAGCCCCGGATTGAGTTGCTGCACCGATGCACCAACCATCCGGATCACGAAGGGCACGCAGATGATGGTGTGGCCGAGCACCAGCGTGGCCGCAGACAGTCGGATGCCGAGAAGGTTGAAGACCAGCAGCAGCGATAGGCCGAATGCCATCGCGGGAAGTACCATCGGCGACATGAACAGCGCATCCAGAGCGCGCGCGGTCTTCAGTCTGCTGCGCGCGAGCCCGAGGGCTGCCGCGCCACCGAGCACGGCAGAGAGGATCGTCGCCGCCGCGGCGACCTTGAGACTCGTCAGAGCGGGTTCGATGATCTCCTGTGATTGCAGCAGCTCGACATACCAGCGCAACGACCAGCTCGGCGGCGGGAATTTCAGCGTGATACCGCCGGTGAAGGAAATGATGACCACGACCAGGGTCGGTGCCAGCAGCAGCAGCATCCCGAAGCTGGTGATCGTTCCGACCACGCCGGAATAAATGCGATCGATCAAGCTACGCTGCATCGATGCCTCGCACGTAGCGGCGGGACAGCGCGCCGATGGCAAAGACGATGCCGGTCACGGCGAGTGTGAAGACCAGCGACAGCGCCGCTGCGAACGGCCAGTCCTGCACGCCGACCGCCTGCTGATAGATGTAGGATGGCATCAGAATGATGCGTCCGCCGCCGACCAGCGTCTGGGTGATGAAGGCGGTCGCGGCGGCGGCAAAGACGAGCAGCCAGCCGGCAATGGCGCCCGGCAGCGTCAGCGGCAGGATGACGGTCACGAAGGTACGGGCGCGGCTTGCTCCGAGCCCCTCGGCGGCCCTCGTCAGGTTGCCGTCGAGCCGCAGCAGGCTGTTGATGACCGGTAGTGCCATCAAGGGAAGCTGGATCTGGGTCAGCGCCAGAACCATGCCCTCCCAAGTATAGAGCAGCCGGGCGGGCGCCTGCCAGAGCCCGAGTGACAGCATCGCCGAGTTGATGATGCCGTCGCGGCCGAGGATGACGATCCAGGCGAAGGTGCGCACCACCGTGCTGGTGAGGAGCGGCAGCATGATCAGGAAGGTGATCAGGGTGCGCATGAACTGGCCGCTCGCGACATAGACGAGCGCCAGCGGATAGGCGAGGACCAGCGCCGCAAGCGCGACTTCCGCGCCGAGCAACAGCGTGTCCGACAATACCTTGATACTGAACGGGTCGGACAGAAATCGCAGATATTGCGCCAGCGACAACTCCGCAAATTGCGGGGTCCGGAACAGGCTGATCGCGACAAGCGCGGCCAGCGGCAGCACGAAGGCTGCGAAGAACAGCGCTGCCAGCGGGATCACTGGCAGCAATTGTCTTGATGCGGTTGTGCTGGCCGGTGTCATCTTAAATCTTCACTTCCTTGCTGAAACGGGTAATCCACTCGCCGCGCATCGCTTGGAATTTGGTCCAGTCGAGCAGGACATTGTTGGCGACGAGATCGTCGACGCTCTTGGCCACGGTGAGGTTGGCGCCGGTCAGCGCCACCTTGCTGTTAGTCGGCATCATCACCCAGGGCGCGGCCTCGATCCCTTTTTGCGTGTCGACCGACATCACGGTGTCGAGATAGTCGAGCACAGCCTTCGGATCCTGGTTGTTCTTGACGATCTGCGCGCTGGTGCGGATCACGACGGCGCCGGATTTCGGTTTGGCGAAGGCGATATCGACGCCCTTGGCGGCGAGCAGCGCCACGTTGTTCCAGAAGTTGAAGGCGATATCGATCTCACCCTGCTGGAACAATGTGGCCAGCGCGCCGGGCGAGGCTGCGATCGCGCTGACATTCGGCAAGAGCTTTTTGATAGCTTCGAAAGCCGGCTCAATGTTGGTCTCGGAGCCGCCGTTCAGCTTGGCGATCTCGACCATGAAGGCGGTGCCGAGGCTCGAGCCGAGCCCAGTGATGCCGACGCGCCCCTTGTATTCTGGCTTCCACAGATCCTCCCAGGAGGTCGGAGGCGTCGTGATCTTCTTCGGATTGTAGGCGATGCCGATCAACTGCACTGTGATAACAGGGGCGTAGCCGTCGGGATGCCGGAATACGTTCGGAATGTCGGCATAGGACTTCGACTGTTCGATCGGGAATTTCTCCAGCACGCCGCTGGCAATCGCCGGAATCAGCGGCCCTTCGTCGAACAGCACGACGTCGAAAGGCGGCGCATTGCGCGAAGCCTGGATCTTGCCGATCTGATCAACACCGAGCAGGGGTGTGAAGGTGACGCTACCGGTCTTCTTGAAGGCCGGTCCGACCACGGCGCGGAAGGCTTCGTCGAAACTGCCGGGATAGGTCGTCGCCACGATCGAGGTGGTGGCGCGCGATGAACTCGGCAATCCGAGGCCTGCCGCGGCGAGGGCGGCTGAACCGGTCGCAAGCAGCGATCTCCGGGATAGGCTCATGTCAGATACTCCTTTGCTGTTGGCTTGAAACGTCGTCGACCGGCGTGCTGAAGATGCTGACACGCGAAAGATCTGAGATCGCGAGCCAGACGTTCGATCCCGCTTGCGCCTTCGCGGTTGTAGCGGCGCGCGCCTGGCTGATCTTCACGGCCTCGCCGCTGGCGGTGATGCCCTCGGTGACACTGACGGCGCCGAGCGGCACAGTGGCGCGGATCGTGACGGGAATTGCGCCGGGCCGTTCGGCGGCACCGAACTCGACGTTCTCGGGTCGGACCGAGACCGTCACCGGGGTGCCGCGCCTGCGTTGCACGGAGCGTCCGAGATCGATCTCCGGACCTGCATCCAGCAGCACGCGGTCTGTCTCGGTCACGGTGCCGCGCAGCAAATTTGTGTGGCCGATGAAACTCGAGATGAAGAGGCTCGCCGGGCGATCGTAGAGCGCATCAGGGTTGTCGATCTGCTCGATGCGGCCCTTGTTGAGCACGACGATGCGGTCGGCCATCGACAGCGCCTCCTCCTGGTCGTGCGTGACGATGATGGAGGTGACGCCGAATGTCCTCAGCAGGCTCTTGATCTCGATCTGCATGTCGAGGCGCAGATTCTTGTCGAGTGCCGAGAACGGCTCGTCGAGCAGGACGAGGCCCGGATCGATCGCGAGCGCGCGGGCCAGCGCCACGCGCTGCTGCTGCCCGCCGGACAGCTCGCCGGGGAGCCTTCGCGCGAACGTCGTCATCTGGGCAAGGCCGAGCATCTGCTCGACCTTCGTCGCGACCTCGGCGTTCGCAGTCTTGCGCGCTCGCAGTCCGTAGGCGACGTTCTCGAACACCGTGAGATGCGGAAACAGGGCGTAGTTCTGGAACACCATGCCGATGCGGCGGCGGTTCGCTGGTATGTGCTCCACCCGCGCGCCGTCGAAGCGGACTTCACCCCGGGAAGGGCGCAGGAAGCCTGCGATGATCTGGAGCATCGTGGTCTTGCCGCAGCCGGATGGTCCGAGCAGCGCGATCAACTCTCCGGCCGCGACGGCAAGGTTGATCCCGTCCAGCGCAACTGTCGCGCCGAACGCGTGGCCTATGTCCATGAGATCCAGCGAATGTCCGCGCGTGTTGCTCAACGCCGACTCCGTCGTTCGTGTGTCCCGACACGAAGGAAGGTTAGCAAGCGCCGTGCCAATCCTGTCTGATAGCTAATGCATTGTGAGTACGTTGATAATTTTAAGGCGCCAAAAATTGGCGCCAATAAAGTGTCTATATTGTAAACATTATGTCGGTTGTTTTGTGCAAAAAATAGGCTGCGGCAACATTAGAAAACCCTGTAAAAGCGAAGCATGAAGCGAGTTCGTTCCGTTAAGCGCAAGTCGAAGCGCCCCGAGCCAAAACGCGGGAAGCCCGAGGCTGTCGATCCGCGCAGCATCGATGACGATCCGGTGGTTCAGGACATTTTGACCGCGATCAGCCAGAAGCGGCTCAAGCCGGGGGCAAAGCTTGGCGAGGACAAGCTCGCGGCTGCGTTCGGCACTACGCGGATTCATATCCGCCAGGCGCTGGCGCATCTCGCCTCGCGCAAGGTGGTGATGCAAATCCCCAACCGCGGAGCGTTCGTGTATCGGCCGAGCTGGGAGGAGGCCCAGGAAATTTTCGCCGCGCGGCGCCTGATCGAGACTGCCACGGTGGCTGCGGCGATCGACCGGTTGGACAAGTCAGGCAAGGCCGCGCTGAAGGCGCATATGGAGCTCGAAGCGCGCCACGACCGCAATGATCGCTGGGCCTCACTGTCGGTCACGGCGGAATTCCACATCCTGGTCGCGAAGCTCGCGGGCAACCGCGTGCTGCTGGACATGTCACGCGAACTGATGCTGAGGACGTCGCTGGCTATCGCAACGTTCGAGCAGCCGGACGAGCAGGATTGTTCACCCGACGCGCACCCCGACATCGGGGCGCTGATTCTCGCCCGGGATAAGGCCGGCGCGATTCATGCCATGCGTCACCACCTCGAGGAGATGGAGCAGCGGATCAGGCCCCAGGAGGGCAGGGACGAGGTCGACGAGCTCACCGCGATCTTCCAGGAGATCGGCGCGCGTGCAGCACGGGCGGGCGGATAGCATGGCCGGCCGTCGCATCCTCCTGATCAATCCAAACAGTCTTGAGGCGACCACCGCGATGATGGTCGCCATTGCGAAATCTGCTGCCACGGACGGCTTCGACATCATGGACGCCACGGCAACACGTGCTCCGCAGATGATCGTATCGGCGGAGGCACTGGATACGGCTGCGCCTGAGGTCGAGGAGATCGCGCGAGCGCATCAGCACGCCTGCGATGGCGTCATCGTCGCCGCCTTCGGCGATCCCGGTCTGGCCGGGATCAAGGCCCACATGGCGTTGCCTGCGGCCGGCATTGGAGAGGCGGCAATGCTGGAGGCGGCCGGAAGTGGTCGTCGCTTCGGTGTGGCAACCACGACGCCGCTGCTCGGAGCGAAAATCGACGCCTTGCCCGAAGCGCTGGGATTGCGATCCTGCTACCGGGCACGCGGTTCGCCGATGGCGATCCGGAAGCATTGATGCGCGACCCGGCGCGGCTGCGCGCAGCTCTCGCCGGCGCGATTGAGGCCTGCATCGCGCGGGACGGGGCGGAAGCGGTCATCATCGGCGGCGGACCGCTGGGCGAGGCCGCGCGCGGGCTTCAACCGATGTTCGCCGTGCCGGTCATCGCGCCGATCCCGTCTGCCGTGGCGCGGATTATTCGCCTCATCACGTCGCGCGCGGCTGGCTGATATTCCGGCCCGCGGGAGCGGTCCTTGCGACCGGCTTCCTCGCCCTTGACGATCTCGGCTAAAGTGAAGAAGCAGGATCATCGAACCTGCCGCCTTGCGTTTGGCCGCGGGGCCATGGAGACCGCTGCATGTCGTTCAAGAAGCTCCTGATCGCCAATCGCGGCGAGATCGCCATCCGCATCGCGCGCGCAGCCGCCGATGCCGGCATTGCAACGGTTGCGATCCATCCGGCCGATGACGCGCTGTCGCTGCACGTGCGTGTTGCCGATGACGCCGTCGAAATCCTCGGTCGTGGAGCGCGGGCCTATCTCGACATCGATGCCGTGGTGAAGGCGGCGAAGAGCGCCGGCTGCGATGCCGTGCATCCCGGCTACGGCTTCCTCAGTGAGAATGCGGCGTTCGCGAAGGCCTGCGCCGACGCCGGCATCGCCTTCGTCGGGCCGAAGGTCGCGGCACTCGAACTGTTCGGCGACAAGGTCGCGGCACGCCAATTGGCAAAACGCTGCGGCGTGCCGATCATCGCCGGCACCAGCGGGCCGTCGTCGGTCGAGGAGATCACGGCGTTCTTCACCTCGCTCGGCAGCAATGCGGCGATCGTGATCAAGGCAATGGCCGGCGGCGGCGGCCGTGGCATGCGCGTGGTGGAGAACGCTGCGGATCTCGCGGAGGCCTATGCCCGCTGCCAGTCCGAGGCCAAGGCGGCGTTCGGCTTCGACGGTGTCTATGCCGAGCGACTGATCCGGCAGGCGCGCCATATCGAGGTGCAGATTATCGGCGACCGCCACGGCGCGATCTCTCATCTCTGGGAACGCGAATGCACCATCCAGCGCCGCCATCAGAAGCTGATCGAGGTGGCGCCGAGCCCTTCGTTGAGCGAGCCCCTGCGCGGCCGTATCATCGAGGCGGCGAAGCAGCTTGCAACGGCCGCGGCTTACGACAATCTCGGCACGTTCGAGTTTCTGGTCGACGGCGGTGCTGAGGACAGCTTTGCCTTCATCGAGGCCAATCCGCGCCTTCAGGTCGAACACACCGTGACGGAAGAGGTGCTCGGCCTCGACCTTGTCCGCGCCCAGCTCGCAGTTGCCGCAGGCAGCACGCTGGCCTCGCTCGGCCTTGCGCAGGGATCGATCCCGAAGCCGCGCGGCTATGCCATGCAGTTGCGCGTCAATATGGAGACGCTGGATGAGACCGGCGCCACGCATCCGACCGGCGGTGTGCTCGCCGTGTTCGAGCCGCCGTCGGGGCCCGGTGTCCGCGTCGATAGTTTTGGCTATGCCGGCTACAAGACCAGTGCCGCCTTCGACTCCCTGCTGGCCAAAGTCATCGTGCACACACCGGGCGAAGCCTGGCACGACGTCGTCGCAAAAGCCTCGCGTGCCTTGCGCGAGTTCCGGATTGACGGCGTCGTCACCAACATCGCTTTCCTTCAAGCGGTGCTCGCGCATCCCGATTTCAGGACCAACCGCATCGCGACCGACTTCATCGATCGCAACATCGGCAAGCTTGTCGAGGCCGCCGATGGCGCGGCCAAGCCACTCTACTTCGCTGCGGCTGAACGGAGTGGTGGCCACAGCGCGGAAGCGCATGTCGCGCAAGCCGTACCCGAAGGTGCCGTGATGGTTGCGGCACCGCTGCAAGGAACCATCGTCACCATCCAGGTCAGGGAAGGCGAGATCGTGCGCCCCGGCCAGCAACTCGCAGTGATCGAGTCCATGAAGATGGAGCATCTGGTCATGGCCGAACAGGGCGGCCGGGTGATGAAGCTCGTCGCCGGCGACGGTGTCACGCTGATGCATGGCGAGCCGATCCTCTATCTTGAACCGCTCGACGTCGCGGCGGATCATTCGGCGGCCGAAGCCGATGTCGATCTCGACCACGTTCGTCCCGATCTCGCCGAGCTGATTGCGCGTCAGGCCAATACACTTGACGCGAACCGCCCGGGCTCGGTCGAGCGTCGCCGCAATACCAACCAGCGCACCGTGCGCGAGAACGTCGCGCAGCTGGTCGACGACGGCTCGTTCATGGAATATGGCAGCCTCGCAATCGCGGCGCAGCGCCGCCGCCGCAAGCTCGACGATCTCATCAAGAACACGCCGGCCGATGGCCTCGTCATGGGCGTTGCCACCGTCAATGCCGAGAAGTTTGGCCCTGAAGGCGGCCGCTGCATCGTCGTGGCCTACGACTACACCGTGCTTGCGGGCACGCAGGGCCACATGAACCACAAGAAGATCGACCGCATGCTGACGTTGGCGGAAGACTGGCGCGTGCCGCTGGTGTTTTACGCCGAAGGCGGTGGCGGTCGGCCTGGCGACACCGACCGGCTCGGCATGACCGGCCTCGACGGCCCATCCTTCGTGCAGTTCGCAAGGCTCTCCGGGCTCGTGCCCGTGATCGGAATCGTCTCGGGCTATTGCTTCGCCGGCAATGCCGCGATGCTCGGCTGCTGCGACGTCATCATTGCGACGAAGAATGCGTCGATCGGCATGGGGGGCCCCGCGATGATCGAGGGCGGCGGGCTCGGCGTCTATCATCCGGCCGAGGTCGGCCCGGTCTCGTTCCAGTCGCCGAACGGCGTCATCGACATTCTCGTCGAGGACGAGGAGGATGCGACGCGGGCCGCGCAAAAATACCTGTCCTATTTCCAGGGCGCTGTGACGGAGTGGCAGGCGGCCGATCAGCGCCTGCTCCGTCGCGCGATCCCTGAGAACCGGCTGCGAGTCTACGACATCCGCAGGGTGATCGATCTCGTCGCCGACAAGGACAGCGTGCTGGAGCTGCGCCGCGACTACGGCGTCGGCATGATCACCGCGCTGATCCGCATTGAAGGAAAACCGTTCGGCCTGATCGCCAACAATCCGCGCCATCTCGGCGGCGCGATCGATGCCGACGCCGGCGACAAGGCCGCGCGCTTCCTCCAGCTCTGCGACGCCTTCGATCTGCCGATCGTCTCGCTCTGCGACACGCCCGGCTTCATGGTCGGCCCCGAGGCCGAGAAGACCGCGATCGTGCGCCATGTCTCGCGCATGTTCGTCACCGGCGCGAGCCTCACTGTGCCGTTGTTCGGCATCGTGCTGCGCAAGGGCTATGGGCTGGGCGCGCAATCGATGATCGGCGGCGGCTTCCACGCCTCGTTTTTCACGGCGGCGTGGCCGACCGGCGAGTTCGGCGGCATGGGCCTGGAGGGCTATGTTCGTCTCGGCTTCCGCAAGGAGATGGAGGCGATCGCCGATCCCGAGGAGCGCGAGACCTACTACCGCAACAAGGTCGCGGAGCTCTACGCCAACGGCAAGGCGGTCTCGATCGCCTCGGTGTTCGAGATCGACAATGTCATCGATCCCGCCGAGACGCGGCGCTGGATCATGGCAGGGCTCCGCACGGTGCCGAAGCCGTCGGCGAGGACAGGGAAGAAGCGGCCTTGCATTGATACTTGGTGAGGGCAGTGCAGCAATTCTGACGGCGTCGCGTCTGTTCCCGGTTCCCGATTGACATCTCCGCCTGTGGTGCCAGACTTTGCACAATAATACAGGGTGGAGACGTCCGCGATGGCCAGCCTTTCGGCCTCGAACCATGTCGCCCGTGTCTTGTCCGTCGCCAATCACGTGGCCGACGTCGACGCCTCTTCGCGCATCGCCAATTCCTGGCGGCGCTGCCTGATCAGCCACAAGCTCGACCCCGCCCGCCAGGGTCCGCCACAGACGCTTACCGAGGCAGAGGTGCGGCACGTCGTCGAGCCGATGGAAGAGACGATCAGGCTGCTCACGCCCGAGCTCGACGATCTCGCCCGCGTGCTGCGCGACGCCGGTTACTGCGTCAACTTCGCCGACACGAATGCAACGATGCTGTTCAGCCGCCTGCCGGGCGAAGCCGACGCCAAAATGTTCATGGACTGGAAGATCTATACGGGTTCGAACTTTGCCGAGACGTTTGAGGGCACCAACGGTCTGGGGACCTGCCTCGCCGAGCAGAAGCCGATCCTGGTGCATCGCGACGAGCATTTCCGCGCGCAGTGGCACATGTTCTCTTGCGCCGTGGCGCCGCTGTTCGACCAGGCCGGACGCCTTGCAGGCGCCATCAACATCACCTCGTGCCGCGAGGATCTCGAACGGACCGCGCATCAGCTCGCGCTTGCAGTGACGATGGAGGCGACGCGCCGGATGGAGGGCGCGATCTTCCGCGATCATTTCCACAACGCCTGGATCGCGACCGTGCCGGGCGACGGCGGCAGCGGCCTGCTCGCCTATGACGACGACCACCGCATCGTCGGCGCCTGCCGGTCGGCGCGTGCGCTGCTCAGCCTCACCGATGGCATGATCGCGTCCGGCATCGATCTGTCACGCTACATCAAATTCGATCATCGCGCCGCGCGCAATGCCGACGAGCTCGTCGAGCTGCGCCGCGCCGATGGCAGCGCGTTAGGGCAGGGGCATGTTGTGCCGCCGCTGCGCGCGAAGTCTTCTACGCCACGTCGCGATGTAACCGTCGATCGCTTCGACGCGCTGCACCGGCTCGCCGGCCGTGATCCCAGCCTGATCAAGAGCGTGAAGCAGCTCAGAAGCATCGGCGATCACAATCTACCGGTGCTGCTACATGGCGAGACCGGCGTCGGCAAGGACGTGTTCGCCCGCGCCATTCACGCCGCGAGCAACCGAGCCCGCAACAACTATGTCGCATTGAACTGCGCGGCGATGCCGGAGAGCCTGATCGACGCCGAGCTGTTCGGCTACGAGGCCGGCGCCTTCACCGGCGCGCGGCGTGACGGCTCGAAGGGCCTGATCGTGCAGGCTGACGGCGGTACGCTGTTCCTGGACGAGATCGGCGACATGCCGATCGGGCTACAGACGCGGCTTCTGCGCGTACTGGAAAATCGCGAGGTCTGGCCGCTCGGCGCGCTCAAGCCTGTGCCCGTCGATATTCGCCTGATCAGTGCCAGCCATCGCGACCTCGGTCGCATGGCGGAAGAGGGCGTCTTCCGCGCTGATCTCTACTTCCGTCTCCGCGGCATGGAGGTGCGCCTGCCAGCGCTGCGCGAGCGCGCGGACAGAGATGATGTCATCCGCCAGATCGCGCGCGAAGAGGCGCCGAACTGCCGCCTGTCGGAGGAGGCCTGGTCGCAGCTCGCGGCCTATCCGTATCCCGGCAATATGCGCCAGCTCCGCCACGTGCTGCGGCTCGCCGGCTGCACTGCGGAGGATGGTATCATCACCGACGCAGACCTCGATCTGCCGCCGTTTGGTCGGAGGACGGCGGAGTCGGATCTTGCCGCGGCCGAACGCGCGACCATCATTGAAGCGTTGCGCAAGCATGGCGGCCGCGTCACCGAGGCGGCGCGCGCGCTAAAACTCAGCCGTGCCACGCTGTATCGGAAGATCAAGCTGCTGAAGATTGAGACGGCGCAGTAGCGCCGCTCTCTACGAAAAATCGCTCCAGCTCAGATGTCGCGAATCGAGATCGCCGACCGAAACGGTGCCGCGGATTTCTTGAGGGATGTGGAAGCTGCTGCGCAGATACACCAGCGGCGCCCCGTCGGAATGCGACACGCCGCGTACCTCGCCGACGAAGATCGAATGCGTTGTCGTCTCGAATTCCTGTGCCAGCACGCAGTCGAATGCGGCAACCGCATCCGTCAACACCGGCGCGCCGGTCGCCCCGCGGGTCCATTGCCCGAAGGCAAAACGGTCGTCGCCGTTGACGCCTTTCTGGCCGCTGAAGGTGAGCGCCAGCAGCGCGTGATCCTCGTGGAGGAAGTTGATCGCGAAGGCGGCTTCCTCACGAATGCGCGCATGTGCGCTGGCGTTGCGATTGACGCAGACGATCAGCGACGGCGGATTGTCCGACAGCGAGCAGGCCGAGGTCACCGTCAGCCCGGTGCGCTTGCCATGCTCGGCGCCGACCGTGACCAGCGCGACGGCGCCGGCACATTGGCGCATCGCCTGTTTGAAATCCTTTGCGTCGACCGTCACGCCCAAATCTCCGAAATAGATGCGGGTGCGGCAGGATCGCGCCGCACCCGCCTTCCGGTCAAGCCGCCCTGCGCGCACCGCCGAGATGCTTCAGGCGCGGCATCACCTCGTTGCTGAGCAGGGAGAGCGAATGCTTCCAGGCTTCCGGCTTGTGCTTGTAGTCGAAACCGAACACGAGGAGCACGCCGAAGCCGCCGACCTCGTCGTAGATCTTCTCGATCTTCTCGGCGACGGTTGCGGGCGAGCCGACGATCCAGTTCCGCTTGGCGCAATATTCGACGGTGACGTCGCTGTCGGGCACGTCGGGCGCGTGCTTCAGATAGTCCTTGAAGCCGAAATGGCCGAGCAGGGGCAGGAAGTACTCGCCCATCATCCGGCCCATCATGTCGCCGGTCGAGAGCTTCCAGGCCTCTTCATCCGTGTCGGCGACGAACACCTCGCGCACCAGCCGCCAGTCCTGGCGGTTCGGCTTGCGGCCGGTCTTGGCGGCGCCGATCTCGACCGAGTCCCAATGGCTGCCGACATAGGCCGGGTTGAGGTTGAGGCTCATCGGAATGAAGCCGCGCTCGCCGGCGAGCTTCAGTGTGTCCGAGTTCTTCGACAGCCCGGCAACGCCGATCGGCGGATGCGGCGCCTGCAACGGCTTGATGTGGGGCTTCAGGAAGTCGAACATCGTGTCCGGCTTGGTCACCGTCCAGAACTTGCCCTTGTAGGTCCAGGGCGCGGGATCGGTCCACATTTTCAGGATGATCTCCAGCGCCTCGCGCGTCATGTCGCGGTTCTGTCCGCTCATGCCGTCGACGTTGAACATCGCCCAGTCGCTCGGCAGGCCGCTAGCCGCAACGCCGAAATTGAGCCGGCCCTCGGAGAGGTGGTCGAGCATGGCGACGCGGTTGGCGAGCTCGGCGGGATGGTGATAGGGCAGCAGGAAGCCGCCCGGTCCGATGCGAATATTCTTGGTCTGCATCAGCGCCTGCGCGATCAGGAGATCCGGCGTGGGGTTGGGTTCCCAGGGCGCGGTGTGGTGCTCGCCAACCCAGGCCTCCTGATAGCCGAGCTCGTCGAGCCAGCGCATGACCAGCAGGTCCCAGTCGTTTCCTTCCTTTAGGCCGCACTCCGGCGGGTGCGAAGGCATCGTGAAATATCCGATCTCCATGGGTTTCCTCATCTGATGTTGACGCGTCTTGTTGCGCGGTTCACGGATGTGAGTGGAGATGCTTGAGCAAGCGGTGTGCCAGCGGGGTCAGGGCTCAAACTGACGAGAAAAGGCTGGTTTGCAGCGGCAATAGCCGATATCCCGAGGCGGAAATGCGTGGCGTCGTCTCATTGTCGCGAGACGGCGTCTTGCCGGCGAGACGAGGACGTGAACTGACATGAGTGAGCCTGCCTATGTCGCTGTGGACTGGGGCACCAGCAGCTTTCGGCTCTGGCTGGTTGATCGCGCCGGCCACGTTCTGGCCGAGCGCCGCAGCGACGAGGGCATGCTGGTGGCGGCGAAGGCTGGTTTCGCCGGGGTGCTGCAATCGCATCTCGCTGCGGTCGAGGCCCCCGAGCATCTGCCGGTTCTGGTCTGCGGTATGGCGGGTGCCCGCACCGGCTGGGTCGAGGCGGGCTATGTCGACACGCCGGCGCCGCTTGTGGGCATCCTGAGGCAGGCCGCGCGCGTGCCGGGCCAAACACGCGACATCCGCATCCTGCCGGGTATCGCGCAGCGCGACGCCAGGGCGCCGGACGTGATGCGGGGTGAAGAGACGCAATTGCTCGGCGCGCTTGGCCTGGATGCCACGGGCGAGACGCTGGTGTGCATGCCCGGCACCCATTCGAAATGGGTGCGCATGAAGGGCGGGATGGTCGAACATTTTTCCACCTTCATGACCGGTGAGCTTTTCAGCGTGATCTCGCGCGAGACGATCTTGTCGCTCGCGGTCGCCGGCGCCGATGACGCCGAAGACGTCGCGAGTTTCAGGGCCGCCGTCATTGCCGCATACGAGGCGCCTGCTTTCGCCGCCAATCTCCTGTTTGGCGCGCGGTCGCGACAGCTCCTGTTCGGCGGCACGCCGTCCGCCGCGCGCGAAAGGCTGTCGGGCACGTTGATCGGGGTCGAACTCGCGGCAGGACTTTCCGGGACGTTGCCGAAAGCTGGCGTCACGCTGATTGCGTCGGGACGGCTCGCGATGTTGTACCAGCTGGCCTTTGACGCGCTGTCGGTCGCGGTGAAGCCGATCGATGCCGACGAAGCCGTCCGCCGCGGCCTGTCGATGGCGGCGGCCGCGATCTGGGTGAAATAGAAGGACTCCCAAGATGAGCATTCCCTTTCCGCCGATGAAGCGACCGTTGGTTGCGATCCTGCGCGGCGTGAAGCCGGAGGAGACCGAGGCCATCGTCGGCGTGCTGATCGAGGCCGGCATGACCGCGATCGAGATTCCCTTGAATTCGCCCGATCCGTTCCGCTCCATCGGACTTGCCGTGAAGCAGGCGCCGGCCGGCGTGCTGATCGGCGCCGGCACGGTGCTGACGACCGCAGATGTCGATCGCCTCAACGACGTCGGCGGCAAGCTGATGGTCTCGCCGAATGTGGATACGCTGGTGCTCGCGCGTGCCCATCAGTACGCGATGGTCACGTTGCCGGGCGTATTCTCGCCGACCGAAGCGTTGCTCGCGGCGCGCTCCGGCGCATCGGGTTTGAAGTTCTTTCCGGCCAGCGTGCTCGGCGCCTCCGGCATCGCCGCGATCCGCGCCGTGCTGCCGGCCGGCGTGCTGATCGCGGCCGTCGGCGGCGTCTCCGACCAGAATTTTGCGGAGTATATCAAGGGCGGCGTGACCGCCTTCGGGCTCGGCTCCAGCCTCTACAAGCCCGGCATGAATGCGGCCGATGTCGCCGCCCGCGCCAAGGCGACGATCGCGGCCTACGATCGGGCGATTGTGAAAGATTGAGCAGTAATAAACAAGCCGTGATGCCGTCACGGCGGCTTAGTGTCCTATCTTGCGTTACCGGCGAGATCAGGAGACCGACATGGCGATCAACAACATAGCTGATCTGTTTGTGGCAACGCTCGAACAGGCCGGCGTCAAGCGCATCTATGGCATCGTCGGCGACAGCCTGAACGCTTTCACCGAATCGCTGCGGCGCCGCGGTACTATCGAATGGATCCATGTCCGGCACGAGGAAGTCGCGGCATTCGCGGCCGCCGGTGAAGCCGAGATGACGGGGAGCCTGGCGGTGTGCGCGGGCTCCTGCGGCCCGGGCAATCTGCATCTGATCAACGGCCTGTTCGACGCGCATCGCAGCCGTGTTCCCGTGCTGGCGATCGCGGCGCAGATTCCGTCGGCCGAGATCGGCGGCGGCTATTTCCAGGAAACCCATCCGCAAAACCTGTTCCGGGAATGCAGCCATTATTGCGAGCTGGTCTCGGATCCGAGCCAGCTTCCTTATGTGCTGGAAAACGCGATTCGCGCGGCGGTGGGCTTGCGCGGCGTGGCCGTGATCGCCATGCCCGGCGACGTCGCCTTCCGTACGCCGCCCAAGCGCGCGCTGTCGACGGCGCGCGGGCTTGCGCTGTCGCCGCCGAAGGTCGTGCCGCAAGCCGACGAGTTGAAGGCGCTCGCGGATCTCCTCAATGGTGCTGAGCGCATCACGCTGTTTTGTGGCCGCGGCTGCGCTGGCGCGCATGCGCCCTTGATGCAGCTTGCCGAGGCCTTGAAGAGCCCGATTGTGCATGCGCTCGGCGGCAAGGAGCATGTCGAATACGAAAACCCCTACGACGTCGGCATGACCGGCTTCATCGGCTTCTCCTCGGGCTATGCCGCCATGCATGCCTGTGACGCGCTGGTGATGCTCGGCACCGATTTCCCCTACAAGCAGTTCTTCCCGACCGACTGCCAGGTTGCGCAGATCGATATCCGCCCCGAGAATCTCGGCCGGCGCTGCAAGATCGATCTCGGTCTCGTCGGCGACGTCAAGCTCACCATCGAGGCGCTGCTGCCACTCTTGAAGAGCAAGACGCAGCGAAAGCATCTCGACGATGCTGTTGCACACTACAAGAAAGCGCGGGAAGGGCTCGACTCGCTTGCCAAGGGCACGCCGGGCAGCAAGCCGATCCATCCGCAATATCTCGCCAAGGTCATCAGCGATCATGCTTCTGATGACGCAGTGTTCACCGCTGATGTCGGCACACCGACGGTGTGGGCCGCCCGCTATCTCGACATGAACGGCCGCCGCCGGCTGATCGGCTCCTTCGTGCACGGCTCGATGGCCAACGCCATGCCGCAGGCAATCGGTGCGCAGGCCTCGCAGCCCAGCCGTCAGGTGATCTCGCTTTCGGGCGACGGCGGTTTCACCATGCTGATGGGCGATTTGATCACGCTGACGCAGATGAAGCTGCCGGTGAAGGTCGTGGTCTTCAACAACGGCGTGCTCGGCTTCGTCGCACTGGAGATGAAGGCGGCCGGCTTCGTCGACACCAATGTCGACCTGGAGAATCCCGACTTCGCCGCGATGGCGCGCGCGATGGGCATCTTCGCCAAACGCGTCGAGGATCCCGGCGAGCTTCCGGGCGCGATGAAGGAAATGCTGGCCCACAATGGGCCGGCGCTGCTCGATGTCGTCACCGCCAAGCAGGAGTTGTCGATGCCGCCGACCATCACGCCCGAGCAGATCAAGGGCTTTAGCCTCTGGGTGCTGCGTGCGGTGATGAACGGCCGCGGCGACGAGGTGCTGGATCTGGCGAAAACGAATCTGCTGTCGCGCTAGGCGCAACGAGACTGGCGCGCTATTTCGTCGCTTCCTGCGCGCAAGTCGCGACCAGCACCAGGGAAACCAGTTGCGGAGTCGGGAGCCGCCTGGCATCGGGCTCGCCCTTGATCTTCAGGACGGTGTTGGTGCCGTCCTGCGCTGTTAACTCTCCGCACAGAGTCTCGGTGGGTTGGCTTGCCGTTGCGCCGCGAACGACCATTTTGACGAATGCAAGGGGTTTGCTTGCTGCTGTCGGTCCGTACCAGGACAACGCAATCGCGGCCGCGAGCAATGCTGCGCTGATAACTGCAAGGAGCTGGGCCCAGCCCAGATCGTTCAATGCCGCCGTCGCCAGGTTCACGTTGCGAATGTCGACCCCGCCTTCAGTCAGTATGGACTGTACGGTGACCGTTCGCAGTCTGCCATAAGCAGCCAGGAGGAACAGCCATAACGAAATCATCGCCAGAACGACCGCGAGCAAGGTGAGCCCGCCGAGTGCATATTGGACCCAGGGTTCATATGCGTTGATCGTACCCTGACCTTTGAAGAGCAGGATGGTCGTGACCAAGGTGAGAAGACCTGCTGTACCGGTTCGCCAGCTTTCAGCCGTCTTCCTAACCCGCTCAAGGGCGCCCTTGACCTCTTCCGCCAGGCGGGCTCGGTCGCCAAGTTCGCTTGCGCTGGGCATCGGATCGTGCGGTGGAACTGGCTTGATGACCGGTCCACTCGATCTTGCATTCACATGTGATGGCGCAGTGTCGTTCACGAGTGTTCCTCGTCGACGCTCTCGATACGCATCTTCCAGGTCGCGCCACATCCGGTGAGTCCGGAGCGTCCGAGACCGTCGGGGTGCACAACCTGGCAGCGGCACCGGACGCTGAACTCTACAGGTAGCAGCGGTCCGTTGATCATCCCAGCATCCCGCAACGTCTTGACCGTCGCGCGCAGGGTTTCGGGGCTCGTCGGAGCCACGCCCTTGAACGCGATCAGGAACTCGCTGTGTTGCATGTGGTCTTTGCAGCGCGGGCAATTGCCATCCAGCTCAAGCACCATTGGGTCATGGGCATCCGGACGCGGAGTTACGTTGAAACTTTCGACGGCCAAGGCCGACCACGTGGGATCGGGCTGGTCGATGTATTTGAGCGGCTTCTTCAAGCTTGGCCCCCCATGATTGGAAATCGTACACCTAGGCACTGCTTTACCGGAACTGGCGCGTATCGGGCGATGAAGTGCGCGATTTGATGACGCCGCCAGCGATCGTCCCGCTCGAGCGCCTCAACAGATGAAGCGGATTGCAGGACCTGCCTGTATGTGTCGGCGTCACAGAGGTTCGCGGCCAGGGCCTCCACGACGGCACTGGGCGAATGCGACATCAGAGACTGCATTTCCTTCAGCAGCGCCGTGTCTCGCGCGATATCACGCTGGCCCATGCTCCACGTCGTGGTCCGCAGAACCTCGTCCATGCGCGCGGCCGCCACCAGCCGACGTCGATCTCGCTCCTTGAGTGCTGCCCTGGCGAACCGTTCGAGCAATTCGTCGCTTGAACGAGCCCATTGTCGCAGCACGGGCGCATGCGATCCATAGCGTTCGCCAATCACGTGATCGCAAATATTGAGCCGCTCTTCGGCCGGGCGATGTGCCTCGTCGACCTCAATGGCGCCGACCAGCTCTCCAAGCTGGACGGCGCGCAGAAAAAAATAAATGCCGGTGACTGCTGCACGCGGATCGATCCCGTCTTTGTCCATCGACTCGATCGAAATGAAGGTGCCACTCACGTCGGCTTCGATCTCCTGTTCGACCGGCCGTTTATCGAGTTCCGCGAGGGAAGCCTTTGCGAGATCCACCTTGGCGGAGTCTGTGATCAGGTGCTTGTGCAGGATGTGCCCGACTTCGTGCGCGATTACGAAGCGCTCAGCCGAGGTTGCGAAGTTCTCCGCAGTTTTCGTCTCGCGTGGTCCGACCGGCCAATCCTCCACAAGCGGTGCGCGCACGGGTGACGCCATCCAGTCCAGCAGGGAGGCGATGATGCCAATCGTCTGGCTTTCCGGCGGCGCTGGTGGGTCGTTCGGCCCGCGTACGATCACGTGGGCGGCAAGCGCCCGGGCGAGTCGGTAGACGAACAGGGCAAGGCCTCGGTTGACCGCGATGACATGCCGAGGCGCGATCCATATCGTCAATGCTTCGATACCCGCGGGCGGAATCGTTCGTATGAGCACGCGGTCTGGTTGCAGCAACTGCGCGAGCTCAACGTCCTTCAGCGTAGTCCCGGCGTAGCGCAGAATGCTTTCGGTGATCGTCTCGATGACGCGGGCTACGGGGTCATTGTCCGGAGCCCCGATTTCGACTTCTTGCGGTTTGCCACGCGCGAACAGCTGGACGTAGAAGTCGTCCACCTGTTGGGCTGCGCCTTTGGAAGAGGACATCCTCTACTCCGCGGCAATCGGGGTCCGAGCCTTCATCTGCGTGAGGTTGATAGCATATAGCAATACATCCTTTGCGGATATCGTTTTCCGCGAGCCTCCCCAAAAATTGTAGGATCGTTCGGAACGTCCTCGTTGCTTCATCGAATTCGCTAATTAGCTGCGTTTCGCCGAAGGCAACGGCAGACGCTCGTGGCGGCGCTGGAAGCGCAGCCAGTGCAGCACAATTCCGATGATCGCCGCCGGCACGAAGCCAAGCACGATCAGGAAGTGCGGCAGCTCTTTCGGCGAGATGAAGGCAATGGCGATGTCCGAGATCAGCCAGAGCGCTGCGAATATCACCGCGAAATCCGTCCGCGGGCAGCGCAGATAATAGAACACGGCGGTGATGATGATGGCGGGGCCGATCGCGATGGCGATCATGACCGCCGTCAGCTCTTTCGGCGTGAGCGCATCAAGCACCATCGACGCCAACAGCCAGATGGCGGCGAACATGGCGATGATGTCGATCGGATGCCGCAACCCAATACCTCTCGTGGGAACGCGCTATCGTTGAGTCCCAAGCCCCGGCCGTCAAGCAAAATACGCCTATTCCTCGTCATTTCCAGGCGTCGGGCGCAGCATGAAATGACCGAAGGCGGAGGCTATCGGTTTATCCGGATCGTCCTGCCAGGCCCGCGCCTCGAAGGCGACGATACGCCGGCCCTGTTTCACGATCGAGACATTGGCAAAGCTGTCGAGCGCACGGCCGGAGCGCAGATAGTTGACCGTCAGCCCGATCGGCTTCGGTAGTGCGGCAATCCCGAGCTCGCGCCTCACGCCAAAAATCGCGGTGGTCTCGAGGAAGGCGCCGGTCATGCCGCCATGGATCGCGGGCAGGATCGGGTTGCCGATGATCATTGGCGAGAA
Source organism: Bradyrhizobium sp. LTSP857 (assembly GCF_000938285.1). NCBI lineage: Bacteria > Pseudomonadati > Pseudomonadota > Alphaproteobacteria > Hyphomicrobiales > Nitrobacteraceae > Bradyrhizobium > Bradyrhizobium sp. LTSP857. The sequence continues at coordinate 253,046 of NZ_JYMS01000026.1, read as the reverse complement.
CGGCATCGTCAGCGTGCCATCGTCGTTGACGCGAATGCCGAGGCAGCGCGCGAACGGGCTGTTGGCGAACGGGCCATCCGGATCCTCAGGCGCCTCCAGCGTCGCGATGGCGCGGTTGTCGAGCCTGATGTCCGCGAGCATGTTGGTGCGGTTGGCGCCGATCATGAAGCAGGCGGTCGCGGTCGCGACCGGATCGTCCTCGGAGTCCTGGTAGGCGGTGGAGCGCACGAAGGCGATCGAACGGGTAGTGCGGTAGCAGACCGAATGCGCCTTGATGTCGAGGCCGGGCGTCGCCGGCTTCTGGTAGTCGATGCGCAGGTCGAGCGTTGCAATCGCACTTGTGCCGTCGAGCGCGAGCTGCACGGCCATGCCGCAGCTCTCGTCCAGCATCGCGGTGACGACGCCGCCATGCAGTACGCCGGTCTCGGTGTCGCCGACGAAGGCGGGGCGGTAGGGCAGGCTCGACCAGGCTTCTCCCGGTGCAAAGCGGTCGAGCTGGAGTCCGCTGATATGGCCGTAATCGGAACGGCGGCCTTTGATGGCCTCGGCGAGTTCCGCGAAGGCAAGCGTGGTCGGTGAGCTGGACGTAGGAGAGTTGGACATGGTCACGTTCTAGACCAGTGCCGCGCGCCGCGCAAAACATCGCATGCATTGCTGTACGGCGGGTCTGCTCGAGCATGATCCGGAAAAGTGCGCGGCGGTTTTCCGAAAAGATCATGCTCAAACAATAACCTAAAGCGCGATGACATCGCGCTTTAGGCCCGGTTTGGCCTCGACAGGGCGGGGCGAAGCAACGATGGTGGGCGTTCGTCCACTGCCCGCGAGGAGTATCCCATGGCCGACCCCGAGACGCCCGCCAATCAGGGGCCCGTCACCATTTCGAGCTCCAGCTCCGAGCGGGCGCCGATCATCTATTTCGACGGCGCGTCCTGCTTCGGCCATCACAACGGCGCGATCCAGATCGAGCTCGCCGCCAACCTCCTGCTGCCGGTCGGTGCTGCCGTCAGGGTCGACGTGGTCCAGACCGCGCATCTGCGTTGTAGCGTGGCCGCGGCACTGGCCTTGCGCGAAGCGCTCGACAAGGCACTGGCGATGTACAAGCTCGGACAGCAGCAGCCGACTCCGGAGGAGATTCCGGCGGTGAAGAATTGAACGGCAATTGACTCGACGCACTGTTTGCGCCATTTTTTACGCAGGTTGATACGACCTGCCGGTTGCCCCCTCCGCGGAATGGTGAACGTATCGAGCCCTGATCGGCCCCCTTTGCCCGAGCGACCGGGTCAGCAACGCAACCACCTGACACACCTGGATCGCTCATGCAGAGGACGAACCGATGCGCGATTTTCGCGATGCCAAGGCTATGGCGCAGACCCTGCGCGAATCCCTGACTACCAAGGCCGTCACCATCAGTCACAGCGAGAGCCTCGAACTGGTGTCGAGGATGCTCGGCGTTGCCGACTGGAACACGTTGTCGGCACTGCTTCACGCCGAGCGCCGTGACGCAACTGTACCGGCTGCACGGCTCAAGACGACAACGGCGGTCTATCCAGCCGTTCCGCTGCGCGATCTCGTTCCATTTCCGAATGCGACTTACCCGATGTTTGTGGGCCGCGAGAGAACCGTCCAGGCCCTGAACCAGGCGTTTGAAGGTGGGCGGGAGATCGTCGTGGCGATCCAGCAGGAGGCGGCCGTCGATGAACCCCGATTTTCCGATGTTTACGAAATCGGCGTATTGGCCCAGCTGCTCGAACTCGAACCGCTCGCCGATGGTACGTTCAGGGTGCTGACGCGCGCGCTTCGGCGTGTCGCGCTACGCAGCTTTGCGACTGAAGCCTCTGGCTATCAGGCTGAGGCGGCTGAAGTTAGCGAAGGAGCGGCCCGCGATGCCCGGGATCTGATCCGAAGGATCTATCAGCGTTTTCAGGATTACACGGCGGCGCATGGAATTCTGGTACCGGATATCTGGCTGTTCTTCGATCAAACGCGCGATCCTGGACAGATCGCCGATACCGTCGCGACGCGGATGAAGCTGCCCGTCAGCGACAAATACGAGCTGCTGGCGACGCTCGATCCCATGAAACGGCTCGAGCGGATCGAAGCGCTGCTTGATCTGTCGCAGCGCCAAATCTCGGCAAATTACGCGGCCACGAAACGGCAGGCGCTGGATCACGCTGATGGGCGTCGCCATCAATACGCGACGCTTGAGCATTTGCTGCTCGCTCTGATCGATGATGCGGAAGCATCTGCGGTGATGCGCGCCTGCGACGCAAATCTCGCTGGGCTGAGGCAAAGCCTTGCGCAATATCTCGACAACGAGCTCAAACACACCGTGACCGAGACCGGGAGTGCCGAGCCCACGGCGGCGTTCAAGCGCGTCGATCAGCGCGCCGCGCTCCACGCTCAGGAGGTGGGCTATGCCGCTGTGACCGGCGCCAATGCGCTTGTCGCCTTGTTTGCCGAAACGCGAAGCCCCGCGGCGCGGCTGCTCGCGGATCATGGTGTCTCGCGCGGGCCCACCGATAAAGCGATCGCGCGAGGCGTTGGCAAGGGCGCGCAGTAGAGCCCAGGCGATCGCATCTCAATGCGATCGCTGACCCCTAGCCGACATGCACCTTCGGCTTCTTGCCGCCGTTCCACTTGCCGTCGAGTGCGCGCTCGATCTGGGCGGCGAGTTGCAGCAGCAGGCCGTCATTGGCCTGCTTCGCAATCGCCTGGATGCCGAGCGGCAGGCCGTGATCTTGCGCCGCCATCGGCATCGAGATCGCGGGCATGCCGCAGAGATTGGCGAGCGGCGTGAAGGCGAAAAAGCGCCAGAGATTGCCGAACCAGTCGAGCACGTCCGGATTGTCGGAGATGGTGAGATATTCTTTCGTGCCGACCTTCGGCGTCGGCAGCGCGGTGATCGGCGTCAGGATCACGTCCCACTGTTCGAAGAAGCTGCCGAAGCCGCGCGACGTCGTGTTGAACACGCCTTGCATCCTGGCGCGGTCGGCGAAACTCGTGTGCCGCCCGGCTTCCCAGATACGGATGTTGACGGGCTCGATCAGATCCTCTGGCGGCCGCTCCAGCCCGCGTGCGGCGAGCATGTTGGAGATCACCACGGCAAAATTGCTGATGTAGCAGGTAGTCTGGGCCTCGAACGCGGTGCGGAAGTCGAGCTCGGGCAGCGCATAGTCGACGTGGTGGCCGAGGCCTTCGAGGAAACGGCCGGTCTTCTCCAGTTCGGCCGCGATGTGCGGCGTCGCGGTGTAGTCACCCCAGGTGTGCGACAGCGCGATGCGAAGCTTCGCCGGATCGCGCTTGACCATCTCGCTATAGGGCTGCGCCGTGGTCCAGAATGGCATGAACTCGCCGGGCGCAGGCCCGCGGGCATGGTCGACGAAGGCCGCAGTGTCGCGCACCGAGCGCGACTGGCAGCCCTGGATCGAGACGAGGCCGGTGAGGTCCGACATGTGCGGCGCCAGCGAGAACACGCCGCGCGACACCTTCAGGCCGATATTGCCGTTGACGCCGGCGGGAATGCGGATCGAGCCGCCGCCATCGGTCGCATGTGCGATCGGCACGACGCCGGCCGCGACCATCGCCGCGCTTCCCGCCGATGAACCGCAGGTGGTGTAGTCGGTATTCCAGGGATTGCGCGTGACATAGACGGCCGGATTGTCGGCCGAGCTGCACACGCCGAATTCCGGCGTCGTCGTTCGCCCAATCAGGTTCAGTCCGGCCTGGCGCAATTTTCCGGTCAGGAATGTGTCGGCGGCGGCGCGATTGCCGCGCATCAACAGCGAGCCCATCTCCTGGAGCCGGCCCTTCATGGTCGGGCCGAGATCCTTCATCAGGAAGGGCAGGCCTGCGAACGGGCCGGCGAGATTGGCGCCGTCCTTGGCCGGATCGGCGATCACGTCGTCGAACAGCTCGACCACGCCTGACAGCGTCGGATTGACCTTGGCAACGGCCGCGGCGGCCTGGCGGGCCAATTCCTTCGCCGTCAGCTCACCCTTGCGGACGCGCGCGGCCAGCCCCACGCCATCGTGCTGTGCCCATTCGTTCCAGCTCATCGGCAAAGTCATGAAGTTCAAATCCCTTGAGATGCGGCGTCACCTTTTTCGCAAGGGACCGCCTGAATCAACTGAGCCGGCGCGAGGGGCAGGGTTGCGCCGGGCGGAGAGGTCGTGTGAGCTTCTAATGCGGATGCATCAATCGGGCAGCCGTGCAATGACCGCAACCGGACCGCCGCCGGCCGGTCCCTGGTGCTCGGCGCCACCGGAGACGTAGATCGCACCGGTGCCGGCGAGGCCGGCAATCAAGCCGCCGACGGCTGCGCGGGCGTGGCGCGTCGAACTGATGTCGGTGTCTTCCAGCATGGTATGACGGAAGCCACGCACGCTGCCGTTCGGCGAGGCCTCGGCCTTGGCGAAGATGTTGACGAACTCGCGGCCCGCCTTTGCTTGTGACGCAATGCCAAGTCCGACGCTCTCAAGCGCTGACATTACCGCGGTGGCGTCGATCGCGTCGCTCATCACGGTGTGTCCTATCTCGAATTCGCTCGCGGATGACGCCGAGTTGCCGAGCACGATGACGACATTATGCATCAGCTCGATCCCGGACGAGGTGGAGGCGACCGACGAGAACAAATCGTAGCGTCGCAGTACGTCCTCATCGCGGATGTCGGAAGTGATCTCGCCGAGCGCCACCGCAACTCCGAGCGCGGAGGCGCCGCGCGAATAGGCCATCGAGGTATAGGCGCTGGTCGTCGCTGTCTTGTTACCGCGTGCGCCTGCCGCCTCGACGCGGTCGCTGGTGAGCAGCGGGCATTTGATCTGCACGAAATGGACGTCCGCGGGATCGGCGATGCCGGCATCCTCCATCGCGGCCTTGACGGCCTTGGCCGTCTCCGCGATCTGCGCGGAACGACCGAGCTCCTCGGGGAGAAAATCGCGGGTATGCGCCATGCCGATGCTCAGGCGCTTATCGGAAACACTGGCCGGTCGTTCGGCCTCGCGGCGCGTGAACACCGTGATATGTGGGCTGAGCACGCCCTCGGTGCCGCCGGACATCACGAAGGCGATGCGCTGCTCGACCTCCTCCGGAGACAGGCCGAGCCTCGGCGCCAGCGCCGTGCACAGCGCGGCGACGGCATATTCCCGGGTGAAGTCGTTGACGCCGCCATTGCCCTCGGTCTTGCCGAGGACGGCGAGGATGGATTTCGGGTCGATCACGCCGGAGCCGATCAAGTCCATGAGGCCGGAGACGTCGCCGGGGCCCTTGGTGGCGATCCTGATGACGCCGACCGATGTCGTCCGCATTCTAGTCCTCGTGTGGGCTTTAGGGGCCCGGCACGTAAACCAGCCGTGGAACCGGGGTGCATGTCAAGCCACAAGCCGTGCTCTCACACCGTCACCCTGAGGTGCGCGCTCTTGCGCGTCTCGAAGGGCGACGGCCCGGCTCTTGGCCGTTCATCCTTCGAGGCTCACCATGTGGCGCGTTGCGCCCCATGGCTCGCACCTCAGGATGACGGGCTAATATCTTGATCGACGCAACACAGCGCTGGGCCGCCGCCCCCACGATTGTGGCGAGATCGCATCGGGTCAACAAAAAAATCCTCTGTCGACGGTTGCGCGCCGCACCTTGATGAATCAACCTTGGTTGGTCCATAAGCGGCGTCCCGCGGCCGGTTTCGGTTCGCGTTGCGTGCTTGGAAGAGGGATTCTCGCGTGGCGAATATCAACCAGAAAATTGCGCAGGAGCTTGGGGTTCGCCCCGAGCAGGTCGAGGCGGCGGTGACGTTGCTTGACGGCGGCGCCACGGTCCCTTTCATCGCCCGTTACCGGAAGGAAGCGACCGGTGCGCTCGACGACGCGCAATTACGCACCCTGGAGGAGCGCCTGGTCTACCTGCGCGAGCTCGAAGATCGCCGCAAGTCAATCCTCGAGTCGGTCCGCGAGCAGGGCAAGCTCGATGCCGCGTTAGAGGCCAGTATTCTCGCCGCCGACAGCAAGGCGCGCCTCGAAGACATCTATCTGCCGTTCAAGCCCAAGCGCCGCACCAAGGCCGAGGTCGCCAAGGAAGCCGGCCTCGAGCCGCTCGCCAATCAGCTGATGGCGGAGCCCACGAACGATCCCAAGCTGGTTGCGGAGACCTTCGTCAACGCCGAGAAGGGCGTTGCGGACGCTGCCGCAGCACTCGACGGTGCCCGCGCCATTCTGGTCGAACGTTTTGACGAGGACGCCGACCTGATCGGCGCGCTGCGCGAGGACGTCTGGACCAATGCGCGCATGGCCTCCAAGGTGCGCGACGGCAAGAAGACCGAGGGCGAAAAGTTCGCCGACTATTTCGAGTTCTCCGAGCCGCTGACAAAGCTGCCCTCGCACCGCATCCTCGCGATGTTCCGCGGCGAAAAGGAAGAGATCCTCGATCTTCAGATCCAGGCCGAGCCCGAAGCGCCGCCGGCAGGCGCGCCGGGAATCTACGAGCTGAAGATCATGAAGCGGTTCGGCATCGCCGATCTCAAGCGCGCCGGCGACCGCTGGATGATCGACACCGTGCGCTGGGCCTGGCGCACCAAGATCCAGGTGCATCTCAATATCGACCTGCGCATGCGGCTGTGGAATGCGGCCGAGACCGAGGCCGTGCGCGTGTTCGCCTCCAATTTGCGCGACCTGTTGCTGGCCGCGCCCGCCGGCACCCGCGTCACCTTGGGACTCGATCCCGGCTACCGCACCGGCGTCAAGGTCGCCGTCACCGACGCGACCGGCAAGGTTGTCGATACCGCTGTGATCTATCCGCACGAGCCGCAGCGGCAGTGGAACGAGTCGCTTGCCATCCTCGGCAAGCTCGCGCTGAAGCACCGCGTCGAGCTGATTGCGATCGGTAACGGCACCGCCTCGCGCGAAACCGACAAGCTTGCAGCCGACCTCGTCAAGGGCCTGGCCGAACTGAAGATGACCAAGATCGTGGTGTCGGAAGCCGGCGCGTCGGTCTATTCGGCGTCTGCCTTCGCGTCGCAGGAATTGCCCGAGCTGGACGTCACCCTGCGCGGCGCGGTTTCGATCGCGCGTCGGCTCCAGGATCCGCTCGCCGAGCTGGTCAAGATCGAGCCCAAGGCGATCGGCGTCGGCCAGTATCAGCACGACCTCGGTCAGGCCAAGCTCGCCAAGTCGCTCGATGCCGTGGTCGAAGATTGCGTGAACGCCGTCGGCGTCGATGTCAACACGGCGTCCGCGCCGCTGCTCGCCCGCGTGTCGGGCGTCGGCTCGGGCCTGGCGCAAAGCATCGTGCAGCACCGCGATGCTAACGGCCCCTTCAAGTCGCGCAAGGCGCTGAAGGAGGTACCGCGGCTCGGGCCCAAGGCGTTCGAGCAGTGCGCGGGCTTCCTGCGCATCCTCGGCGGCGAAGACCCGCTCGATGCCTCCGGCGTGCATCCGGAAGCCTATCCGGTGGTGCGGCGTATCCTTTCCGCCACCAAGAGCGACATCAAGGCACTGATCGGCAGCAGCGAGATCGTGCGCACGCTGAAGCCGAAGGATTTCGTCGACGAGACCTTCGGTCTGCCGACCGTCACCGACATCCTGCGCGAACTTGAAAAGCCCGGCCGCGATCCGCGTCCGGCATTCAAGGCCGCGGTGTTCATGGAGGGCGTCGAGGAGATCAAGCATCTCAAGAAGGGCATGATCCTCGAGGGCACCGTGACCAATGTCGCCGCCTTCGGCGCCTTCGTCGACATTGGCGTGCACCAGGACGGCCTCGTGCACATCTCGGCGATGTCAAAAACCTTCATCAAGGATCCGCGCGAGGTGGTGAAGCCCGGCGACATCGTCAAGGTGAAGGTGCTGGACTTCGAGGTCGCGCGCAAACGCATCTCGCTGACCTTGCGGCTCGACGACGAGGTCGGTGACAAGAAGGATGCGCCCGGCATGCAGCGCGACAACAGCTCGCGCAATGCCGCCCGCATGACCTCGTCGGCGCCGCGCAAGCAGGAATCCTCCGGCGGTGGCGCGCTCGCGGAAGCATTGCGACGTGCGGCCGAGAAGAACGGTGGCAAACGAGCGTAGCGCCGCGTCTCTCTTAACCGCTCCCCGCCCTGCTGCGGGGAGAGGTCGGATCGCGCCAGCGATCCGGGTGAGGGGCAGGGCACTGCGTCGCCGAGATGTAGGTCCATCCGACTCGTTGAGTGAGTGTCGTGAATCAGCTCGCATCACACTCGCGGAAATAGCCCCTCACCTCACCCTCTCCCCGTAAGAACGGGGCGAGGGTGAGAGAGCTTGCCTCCCTAACTTCCGCGTCAGAATCTGGCGCATTTGTAAGTTGAAGGTGAGGGCGCATTCTCCTCATCTGGTCCTCTGGAGCGGCGAGACTGTCGCCGTGACAAGGAGGATCTTCTGATGAACAACAGGCTTCTCACCGGCATCGTCGCGGCGGCCATGGCTGCGACATTGGCGGTCGCTTCGCCCGTTCTTGCCCGAGGTGGAGGCGGTGGCCATGGTGGTGGTGGTTTTGGCGGCGGAGGGCATGGTGGTGGCGGCTTCGGCGGCGGCGGGCATTTCGGCGGTGGAGGGATGCACGTCGGCGGCATGGGCGGCGGCATGCACTTCGGCGGCATGGGCCGTGCTCACTTCGGCGGCGCCCGCTTTGCCGGCTCGCCGATGGCCGCCCGTGCTGCCTTTGGGCCACGCTTTGCCGGTGCGCCACTGGCGACCCGCGCTGCCTTCGGGCCGCGCTTCGCCGGTGCCGGCTTGCACGGCCGGCCTTTCATCGGCCGCCATGCCTTCTTCTTTCACCACCATCATTTCCGCCGTTTCGCCGTCTTCGGCGCGCCCTACTACGCCAACTATTACGACGATGGCTGTTGGCGCAGGAGCTTGACGCCCTATGGATGGCAATGGGTCAATGTGTGCGGGGATAATTGGTATTAGCACCGCCGTACCGCACCATTGTCGCGATCGCCACCGGGCAGTTCCGCTCAGCCCCGGAACGGGATAGTCTGGTGGCGATCGTCGCGCGGAGTTTGTCATGACCGGAGGCCACCGTCGCATCCTGGTCGTCGAGGACGATCCGGAAACCGCAGGCCAGCTCGTCGAGGAGCTGACGACCTCCGGTTACGATGTCGATCTCGCCGCCACGGGGCGCGAAGCCCTGAGCCACGGCGCCGCGCGCGACTATGCTGTGATCACCATCGACCGCATGCTGCCCGACATCGACGGCATCACCGTGATGCGGCAAATGCGCGATGATGGCGTTGCTGCTCCCTTCCTGATCATCTCCGCGCTCGGCGAGGTCGACGACCGCGTGCGCGGCTTGCGCGCCGGCGGCGATGACTATCTCGTCAAGCCATTTTCCTTTGTCGAACTGCTCGCCCGCCTGGAAGCGCTCGGCCGCCGCAGTGAGACCATCGCCAAGGAAACCATTTTGCGGGTCGGCGATCTCGCCATCGACCTGATTGCACGCAATGCCAGTCGCCGCGGCCGCAAAATTCCGCTGCTGCCGCGCGAGTTTCAGTTGCTCGAATATCTCGTCCGCAATGAGGGCCGCGTCGTCTCCCGCGCGATGCTGCTCCAGCATGTCTGGGATCTGCATTTCGATCCCTCCACCAACATCATCGACGTCTATGTCGGGCGCGTCCGCCGCAAGGTCGACGATGCCCAGGCCTATCCGCTGATCCATACCATCCGCGGCATCGGATATTGCATCCGTGCTCCTGGTTAAAACGCTTCTTTCGTCAACCTTCCGGCTGGCGCTGATCGCGATCGCCGCATTCGGGCTGATCGTCGCGGCGATCATGGCTTATGTCTATTACGGCACGCTCGCCTATGTGGAGAGCCGGGTCGGCGACGCTGGCGATCACAGCGGCTTCACCGCGATGATCGAGCTTGCGATGATCGCGGTCGCGGTGCTGCTTGCAGTGCTGGCCGGCCTTGCGGCCGTGCTGGTGACACGGCGCACGGTGGGACGGATCGAAGAGATCAATGCCACCAGCCGCGCCATCATGCTTGCCGGTCTCGACCAGCGCATCCCCTTGCGCGGCAGCCACGACGAATGGGACCGCGTCGCCGAAAACCTCAACCAGATGCTCGACCGCATCGAGACGCTGGTGGGCGAGGTCAAGCAAGTCAGCGACAACGTCGCCCACGATTTGCGCACGCCGCTGACCCGCATGCGCGGCCGGCTGGAAAAGGCCTATCACGCCCCGCGCGACGGTGAGTCCGACGCGGCTCTGATCGGCGACACCATCGCCGACCTCGACGCCGTGCTCGGCATGTTCGCCTCGATCACGCGGATCTCGGAAATCGAGACCCGCGCGCGCAGGAGTGCATTTCGCGCGCTCGATCTTGCCGAGATCGCGGGCGAGGTGGTCGAGCTCTACGACGCTGCCGCCGAACAGGTTGCCACCCGTCTCAGCCTCGGCGGCGACCGCGAGGTGCCAGTGACCGGCGACCGCGATCTGCTGTTCGATGCGATCGCCAATCTCGTCGATAACGCGATCAAGCACGGCCGTGCGGGCGGACAGGTGACTGTGACCTGCCGCAGCGCCGGCGACGGCGCGATGATCGCAATCGCCGATGATGGTCCGGGCATTCCCACTGAGGCGCGTGATCACGTGTTCAAGCGCTTCTACCGTCTCGAGCAGAGCCGCTACACCCCGGGCAACGGACTGGGCTTGAGCCTGGTCGCCGCCGTTGCCGGCCTCCATGGCGCAGAGGTCGCACTACATGACAATGCGCCGGGCCTGACGGTTCAGCTCAGCTTCCCGGTGGCGCTATAGCTCGATCACGCCGCGGCGCGCCGCATGCGCCACTGCATCGGTGCGGCCGGTGGCATCCAGCTTGTCGAGCAGCGAGCCGACATGAAACTTCACGGTATGCACGGAGATGTTGAGCTGACGCGCGATCATCTTGTTGGAGGAACCTTCAGCCATCAGCGCCAGCACGTCGAGCTCGCGCTGCGTCAATGCGATGTCTTCGGGCATGCTACGGGGATCGCGGGCGACCACCGTTGCCGCAGCGTGCTCGCCGGGCGCGGCAAGGCGAAGCCCCGCGACGCCGCTGAGCAGCGCCGCCAGGCGATCGGCGAGGGCGGGATCGTCGATCTCGAGCGACAGCACGATCTCCGGCGTTTTGTCCTCGCTCACGCCTCCGGCCTCTCGCCGATCGTGACCTTGAAGCTGGCCGGCTCGTCGCCGCGGCGCACCGCGACATCGACCACCGAACCGACGCTCGCGGGTCCCAGCGTTCGTAACAGTGCGCGCACACCGGAGAGTTTTTGGCCGTCGACGGCCACGATCACGTCGCCCTGGCGGATGCCGGCGGCGGCCGAGGGGCCAGTCTTGTCGACATTCATCACCATCGCGCCGACACCGTCGTCGAGCCGCACCGGCTGGAGCCCGAGCCCGAGATATCCGCGAGCAATGCGGCCGCGCGTATCGAGCTGCGTCGCGACACGCTCGATCGTGGCCGTCGGAATCACCAGCACGCGCCGAGGCCCAAGCACGGCCATACCGAAGGCCTCGCCCGAGGCATCGAGCGCAAGGCCTCCCTCCTGGCTGGGACGCAGGCGAACGTCGAGCTCAATCCGCGCATCGATGTCGCCGCCGCGCAAGGAGCGCCAGCTCTTGCCGGACAGCGACACCATCCCCAGCGCCGCACTCGGTGCGTCGCGGTTGGTCGCGACGACGACCGCCAACGTGCCGAGGGCTGGGACGATGGCGGCCAGCTTGACAGGGGCGATGCCGGTGTCAGCGCGCAATAGCGCGATATCGGTCGTATGGTCGCGGCCCGCGATCGTGGCGGCGACCGTGCTGCCGTCGGAGAGGCCGATCTCGACCTTACCCTCCTCGGCCAGCGCCTCATCAGCGGTGACGATCAGGCCGGGCTTCCAGACGAAGCCGGTCGCGCGGGAGCGATGCGAGTGCACGGAGACGATGGACGGCGCGGCGCGCGCCACGACATCCGCGAGCGCGGACGATAGCGAGGACAGAGGGGTGGAGGCGGTCATGGCGGGCTCCTGTAAGCTGTCCTCAATCTGGGATGTTGCGGGCGATTGCGAAACTGGCCGGGTGGCCAGGACAGGCCAAAGGGATCGGACTCCGTAGGACCACGGCCGACGAACATGTGATTGGGAGCCGCTCACGGGAACGTGTAGCAATCGCAAAATTGCGCCGCCCGGCTTTGAACGTTTTCAGCGAGCCCTGACTGATGACCATCGATCTCACCCGCCGCACCCTGCTTCATCTCGCCGGCGCCACCTCGCTTGCGGCCGCCGCCGCGGCCGCGGCGCGGGCCGAGGGCACGCCGCAAGGTAGCGGGCCGACCTACGCCAGCCGAACGCCGATGCGGGTCGGCATGGTGACGCTCCGGGTGAAGAATCTCGACACGGTTGCCGACTACTACCGCGACGTGATCGGGCTCACCGTGATGGAGCGCTCAGGCACTGCCGCAAAGCTCGGCACCGCCGGGATCGCACTGCTTGCGCTCGAAGCCCGTCCCGACGCCGCGATCGAGCCGCGCAACGCCGCCGGACTGTACCACACCGCCTTCCTGATGCCGACGCGCAAGGATCTGGCGCGCTGGCTGGTGCATGCCGCCTCGCATCGCGTGTCGCTGTCGGGTTTCGCCGATCATCTGGTCAGCGAGTCCGTCTATCTCGACGATCCCGAAGGCAACGGCATCGAGGTCTATGCTGATCGCGATCCCTCGCAATGGCAGTGGAGCGAGGGCAGCGTGAAGATGGCCGCCGACGAGCTCAACATCCCCGACCTGTTGTCGCTGACCAATACGCGCGTTGCCGACTATGCCAGGGCGCCGGATGGTCTGCGCGTCGGCCACATGCATCTGCGTGTCGGCGATCTCGCAGAGGCCGAGCGCTTCTATCACGGCACGGTCGGCCTCGATCTGACCCGCAAGCGCAACGGCGCCGCGTTCCTGTCGTCGGGCCGCTATCACCATCACCTCGGCATGAATGTCTGGCAGAGCCAGAGCGCAGGCCAACGCGACGATGCCACGACGGGGCTTGCCTGGTTTTCGCTGGTGACGGAGAAGCCGGAGCTGCTCGCCGCGCAGGAAGAGCGTTTGCGTAAGGGCGGCGCGCAGGTCACGGCGTTGCCGAACGGCGTGGAGGCGGTCGATCCCTGGGGCACGCGGGTGCGGCTGCTCAAGGTGTGAGCGAGCGCTCAGAGACGCGCTTAACGTGACCCGTCGGTTCATCCCGAGGCTTGCTTGCCGGCCAATTGGAGCCATGTTAGCACCGAACAGGTGGCGTGGGCCGAGCTGCCCCCGATATACCGGATCATTCCTCGACATGTCCGATTTTCATGGCGTCTTCCCCTATCTCGTCTCGCCCGTCGATGCCGATGGCGCGGTGCGCACGAACGTCCTCGCAAAGCTCTGCGACGATCTGATTGGCGCGGGTGTGCACGGGCTGACGCCGCTCGGTTCGACCGGCGAGTTTGCCTATCTCAATGCCGCGCAGCGTATGTCGATCGTGCAGACCACGATCGAGGCTGCGAAGGGCCGCGTGCCGGTCGTGGCCGGCGTCGCCTCGACCTCGACGGCGGACGCGGTGGCGCAGGCCAAGGCGTACCAGAAGCTCGGCGCCGACGGCATCCTGGCGATCCTGGAGGCTTACTTCCCGCTCGCCGACGCCCAGGTCGAATCCTATTTCCGCGCCATTGCGGATGCCGTGGACATTCCGGTCGTCATCTACACCAATCCGCAGTTCCAGCGCTCCGATCTCACCCTCGAAATCATCGCGCGTCTCGCCGAGCATCCGCGCATCGGCTGCATCAAGGATGCCTCGACCAATACCGGCCGGCTGCTCTCGATCATGAATCGCTGCGGCGATAGCTTGCGCGTGTTCTCGGCCTCTGCCCATATCCCGGCTGCGGTGATGCTGATCGGCGGCCGCGGCTGGATGGCGGGCCCGGCCTGCATCATCCCGCGCCAGAGCGTTGCGCTCTACGAGCTCTGCAAGGCCGGCCGCTGGGACGAGGCGGTCGCGCTCCAGCGCCGGCTGTGGCGCATCAACGAGGCCTTCGCCCGCTTCAACCTCGCAGCCTGTATCAAGGCCGGCCTCGCCATCCAGGGCTACGATGTCGGCGATCCCGTCCCGCCGCAGGCCCCGCTGACGGCTGAGCAGCGCAAAGTCGTGGAAGCGGCATTGCGGGAGCTTGATTAGCGAGCCGTCGTTCCCGACACGACCGGTGCCGTAGGGTGGGCAAAGCGTAGCGTGCCCACCATCTGATCACGTCCGTCGAGCGATGGTGGGCACGGCGCAAGTGCGCCTTTGCCCACCCTACGGAATCGCAGATTTACGGGACGGCATGCCGGAATCGTGGATATCCCGCCCAAAACCGCGGCTGGTCTCGCCTGCCTCGATCCGCTAAAAGGCAGCCCGATTTCAAGAGACTTCGAGGACCCAGCGGAATGAACATTCTTCCCGGCAATCTGCGTTTCGGAGCGGGCCAGCCCGTCAAGCGTTTGGAAGACCAGCGGCTGCTCACCGGGAAGGGGCAGTTCATCGACGACAAGCCGGAGGACGGCGCGCTGTGGTTGCATGTGCTGCGTTCGCCGCATGCGCACGCGAACATCGTCTCGATCGATACCAGTGCGGCGACGGAGATGCCCGGCGTCACCGCGGTCTACACCGGCGCCGACCTGATCAAGGACGACGTCGGTACCATTCCGACCCTGAGCATCTTCAAGCGCCCCGACGGCAAGCCGATGACGGTGCCGCCGCGCCGGCTGCTCGCCCATGAGGTCGTGCGCTATACCGGCGAGGCGGTGGCCGCGGTGGTGGCTTCGTCGCGCGCAGCCGCCCAAAGCGCCGCCGAAGCGATCGTGATCGAGTATGACGTGCAGCCCGCGGTGGTCGATCCGGTCGCGGCCGTGAAGCCCGGCGCGCCGGTGGTGTGGCCGGATGCGCCCGACAACATCGTCGGCGCGATGAGCTATGGCGACGCCGCCAAGGTCGACGAAGCCTTCGCCAAGGCCGCGCACACCGTCGAGCTCGATCTCGTCAGTCAGCGCCTGGTGCCCTCCGCCATGGAGCCGCGGTCGACGATTGCCGAGATCGACAAGACGTCCGGCCGGCTCCTGCTTCATGTGCAGTCGCAGACGCCGGCCTCGACCCGCGATGTGCTGGCGGAGGCCGTGCTGAAGCGGCCGAAGGACAGCGTGCGCGTGCTGGTCGGCGATATCGGCGGCGGTTTTGGCCAGAAGACCAATCTCTATCCCGAAGACGGCATCGTCGCCTATGTCGCGACCAAGCTGAACAGGAAAATCCGCTGGCGCGGCGACCGCACCGACGAATTCGTCGGCGGCACTCATGGCCGCGATCTCACCTCGACCGCCTCCTTTGCGCTCGACGAGAAGGGCAAGGTGCTGGCCTATCGCGTCACGTCAATCGGCTGTACCGGCGCGTATTCCTCAGGCGCGGCGAACATCATTCCGCTGGTGCTTGGTCCCTTCGTGCAGACCGGCGTCTACGATTTGCCGCTGGTGCATTTCGAGATCAAGTCGGTGATGACCCACACCGCGCCGGTCGGCGCCTATCGCGGCGCGGGCCGGCCCGAGGCCGTCTTCATCGTGGAGCGCCTGTTCGACGCCGCCGCACGGAAGATCGGCATGGATCCGCGCGCGATCCGCAAAGTGAACTACATCAAGCCGGCGCAGCTGCCTTATACGAACGCCGCAGGCCAGGTCTATGACTCCGGTGCCTTCGCGCACATGCTCGATCGCGCCGTGAAGCTCGCCGACTGGGACGGCTTTGCTGCGCGCAAGAAGGCGGCGAAGAAGAAGGGCCTGCTCTACGGCCGCGGGCTCACCTCCTATATCGAATGGACCGGCGGCCGCGCGCACACCGAAAAAGTCAGCCTGCACGCGACTTCGCAGGGCCGCGTCATCCTGCATTCGGGCACCATGGCGATGGGGCAGGGGCTTGCGACAACCTACACCCAGATGATCGCTGACACGCTCGGCGTCTCCATGGACAAGATCGATGTCGTCCAGGGCGATACCGATCTGGCGACAGGCTTCGGCAGCGTCGGCTCGCGCTCGCTGTTCGTCGGCGGTACGGCTGTGGCAGTCTCCTCCAATGATTTGATCCAGAAGGCGCGCGAGAAGGCGGCGAACGTGCTCGAGACCTCGGTCGAGGACATCGAATATCAGGGCGGCATGCTCACCGTGGTCGGTACCGACCGTCGCATCAGCCTGTTCGATCTCGCCGAGAAAGAGAACGGTGCGAAGCTGAGCGTCGATTCCGAAGGCGAGGTCGACGGTCCGAGCTGGCCGAACGGCACGCATATCTGCGAGGTCGAGATCGATCCGGAGACCGGCGTGTCCAAGGTCGTGCGCTACACGACCGTCGACGACGTCGGTGTTGCCGTGAACCCGATGCTGGTGACGGGTCAGATCCACGGCGGCGTGGCGCAGGGCATCGGTCAGGCCTTGTACGAGGGCGTATCATACGATTCCGACGGCCAGCTCCTCACTGCGAGCTACCAGGACTACTGCATCCCGCGCGCTGATGACGTGCCGCCGATTGTGGTGACGCTGGATGATTCCGCGCCCTGCCGCACCAATCCGCTCGGCGCCAAGGGCTGCGGCGAATCCGGCGCCATCGGCGGCCCGCCCTGCGTCACCAACGGCGTGATGGATGCGCTGGCCGAGCTCGGCATCACCCAGCTCAACACGCCGCTGACGCCGCAGAAGATCTGGAAGGCGATCCGGGAGGCGAAGGCGGCGGGTTAACTCCCCCTCGTCGTCCCGGGGCGCGCGAAGCGCGAGCCCGGGACCCATAACCACAGGAAGTGGTTTGGCGAAGACTCGTGGTGACCAGCTCATGCCATAACCTCTCCCTGTGGTTATGGGTCCCGGATCTGCGCTTCGCTTGTCCGGGACGACGGCGGAAAATGCCGCGCCAACGTAGGCTAAATTCCCAACATCATCTTCGCAATAATATCGCGCTGGATCTCCGACGTGCCGCCGAAGATCGTATAGGCCCGGCCATTGAGATATTCCGGCACCACCGTCAGCATCTCCTCAGGTATCGCCGGCTCGTGGTTGAGCTTGTAGAGCGGGCGCATCGGCTCGATGGCGAGGGCGTCGTGGCCGATCACGTCGGCGCCCAGCCGCGTCACGGCCTGGCGGATTTCGCTGTTGCGCAGCTTCAGGATTGAGGACACCGCGCCGGGATTTTGTCCGGTCTGGAGCGCCGAGAGCACGCGCAGCTCGGTCATCTCCAGCGCGTCGATATCGACCTCGACCTCGGAGATGCGCGTGGCGATATCGGGACTGTCGATCGCGCGGCCGGTCAGGTCGGACTCAGCAAGGTCAGAGATCGCCTTCAACCCCTCGCGCAGCTTTGCTGACGCGATGCCAGAGCCGCGTTCGAACTCGAGCAGATATTTGCCGTAGGTCCAGCCCTTGCCTTCCTCGCCGACGCGGTTGGCGACGGGCACGCGCACGTCGTCGAAGAAAACCTGGTTGACCTCGTGGTCGCCGCCGATGGTGAGGATCGGTCGGGTGGTGATGCCCGGCGTTGTCATGTCGATCAGGACAAAGCTGATGCCGTCCTGCTGCCGCCGCCCGTCGCTGGTGCGCACCAGCGCAAACATGCGGTTGGCGTGATGCGCATGCGTGGTCCAGATCTTGGTGCCGTTGATGATGTAGTCATCGCCGTCGCGCACCGCGCGCGTCTTCAGCGAGGAGAGATCGGAGCCGGAGCCCGGCTCCGAATAGCCCTGGCACCAATAATCCTCGCCGGAGAGAATCCGCGGCAGATAGAAATTCTTCTGCTCAGGCGAGCCGAAGCCGATGATGACGGGCCCGACCATCTTCACACCCATCACGTTGACGTTTGGCACGCCGGCCCGCGCGGATTCTGTCTCGAAAATCCAGCGCTGCGCCGAGGTCCAGTCCGGCCCGCCATGGTCCACCGGCCAGCCCGGCGCGCCCCAGCCCTGGCGGTTCAGCGCGCGCTGCCAGGCCATGCCGATATCGGGATCGGAGAACACCGACGGCGTCAGCGCGGTCGCGCGCTTCATCTCCTCGGTGAGATTCTTGGCGATGAAGCCGCGTACCTCGTCCTGGAAGGTGCGCTCCTCGGCATTGAACGACAGGTCCATGATGCGCTCCCTTCAGGCCTGCACGGCGGTGCGGCCAAGCTCGGCATGGCGGCGATAATGATGCGCGCTGCCGCCGAACAGCGTGTCGAAAGCAACAAGGCGCTTGAAATAGGCGCCGACCTCGAGCTCCTCGGTCACGCCCATGCCGCCATGCAGCTGGATCGACTGCTCGCCGACGAAGCGCGCGCATTTGCCGATCTTTGCTTTCGCGCCCGATGCGGCTCGCGCGCGCTCGACCGGCTCGGCGTCGACCTTGAGCGCGGCGCGCAGCGCCATCGAACGCGCCTCGTCGACCTGCATCGCCATGTCGGCGAGGCGGTGGCGGATCACCTGGTTGGCGGACAGCGGCCGGCCGAACTGTTTTCGGATCTTGGTGTATTCGAGCGTGGTGTCGACAAGCGTCTGCATGATGCCGACGGCCTCCGCGCCGAGCGCGGCCATGGCGCGGTCGACGGCCCATTCGATCGCGGGCAGCGCGTCGTGGCCGTCGCCGAGCAGGGCTTCTTCAGGAAGCTGCACGTCGGACAACTCGATGTTGCAGGCGCGGCCGCCGCCGAGGCGCTCGTAGTCAGAGATCGCGAGGCTAGGCGTCTGCGTCGGCACAACGAACAGGCCGATCCGCCCGGATGGTCCCTGATGATCGTGGATGTGCGCGGAGACAATAATCTCGTCGGCGGCGTGGCCGTCGAGCACGGCGATCTTGCTGCCGGAGAGCCGCCAGCCCTGTGCCGTCTTGTTGGCGATGGTCGCAACTTTTGTCAGATCGAACCGCGCTGCGCGCTCGGAATGAGCAAGAGCCAGCTTCAGCGTGCCCTCGGCGATCCTCGGCAGCCGCTCCTGCTTCTGCGCGGCATTGCCACATTTATCGATCAATGCAGCCCCGAGCACGACGGTTGCGACATAAGGCTCGGACACCAGCCCGCGACCAAACGCCTCCATCAAAATGCCAATCTCGACCGCGCCGCCGCCGAGTCCGCCAAAGTCCTCCACGATTGGGAGCGCCAGCCAGCCGAGCTCGGCAAACTGCGTCCACACCGCCGGGCTGAAGCCGCGCGGATCATTCGCCATCTTGCGGCGGTGATCGGCATCGTAGCTTCCGGCCACGAAACGTTCGGCGCTCTCGCGCAGCAGCCGTTGCTCGTCACTGAGGTTGAGATCCATCGTGTCTACTCCGCGGCTGCTGGCGGCTTGCGCACGGAGGGATGCAGGCCGGCCGGATCGACCACCATGCCGAATTCCTGGAGATTGTGGGCGTGACAGAGCTGATGCAGCGCAAAGGCCTGGTCGATCGCGGCCGGCTGGCCCATCAGATCGACCGAGCGATTCACCGCCTCCTTGGTTAGCTTCAGCGCGAACGAGGGTTTTGCTGCGATCCGGCGTGCCAGCTCCAGCACGCGCGATGATAGCTCCGGGCGCGGCACGACCTGATTGACCATGCCCAGCTGATGCGCCTCCTGCGCGCTCCATGCGTCGGCAGTGAACAAAAATTCCTTCGCCTTGCGCGGCCCGAGTTCCCAGGGATGCACGAACCATTCGACGCCGCAGACGCCCATCGTGACGACGGGATCGCAGAACTGCGCATCATCGCTGGCGACGATGAGGTCGCAGGCCCAGGCCAGCATCAAGCCGCCGGCGATACACTTGCCGTGCACCTCCGCGATGGTCGGCTTGGCCAGGTTGCGCCAGCGCCGCGTGATCTGGAGATAGATTTCCTGCTCGCGCGCAAAGCGGCCATGGGCATTGGATTCGGCAAAGCCGCCCCAATTTCCGATCGGTGGAAAATCGACGCCCGCGGCATTTTTGCCGCCCGGGCGTAGGTCGTGACCAGAGGAGAAGTGCGGACCATTGCCGGCGAGGATGATGACCTTGACCGCGTCATCCTGCACCGCCGCATCGAAGGCGGCGTTGAGGTCGTAGGTCATTTGCAGGTTCTGCGCATTGCGCGCATCGGGCCGGTTCATCACGATCCGGGTAATCGCCGGCTCCGGCCTCTCCACGAGGATGGTCTCGAACGAGGACATCGTGTTCCCCCTGGCGTTTCCAGCTTGATCTTGTTGTTTCGCCAAGTTGACTATGTCGGCCAGTGATAGGCAAGAGGCTTGCGTCAATCGGCTGCTTTTCGCGCTTCCGGCACAAGATGTCTGGCATCACTCGCGCTCAATCTGGTAGTTTGCGCCAGATTTCACCGGGAGAAATTTAATGCGCAAGATCCTGACCGTGCTGGCGGCGCTGGCCTCGCTCAGCCTCACCAATTGCGGCTACAACGCGATCCAGAGCCAGGACGAGCAGATCAAGGCCAACTGGTCCGAGGTCGTGAACCAGTATCAGCGCCGCGCCGATCTCGTGCCGAACCTGGTCAACTCGGTGAAGGGTTTCGCGCAGCAGGAGAAGGACGTGCTGCTCGGCGTCACCAACGCCCGCGCCAAGGTCGGCAGCGTGCAAGCGACGCCGGAGGTGCTGAATGATCCGGCCGCGCTCCAGAAATTCCAGGCCGCCCAGGGCGAGCTCTCCAGCGCGTTGTCGCGGCTCCTTGTGGTCACCGAGAATTACCCGCAGCTCAAGTCGGACGCGCTGTTCAAGGACCTGATGTCCCAGCTCGAAGGCACCGAGAACCGCATCACGGTGGCGCGCAACCGCTACATCAAGGCGGTGCAGGACTATAACGTCACCATCCGCTCGTTCCCGAGCAACCTCACTGCGATGGTGTTCGGTTACAAGGAGAAACCGAACTTCTCGGTCGAGAACGAGAAGGAAATCTCGACCGCGCCGAAGGTCGATTTCAATCCTGCGCCCGCGCCGTCGAAGTAAGTGCGCGCCATTTTGCGAATGCGTTTGGGCCGACCCATCGCTGTCATTCCCCGCGAAGGCGGGGAATCCAGTACGCCGCGACCTCTCCGTACCTCGCTGGCCTCTCTGGAATACTGGATCGCCCGGTCAAGCCGGGCGATGACACTGAGTGTGTGGCGCGCAGCCATCGTGTTCGCACTCCTGCTCACCTTCGCCCTTCCCGTCGCAGCGGACGTCGCGGTGCCGCAGCTCACAGGGCGCGTGGTCGACCGGACCGGCACGCTGTCGAGCGGCGACATCGCCGCGCTGTCGCAGAAGCTCAGCGACTTCGAAACCCGAAAAGGCAGCCAGATCGTCGTGCTGATTGTGCCGACGACGGACCCGGAGACGATCGATCAGTTCTCGATCCGCGTTGCTGAGGCCTGGAAGATCGGCCGCAAGAAGGTCGATGACGGTGCGATCCTCGTCGTCGCCAAGAACGACCATCATATGCGCATCGAGGTCGGCTACGGCCTCGAAGGCGCGCTCACCGACGTGACTTCGCGGCGGATCATCGACGAGGTCATGACGCCGAAGTTCAGGGAGGGAGATCTCGCCGGCGGCATCTCCGCCGGCATCGACCGGATGATGCGCGTTGTCGATGGCGAGCCGCTGCCGGTTCCCTCACGCAGCGTGAATTTTGGCAATCTGGACGACATCGGGCCGCTTGTCCCGGTCGCGCTGTTTACCTCGCTTGTCGTCGGCGGCTTCCTGCGCTCGCTGTTGGGGCGATTGCTGGGCTCGGTCGCGACCGGCAGCGTGGTCGGCATCCTGGCGCTGCTCATCCTCGGATCGGCCGGGCTTGCCTTGCTCGCCGGAATTATCGGCTTTGTTCTGGCGTTTATCGCCGATCTGTTCCCAACATCGACGGGCCCATCGCGTGGCGGCTCCTGGTCGAGTGGCTCCTCATCCGGCGGCTGGAGCGGCGGATCGTCGTCCAGCGGTGGATTCAGCGGCGGTGGCGGCAGCTTTGGTGGCGGTGGCGCCTCGGGGAGCTGGTAGGTCATGAGCATCAAGCGCATTGCCAAACATCTCGCGCAGCATCATTGGCGGGCGAAGCAGATCTTCCCGCAAAACGTGCTCGATCGCATCGAGCAGGCGATCAAGCAGAACGAAACAACGCATTCCGGCCAGGTCCGTTTCGTCGTCGAAGGCGCGCTCGACGGCGGCCCGCTGTTCCGCAACCAGTCCGCACGCGAGCGCGCGCTCGATGTGTTCGCGCATTTGCGGATATGGGACACCGCGCACAACAACGGCGTGCTGATCTACTTGTTGTTGGCCGACCGCGACGTCGAGATCATCGCCGATCGCGGCATCGATGCGAAGGTCGGCGCGGCTGGCTGGGAGACGATCTGCCGCGCGATGGAGACCGAGTTCAGGTCGGGCCAGTTCGAGCGCGGCGTGATCGGCGGCATCGCGGCGGTGTCGCGGGAGCTGGCAAAGCACTATCCGCCGAGTGGGCCGCATCCGAATGAGCTGCCGGATGCGCCGGTGGTGATGTGAGCCTCCACGTCGTCCTGGCGAAAGCCAGGACCCATTACCCCAGGGAAAAGTTTGGCGAAGACCCATTGTCTGGTACTCATACCGCGGATCATCGATAGACCTCGCGGTATGGGTCCTGGCTTTCGCCAGGACGACATTGTGGCGCATTGTGCCAAGGCTTCGCGGTGAGTCTCCTTGGCACAAGCCCCCTCAATCATCCAGCTTGTTCAAATCCCGCACCGACTGCATGATCGGCTCGAAATTCGAGCGGGCGTCGAGTGCGTCGAACAGTTGCGCGGTGTCCGCCAGCAGCCCATGCGACCTCGCAATCGCGATGCGCACGTCGTCCTGCGGCGTATCCGACAGCCGCCCGTGCCCTGACAGCAGGAGCTTCGTATCCAGCCCCTTGATGCGCTCCAGCGACTGGATGTAGTCGGAGATGCTGCCGGAGCCGAACACGCCGCCCATCACGCCGCCGGGCATCAGCGTGTCGGCGGCGAACAGCAGGCCCTTGTCCTGGTCGAACAGCGTGATGCAGGCCGAGGTGTGGCCCGGCGTGTACATCACGTTGAGGCGGAAATTGCCGAGGTCGATCACATTGCCTTCCTCGAGCCAGATGTCGATGTTAACAGGCACGTTCGGCTCGTTGAACATCTTGCGCAGCATCGAGAAATCGTCGCGCAGCATGATCTTGTTGGCGGCAAGCCGATGGGCGACGACCAAGGTGCGACGCTCGTTGAAGTGCCAGGCGGCGCCGATGTGATCAAGATGCTCGTGGCTCAGCACGACCATGTCGATCTTTTCCGGCGGGCAGCCGACGAAGCTCAGGCACTCGACCATCGCCGGGTAGTTCGAGGACAGCCCGACATCGATCAGGATGGTGCGCGCCGAGCCGCGGACGAGATAGGCGTTGGCGGCGCGGTTGGAGAAGCGGATCTGGTAGACGTCGTCCGCTGCCTGGATCAGCGAGCAGGTCTCGTTCTTCATCAGGATCGGGAATGAATTGGGCTTGCGATCGCTCATGATTGCGCTTCCCGGTAAGTCACCGCATTGGAAGCACGCAGCCGCTTGGAGAGCGCGTCCATCACCATCAGCGCAAACGCCGGCTGCTGGCTGACGAGATAGACGAAGCGGGCGTGATTGATCCGCATCACCTTTGTGTTCGGCGCAGAAGCAATCGCGGTTGCCGAGCGCGCGGAGCCGTCGATCACGGCCATCTCGCCGAAGAACTCGCCCTTGCCGAGTTTGATGATGGTGGTCTTGCTCGCGCCGCTGACCTTGGCGATCTCGACCTCGCCGCCGAGCACGACGAAGAGCTCGCGGCCCGTCGAACCCTCCTCGAAGATGACGTCATCGACAGCAAACTCGTTGATGCACTTCTCGATCGTCATGGCACCCCCAAACGCCTTCTGGCTGACGGGACAAGCCATGTTAGCCGGGGAACAGTGACGGGCAAACAGCCCTTCGGCTAAGGCGAGCCGCCTGCCGCAGGGCAGCATGGGCTGACAATTTGTTGCACGTCGCCACGCCGGTTCCACTTTCCCGACCCAATTCGGCCTCGGACGAGTTCCTAAAATTTCGGTAAGCGGGTCCCAAGGTAAGGAATTCGCAAGCAATGAAAGTTACCAAAAAGTCAACCTAGACTGGAGTATTTGAGCCGTGAGCGAACCAATGCCCGAACTGGCCGCCCAGGAGACTGGCGCCGTTGACGCCGCCGCACCCGCGCCGCAGGCCGTCGAGGCTGCCGCCGCGATCGATGCCCCCTCGATCGCCCCCGACCACGAGGCGCCGCCCAAAGCGGACGCTCCAAAGGTCGAGCCGCCACGGGTCGAGATCCCGAAGTTTGAAGCCAAAGCTGAAACCAAGCCGGAGCCCAAATCCGAGACGAAGCCTGGCAAGCTCATCGTAATGGCGCCCTCGGAGCGGGCCTGGGACCGTGAAGAGTTCGCCCCGCATGTGACAGCCGATGAAGTACGCGAGACCGGCAGCAAGCGCCGCCTGTCGGCGATGGCCGCGGTGGTAGCGATCGCGGCCTGCGTCGGCGCCATCAGCGGTGCGCTCGCGACCGCCGGCATGATGCGTTTCGCCGGCCCGGCGCCGGTGCAGGTGGCCGATACCGGCGCGCTGGATGCCTCCGTCTCCCGGATCGATGCCGACATCGTCGCGCTCAAGGCGAATGTCGAGCACAGCTCGAAGACGGGCCTCAGCCAGATCAACCGGACCAACGACCGCCTCGACAAGCTCGAGAAGGCGCAGGCCGAGCCGATGGCCAAGCTCGCAAAGCTGTCCGAGACCGTCGACAAGCTCCGCGCCACGCCGCCTGCTGCCCCCGCACAGGCCGCCGCCGCGGCGCCCGCGAAGGAGACCACCGGCTCGATCGCGCCGACCCAGGTTGCGACCGCTGCCGCCGCGCCGGCTCCCGCGCCCGCCGCGCCGAAGACCGAAGTCGGCCGTCTGCCGACGGTCGATGGCTGGGTCTTGCGCGACGTCTCCAATGGCGGCGCGTTGATCGAGGGCAGGGGCGGGCTCTACGAGGTCTATGCCGGCGATCCCATCCCCGGGGTCGGTCGCGTCGATGCGATCCGCCGCCAGGACGGCCGCTGGGTGGTTGTCACCAGCAAGGGCCTGATCGTCGCGCGCTAAGCGGTCAATATAAGACTTTCCAAGAGGCGCTTCACCACCATGTGAAGCGCCTTTTTGCTTGAATAGGCGGACCGGCGCGGTGTTATTGAAGGCATGAGCCGTGCGTTGCGAATTCTCGTTGCTGTCGTCGTGTTGTTCGGCGGCGACATGTCGTCAATGGCTGCGGAGAACGCGTCGCTCACGCGCGGCACCGCGATCACCGATCCCGATCTCCTGCGCAAGTTCGATCAAAGCGATGCGCTTACGATCTCGCGCCTGTTGCAGCCTGAGCGCAAAGCAGATGTCGCGCTGACGAGCGATTTGCTGTTCTCGTCACTACCGGAGCTCAAGGACATTCCGCCGGCGATCGATGCGGAATTCGACCGCTATATCGCGCAACGCAAGGCGGCCTCGCCAAGCGAGACCATCGGCGTCGGCGAAGGTTTTGACGTCCAGCTGTTCGACCGGGCCGTGCTGAAATCCGCCGATACGCGCTTCGTGCTGGCCGGCATCGTCAACCGCATGGACCGCGCCTATGTGTCGGAAGAGTCCTGCGGCGAGATCCGGTTGATCTATCGTCTGGCTCGCTTCGAGACCAATCCAGACGGCAGCAAGTCGGCAACGCGCCTGCCGATGACCTTCAATCTGGTGATGAAGGCGCGCGACGCCCGCCAGACCGACTCGAGCGGCAAACCGGTCACCTGCGCCGAGGTCGCGCGGCGCTGGCTCGGCAATGGCGATTGGCAGGGGCTGATCGGCAGCCGTTCAGCTCCTTACGACGCGATGATCGACCGCATCGAGACCAACATCCAGATATCGATCTCGGCAAAGTCCGCGCTGCACGATTTCCGCTCCGACTATCTGCTCAAGGTCTTCAAATACGACGCGGCGACGAAGACGTTCGTGGAATCGACCCTGGAGAACCAGATCGACCGCGACCGCATCCTTGCCGATGACGCGCTCCGGCGCGACTTCAAGGCTTGGCTGCTTACGCCTGCGAATTTTCGCGAGTTTGATCGCGGGACGGTGCTGATCCCGGAGCAGTATCTCGCCAAGGCCGCGATCGCGCCGACGCCAGCAGGCTTCGATGCATCGGACATGCAGCCGGAGTTCGGGATGATGCAAGGGGAAGGCAAAGGTGATCCCGTCTTCACCGACAACGATGTCGTCGGTGCGCTGAAGCAGGCGGCCGCGCGCGGCATCACCATGGAAAATATCCGCTCGGTCGCCGGCTTCCAGCGCCGCCTCAACGACGTCACCTGCTCGGGCTGCCACCAGACCCGCGGCATCGGCGGCTTCCATTTCCCGGGGGTAGATTGGCTGGCGGAAAAGGCCTCCAATTCCACCATCGTGCCGGCCTCGCCGCATTTCGTCGGCGATCAGCTCCGCCGCCGCGACATCCTGACCGCGTTCGCCGCGGGTAAACGTCCTGATTTCTCACGCGGATTTGCCAGCCGGCCGCAGACCCGCGGTGCCCAAGAGCTGGCCGGGACCGAGTACCAGGACGGCTGGGGCGCGCATTGTTATTTGCCAAATCAGGGATCGGGAACGCCCGACAGGAGTTTTACGTCATGGACCTGTGCTAAAGGTCTCACCTGTCAGGCTGCTTCGGCATCGAGCCGCATCGGCATGTGTTTCATCAAGACGCGTTAGCGCATGATCCGGAAAAGTGTGTAGCGGTTTTCCGATAAGATCATGCGCAAGACAAAATCTGCATAACGATTTGGATGACCCATGACGGACACCAGCGACGCCAACAAGGAGCGCAATCGCGAGATCGCGCGCAATGAAGAAGCCAAACAGGTCACCGGCAGCATCCGCGTCAGCACCTGGGCGATCGCGGTGGTGGTCATCGTCGGCGGCATCCTGTTCACGCTCGGCTGGCTGGCGCTGCGCTAGCGGGATGTCTCACGTCGCGTAATTTGTCATCCGCTTGCCGGGCAGGAGATCATACGCAGATTTCCAGCCGGGCAGGGCGGCCATGCGGCCGAGCCAGGCGTCGATGGCGGGATGGCTCGCTGCGAAATCAAACCCGTGCTCGTCGCTCGGATAGTGCAGATAGGCCATCATCGAAATATCGGCGACCGTCGGCTTGGTGCCGATCGCGAAGGCGTTGTGCTGGAGATGTCCGTCGAGAATGCCGAGGAAATCCTCAAGCCGCCGCCGAAAGTGTTTTAGCACCTGCGGATCGTTTTTCTCAGTGAAGGCCCGCATGAAGCGGTAGGTCGCCATATAGCCGGTGAGCTTGTGGTTGTCCCAGAACAGCCAGCGCAGCAGCTCGAACTTTTCCTCTTCCGTGTCGGCGCCGAAACGCCCGTATTGATCTGCAAGCTTGAGCAGCAGAGGCGCGGTCTGCGTCATTTTCACGCCGTCGACCTCGAGCACGGGAATCTCGCCCATCTCGTTCACGGCCTTGCGCCATTCCGCCGTGCGCGTGACGCCGCCGCCGAAATCGGTCCAGACCGGCTCGAACGTCTCGCCGCAAAGCGTCAGCATCAGCGCCAGCTTGTAGCTGTTGCCGGATTCAGGGAAGTAGTGCAGGCGGTAGCTGGGCATGGGACCTCACGACGCGGGATGTTGTCGTGAGGTTATAGCGAGATCGTGCCACGTCGTCATTGTGAGCGCAGCGAAGCAATCCAGCAATGCATCCGTGCTCTTACTGTCGTCCCGGCGAAGGCCGGGACCCATACCGCGTGATTTATCGATTGTGATCGGTAGGAGTACCGAACGACGAGTCTTCGCCAAATATCTCCCTGGGGTTATGGGTCCCGGCCTTCGCCGGGACGACACTGGAGTATGTGGCGCGCGCAGCGCCTACCCCACAGCCCCCGACCCTCGCAGCTGCTTGATCGCGGCCTCATCGTATCCCGCGCCACGCAAAATCTCGTCACTGTGCTCGCCGACGCCGGGCGGCTTGCGCGGCTGCACCTTTTTGGTGCCGTCGATCCAGATCGGACTGGAGATAGTGAGCATGGTGTCGTTCTCGAACGGCACCAGCACCTCGTTGTCGAGCATCTGCTTGTCGTTCGGGATATCGTCCAGAATGCCGACGATGCCGAACACCAGCCCATTGCCGTCGAGGATCTTGCGCCATTCGGCGAGATCCTTGGTGGCGAACGTCTCGTCAAAGATCTTGATCAGCTCGACCGAGCGGGCGTGGCGGTCGGGCTTGGTGGCGAAGCGCGGATCGGCGATCAGGTCGTCGCGGCCGAGGCAGCGGGCGAGCGTCGGCCACTGCTTATCCTCGCTGAGCAACGACAGGATCAGCCAGCGGCCGTCCTTGCACTGATAGTGGTTGCCTACCGCATTCGGCGCGCGCTCACGCGGCCGCCTTTCGCCGAACTTGGCGCCGCAGAGCTTTGCCTGCGCCAGCACGCTCGCGGCCCACACGCCATTCGCCATCAGGTTGGAGGCGACATGCGAACCCTTGCCGGTCTTTTCGCGCTGATAGAGCGCGGTGACGATCGCGCTGTACAACGCCATGGCGCAGGGATGGTCACCCATGCCGGCGACCGAGCGAGCCGGCGTGGTGTTGGTGTCGGCGCGGACAAGGTCCATCAGGCCGGAGCGCGCCCAATAGGCGTTGCTGTCAAAGCCTGGCTTGTTGGCTTCCTCGCCCTTCTCGCCGTAGCCGGTAAAGGAGGCGTAGATCAGCCGGTCGTTGAGATGGGCGAGATGGTCATAGGTGATGCCGAGCTTGGCGCGGACGGGCGGCGGCATGTTGGTGATGAAGACGTCGGTCTCTTCGACGAGCTTGTAGAGCACGGCCTGCGCCTCGGGCTTGGAGAGGTCGAGCGCGAGGCTCTTCTTGTTGCGGGCCTCCAAGAGCCAGGCGAAATTGTGCTCGCTGGTCGGATAGCCCGGCAGGTTCGGCAGATTGCGGTAGGGGTCGCCGGCGCCGGGCGGCTCGATCTTGATGACGTCGGCGCCGAAATCCGACAGCACGGTCGCAGCCGCGGGCGCTGCGATGAAGCTCGCGCAATCCAGAACCTTCAGGCCTGTAAAAATGCCTTTTTCCATCGCGGCGTTGCTCCCTTGCTCTTGTCGTTTCCCGCTGGCTGGAATTCACAAACCCTGACAGCACAACCATTTGACCGATGTTTCGGTGGGATGCAACGCCCCTCCGGGGCGCGCATTCGCCGGGCTGAAATGCGAGAGGGCTGTGGCAATCAGCTCGCCCCGGTTGTACAGCTTTGTCGACCTGCGCTGCTTCACGCAGGCTGATGTTCGTCTCGAAGGATCAGCCGGTCATGTCGATCCCGTTCGTCCGCCTGGTGGTTCCCGCCGCGTTCATGATTTGGTGCGGCATGCACGGTTCGGCCCGAGCGGGTGACCTCGAAGATTGCAACGGCCCGCCGTCTGAGAAGGTCGAGGCTGGCTGTACCGCCATCATCAACGATCAATCGCGCGCCGCCGAGGAGCGGTTACGCGCCTATGTGAACAGGTCGCGCCTGTTCATGGGCCGCGCGAACCTCGATGCGGGGCTGGCCGACGCGGATGCGGCGGTCCAGCTCAACCCGAAATCCGTGCCCGCGTTGCTGTCGCGCGGCTTCGCCCGGCAGCGCAAAGGCAATCTTGACGGAGCGCTGGCCGACATCAACCAGGCCATCGAACTCGATCCCAAAAGCCCGAATGCGTTCGCATCGCGCGGCGGAGTGAAAATCGACCAGAAGCAGTGGACCGACGCCGCCGCCGATTTCAGCCAGGCCATCACGCTGAGGCAGGACTTTGCCCTCGCCTATGTCGGGCGTGCGCGGGTCTATGTCGAGAGCTCGCAGCTCGATCAGGCCATGAGCGACCTCAACACCGCGATCTCGATGAATGCAAGCTTGCCCAACGCCTTCTTCTGGCGCGGCCAGGTCTATCGCCGCAAGGGCGACATCGATCACGCGATCGAGGATTTCTCGCGCGCGATCGCGCAGACGCCGCAGCCCGATCGTGCCTCCTATTTCGCGCGGGGGCAGCTGTTCAGCTCCAAGGGCGATTATGCGCGCGCGATCGCAGACTTCGACAAGGTGCTGTCGGTCGCCCCGAACGACCCCGCCGCGCAGCAGCAAAAGCAGTCCGCTATCGCCATGCAGGCCGAGCTTGCGAAGGTCAGTGGTGGGCCGCCAACGCCCGCGGCACCCAAGGCTGTAGCCGTCGCCCCGCCGCCTGCGGCACCGCAATCAACGGCCCCGCTGGCAACAATCCCGCAAGGCACGATCCCGGCGTTGACGCCGGGCCTGAGCGAGGCGGCGCAGTTGATGGCGCAGAAGAAATACGCCGAAGCTCTCCCGCGCCTCAACACGGTGCTCGCGGCCGATCCCCGCAACCTGGCCGCGCTCAGATACCGAGTTGCGGCGAACCTGTCATTGTCCCGCTTCGCGGAGGCGCGGACCGACATCGATGCCCTGCTGAGGATGAAGCCGAACGACGGACCCTTGCTGGTGTCCCACGCGGTGGCCTCGATCGGAATGAAGCAATTCGATCAGGCTACGGCTGATGCCAATCAGGCGCTCAGTGTCAATCCGAACGATGCCGCTGCCTATATCTGCCGCGGCATGGCGAACCGCTTGACTGGAAAATTCCAGGACGCACTCGCCGATTTCGACCGTTCGATCTCGCTCAACGACAAGGACTACATGGCCTTCTCCGAGCGCGGCCAGACCTATATGGGCCTCAACCAGATGGACAAGGCCGTGGTCGATTTCGACCATTCGCTGGTGCTCAATCCCGTCAACGACACCGCGCGTGCCGCCCGCGGGCTCGTCTTGCTGCTGAAGGGGAACAACGCCGAGGGCCTCGTCGACGTCAAGAACGCGCTCGATCGCAATCCCAACAACCAGGTCGCCGAGCTCGGCCAGGGACTGGCGATGCTGATCTCCGGACAATATGACCGCGCGATCGTGGCGCTCGACCAGATCGTCGGCAAGCAGACCGCCTTCGACGCGTTCGTGCGCACGCTCCGCGCGCGCGCCTATCTCGGCAAGAAGGATGCCGCCGGCGCCATGACCGATCTCAATCTGGTGCTGGGGACGCGGCCGAACGATCCGGATGCGCTCAGCCTGCGCGGGATCGCCTTCACGTCGTTGAAGCAATACGACAAGGCGCTGGACGATCTCGGCAAGGCGATCGCGCAGAA
The DNA here is from genome assembly GCF_000938285.1 of Bradyrhizobium sp. LTSP857. Taxonomy (NCBI): domain Bacteria; kingdom Pseudomonadati; phylum Pseudomonadota; class Alphaproteobacteria; order Hyphomicrobiales; family Nitrobacteraceae; genus Bradyrhizobium; species Bradyrhizobium sp. LTSP857. The sequence continues at coordinate 221,880 of NZ_JYMS01000026.1, read as the reverse complement.
GCCGACGATCGAGCGCTATTTTGCGCGTGCGGGCGCCTACGAGGCCAAGAGCGATCTGGACAAGGCAACGGACGATTATCGCAGCGCCACCCAGATGACGCCGGCGAACGTGTTCGACGTCGCGGCCCAGGCTCAATCCAAGCTGAAGATCCAGCAGCTTTCGAAGCGCACCCCCTGCGGCAGTTCCGGGCGCGGCAGCAAGGACGATACCTGTCTGTAGCCGACAAAACGAGATCGGGTGAGATGGCGTCGCTTGTCAGGCCGCGACGGACTCGCGGTTGCCGAATCGACCGATGTTGGAGTCTCCCCAGGCTTTCAACGCCGTCAGGACAGGCGTCATGCTTCTCCCCAATTCTGAAAGACTGTATTCGACCTTCGGAGGCACCTGCGGATAGACCTTTCGTACAATCAACCCGTCGATTTCGAGTTCGCGGAGTTGATTTGTAAGCGTCCGATGCGTGACGGCAGGAATTCGCCGCTTGATTTCGTTGAAGCGAACCGTCCCTTCCAGAAGGTGGAAGAGGATGACGCATTTCCATTTCCCATCGATGAGGCTGATGGCGGCTTCCACCGTGCAGCCCGGGGCGCAATCGAAGCGCGAGTGCCGAGGTTTGGCCATGACGGTATCCTTTTCGATACTAGTGGCAATTCTTGTGCGTATCGCAAGATCTGAGGCTACCGGCTAATTGTGGGCCGGACAAGTCGGCGACTGCCGCATGCGAGCTGAAGCTGCGGTCCTCGACACATCCAAGCCTTCATAAACAAAAATGACAACCAGGGGAGTGAGACACATGAGGACCGCGAGGCGAAATCTGATTCTAGTTTCGATAGCCGCTGCATTTCTGGGTGGAGCGGCGCAGGCCCAGGATCGGGGAGGCAAGGCCGAGATATTCGCCAGACTGCCTCAGTCTGTCGGCAATATTGCGTTCACACCGGACAATCAGCTGATCTTCAGTCACCATCCATTCTATGATCCCGAACTGAGAGTAGCCAGGCTCACATCGTCGACAACTTTCGAGCCCTTTCCGAATGCCGAATGGAACGTTCCAAGGAAGGGAACGGATCAGTATCTCGACAACGTGCTGGGGTTGCGATCCGACGAAAGTGGAGTCGTATGGATTATCGATATGGGTTTTCGAACCCGGATCACGCCGAAGCTCGTCGGTTGGAATACGCGGGCGAACAAGCTCGAGCGAATATACTATATGCCGGAGCCGATCACGGTGGCGGGGTCTCAACCGCAGGACATCGTGATCGATCAAAAGAATCGAAAGTTCTACATTGCCGACGAAAACATCGGGCCGGGAGGCGATGGTTCTCACGCGGCGATCATTGTGATCGACATGGACACCGGCGCCGCGCGGCGAGTGCTGGATGGCGATCGATCAACCGTTCCGGAAAATATCCCAATCACGGTGGACGGCAACGATCTGACCGTGCCGGGCAAGGACGGCAAGCCATCCATCATCAAGGTTGGTTGCGACGGCATTACGATGGACGTCAACTCCGAGTGGGTCTACTTCGCTCCGCTCAGCGGCCGATCTCTCTATCGGATCAAAGCGGCCGACCTCAGTAACGAGAAGCTCGGCTCCGAAGAATTGAGCAAGAGGGTAGAACGCTACTCCGACAAGCCTAACAACGGCGGTCTATCAATCGACTACGCGGGCAATATCTATCTGACCGCCGTTGAAACCAAGTCGATCGGCATCATCGGGTCGGACCGGAAATATCGTACTTATCTCAATGATCCTGACATGGTGTGGCCGGACGGCATTACGGCGTCTCCGGACGGGTACATGTACGTTTCTGCGTCCCAAGTCTCTGCAGCCGCAATGTTTCACAACGGAAAAGCAGAGAACAAGACGCCTTATCTGATCTATCGGTTCAAGCCGGAGGCCGCGGGCTACATCTCCCGGTAAGATGTAAGCTACTCCTCACCCGCCAGCAGCGCGGCGTTGCCGCCGGCCGCGGCCGTGTTGATCGTCACGGTCTGCTCGGTGGCAAAGCGCGTGAGGTAGTGTGGGCCGCCGGCCTTGGGGCCGGTTCCGGACAGCCCGTTGCCGCCGAACGGCTGCACGCCGACCACGGCGCCAATCATGTTGCGGTTGACGTAGATATTGCCGACCTGGACCCGGTCGATGATCGCCTCGACCGTGTCATCGATGCGGGAATGGACGCCGAGCGTCAGCCCATAGCCGGTGTGCTCGATCGCTTGCAGGACGCGTTCGAGGCTCTCGGCACGATACCGCACGACATGGAGGATCGGCCCAAACACCTCCTCGGTGAGCTGGCCGGCTTCCTTGATCTCGAAGATGTGCGGCGCGACGAAGCAGCCCTCCGGCGCGGAACCTGCAAAGTGCAGCCGCGCCGCCGTCTTCATCCGCGCGATATGCGCGTCCAGCCGCTGTTTGGCCTCCTGATCGATCACCGGGCCGACATGGGTCGCGACATCGCTGGCGTCGCCGATCTTCAGTTCGCGCGCTGCGCCCGCGATCATCTCGATCATGCGGTCGGCGACGTCCTCCTGCACGAACAGCAGCCGTAGCGCCGAGCAGCGCTGGCCGGCGGAACGGAATGCCGAGGTCACGACGTCATCGGCGACCTGCTCGGGCAGTGCGGTCGCGTCCGCAATCATGGCGTTGATGCCGCCGGTCTCCGCGATCAGCGGCACGATCGGTCCGTCCTTGGCGGCGAGCGTCCGGTTGATCAGGTGCGCAACCTCGGTCGAGCCGGTGAAGACGACGCCAGCAATGTCAGGGTGCGCGGTCAGCACCGCGCCGATACGGCCGTCGCCGGTGACGAGATGCAGTGCACTTCCCGGGATGCCGGCCTCGTGCAGCAGGGCTACGGCCTCGCGCGCGATGCGGGGCGTTTGCTCCGCCGGCTTTGCGACCACGCTGTTGCCGGCCATCAGCGCTGCCGTGACTTGTCCGAGGAAGATCGCGAGCGGAAAGTTCCAGGGTGAGATCGCCACGAAGACGCCGCGTCCGCGCATGGTGAGCGCATTGCTCTCGCCGGTCGGGCCCGGCATCGCCGCCTCGCTGCCGAATTGCTTGCGGCCCTGCGCGGCGTAGTAACGGCAGAAGTCGGCGGCTTCGCGCAGCTCCGACAGCGCGTCGTCAAGCGTCTTGCCGCCCTCGCGCTGCAACAGTGCAATGAAATGCGCGCTGCGGCTCTCCAGCAGATGTGCAGCCTGCTCCAGCGCCGCTGCGCGCGCCGCCGCGGGCGTCCGGTTCCAGGCCGCGAAGCCAGCGCGTGCCGCGGTGACAGCCGCATTGGCCCGCTCGGGCGTTGCGTCGGTGACCGGCTTGAGATCGGTCGTCTCGGCCTTGACGTCGGCCAGCAACCGATCGAGCGCGGCACGCTCGCCGAATTCGATACCGCTGGAGTTACGCCGCTCCGGCGCGAACAGGTTGCCCGGAAGCGGAATCTTGGGATGGGCCGCCTGTTGCGGACGTTCGATCGCGTCGGCGGGCCGCTTCAGCAGCGCCGGGACCGGCACGCGATAATCGGCCGCCTGCGCCACGAAGGAGGAATTGGCGCCGTTCTCGAGCAGCCGACGCACCAGATAAGCGAGCAGGTCGCGATGGCTGCCGACCGGCGCGTAGGTGCGGTAGGCGATGTCGGGATGGTCTTTGGCGAGCTGCTCGTAGAGCGCCTCGCCCATGCCGTGCAGGCGCTGGAACTCGAAGCCGCCGCCATCACCGGCAAGCTCCAGCACCGTCGCGACGGTCAGCGCGTTGTGGGTGGCGAATTGCGGGAAGATGCGGGGCCGCAAGGCGAGGAGTTTTTGCGCGCAGGCGACGTAATTCAGGTCCGTCATCGTCTTGCGCGTGAATACGGGATAGCCGTCGAGCCCGCGCTCCTGCGCGCGCTTGATCTCGGTGTCCCAATAGGCGCCCTTGACCAGCCGCACCATCAGCTTGCGGTCATGTGCGCGGGCCAGCTCGTGGACGTAGTCGATCACCGCGCCCGCGCGCTTCTGATAGGCCTGGATCGCCAGCCCAAATCCGTCCCAGCCGGCGAGTGAGGGATCGGCGAGGGTCGCAGCGATCACGTCGAGCGACAGCTCCAGCCGGTCGGCCTCTTCGGCATCGACGGTAAAGTTGAGATCATGGGCCTTGGCGTGTTGCGCCAGATCCAGCAGTTGCGGCACCAGTTCGCGCATCACGCGCGCGTGGCTGATCGCCTCGAAGCGCGGATGCAACGCCGAGAGCTTGACGGAGATGCCGGGTCGGTCGGGCAGGGGATGGTTGCCGGCGGCCTTGCCGATGGTTTCGATCGCACTGGCATAGGCGTCAAAATAGCGCTTCGCGTCCGCGGCCGTGCGCGCACCTTCGCCGAGCATATCGAAGGAATAGCGCGGCTTCTGGCCCGAGCGCGGCCGGCCCCGCTCCAGCGCCTGCTCGATCGTCTCACCGAGCACGAAATGATTACCCATCAGCCGCATCGCCTGGCGCGTGGCGGTGCGCACCGCCGGCGCGCCAAGACGCTTCACCAGCCGGCCGATGGTGCCGTCGGGCGTCTCGCCGGGCTGGATCACCCGCGCCGACAGGCCGAGCGCCCAGGCCGAGGCGTTGACCAGGAAGGCCGTGGACTTGGTCTCGTGGTGGATGAAATCGCCTTCGCCGAGCTTGTCCTCGATGAACTGGTCGGCGGTGCGCGCGTCCGGCACGCGCAGCAGTGCTTCCGCCAGCACCATCAGTGCCAGCCCCTCCTTGGTGGAGAGGGCGAACTCCCGCAACATGTCCTCGACCCCGCCGAAGCGGTCGTCACGCTTGCGGATCGCCTCGATCAGCCGCGTCGCGGTGCGGTCGATCCGCGCCTCCTGCGGCGGACTGAGATGTGACGCCGGCAAGAGGCGCGCGGCGATCTCGGCATCATCGGGTGCGTAGGGGGCGACGAAGGGAGGCGGGATGTTCGGCATGGCGTGTCCTGTGGCTCAAATCCAGGATAAGGCCCGCATTACCGTAGTTCGATAGACAAGTTAGCCATTTCACCTTAGAAAATGAAGGTGAATATCGCTGTAGCCGGATAAAATATGGAACTTGATCGAATCGACAGGAAGATCCTCGCGATTCTGCAAGAGGATGGGCGAATCGCCAATGTCGAGCTCGCCGAGCGCATCGGGCTGTCGCCGACGTCGATTGGCGAGCGGCTGAAGCGATTGCAGCGCGAGGGCTTTATCGAGGGCTATGGTGCCAGGCTCAATCCGCACCGGCTCGGCCTGGGGCTTCTGGTGTTCGTCGAGGTGCTGCTCGACAAGACCACGCCGGACAATTTCGAGCGTTTTGCACGCGCGGTAAAACTCGCGCCTGAAGTGCTGGAGTGTCACATGGTTGCCGGCGGCTTCGACTATCTAGTGAAGGCGCGGTTGGCCGATATGACCGCGTATCGGCGCTTCCTCGGCGAGACCTTGCTGTCGATGCCGGGCGTGCGCGAGACGCGCACCTATGCGGTGATGGAGGAGGTCAAGCGCGACGCACCGTTGCCGGTCGGCTAGCGAAGTGCGGTCGCGATTGTCATTGCTGTGGAGTTCATCAGCGATCTCTGCGGGCAAATAGTTTTCCGTGTGCAATCGCAACGCCTGTCGTCGAATGCACGGATCGTCTTCTAAAATTTTCTTGGCCCCACTCCCGGATTAATCCGGGAGGCAGCAAAGGCTGGCGGGCTTATACTTTGAGGTTCTCTGCGGACGTCTTGCCCCGGTTTGCGATTTCTTCGTACTCAACCGTCTGTCCCTCGTTCAGGGAGGACAAACCGGCCTTCTGGACTGCCGAGATATGCACGAACACATCCTTGCCGCCCGACGCAGGCTGGATAAATCCATAACCCTTCGTCGGGTTGAACCACTTGACCGTACCTTTAGCCATCACGTCTTCTCCGCGGGTCTTCCTCCGAGATCTCGAACCGCCAGTCCCCGCCAACCGGCCGGTTCGGTCCTAACAGGATACGCGGAATGTGGCGGGCTTGGTAGATCAAACCATATCGGCAATCTGCGGAAAATCGCTCAACTTCGCGGCGTTTTTACCGGTTTTGCCCGTTTCGCGGTCAATCGGCCCGTGCGTATCACTCCATCAGTCAATAAGTCGCGGCCAGATAGTCGACGATCTTGCCGACATCGGCATCGTCGATCGGTGCGCCATAGACCTTGATCATCTTGGTCACCTCGGCCTGCCAGAAGCCCTTCTTGTCCTTCATCAGCGGCTGCGTGTTGATGTAATCGGCCGAGTGGCAGGCGCTGCAATTGCCCTGCACAACCTCGAGATTGGGGCCGGGCTTGAACGCGGCGACCTCGTCCGGGAGCTGGTAGTTGACGGGTGCTGCGGTCACGGCGCCGACGCCGGCGGCGAGGCTAAACAAGATGGCGAGGAGAACGGTGCGCTGCATGATAATTCTCCTCAGGCCACGCTGACGTGGACGGTTTCGACGACGTTGCGCAAATAACCCGCCGGATTCCAGCGCGGCTGATCCGGTTGCGTCTCGCCCGAATTGCTGGTGGCACGCACCTTAAGCTCGTGGCTGCCTGCCGCGAGCTTCACCGGCAGCTTCCATTCGCGGAAGGAGTAGTTGCCAAGATCCTTGCCGAGCTTGGCATTGGTCCAGGTCTTGCCGCCGTCAGTGGAGACCACAACCTCCTTGATGCCCTTGCCGCCGTCGAAGGCGATGCCGCGCAGTGTCGTGCCGCCCGCCTTTAGCTTGGTGCCATCGGGAATGCTGGTGATGAAAGAGCGGATAGTGAAGCGGTTGATCGGGATGGTCGCCTTCGGCGCGGTGCCTGGCTCGATCGCATTGTTCGGTGTGTCCGGAATGCGATAGGCCGACTTCATCCAGAAGCCGTCGAAGACGTTGTCGACGACGCTGATCTCGTTGAGGTGCTTGACCCAGTAGGTGCCGTAATAGCCGGGCACGATCAGGCGCAGCGGAAAGCCGTTGAGGAACGGCAGGTCTTCGCCGTTCATGCCGTAGGCCAGCATCACCTCGCCGTCGGTGGCGTGATCGAGATCGAGCGCCTTGGCGAAGTCCGGCGTCTTGTCGCTGACCGGGCCATCCATGCCGCCGAACACGACCTGCTTGGCGCCAGCCTGCACGCCCGCCATCTCCAGCACCGCCTTCAGCGGCACGCCGCGCCAGCGCGCATTGCCCATCGCGCCGTTGGCGAGCTGACCGCCGGCAACGCGCGGCTCGACGAAGCCGCGGCTGTTGCCGGAGCACTGGTTGACGGCGACGATCTCCGTCGCCTTCATTTTCCGGATGTCCTTCAGCGACAGTTTGAGCGGCTTGTCGACCTTGCCCTTGACCTCGAGCGTGAATTTGTCGGGATCGAGATTGTAGGGGATGTCAGCGAGGTGATAGCGCACGAAGAACGCGTTGTTCGGTGTGAGCGGGCCATCGTTGAATACCGCAAACGGCGTTTCGAGCTGCGGCGGCCGGCTGGTCAGGCCGATCATCGGCCGCTTCTGCGGATATTTCACCAGCGGCCGTTCGCCATTGGCAAATGGCAGCGTGACGGTGTCGAGTGCCAGTGCTTTGGTTGAGTTCAGTGCGGCCGCAAGTGTGGCAAGCCCCGCTCCTTTGAGCAGGTCGCGTCGATCAAACATGGTGTCTCCTCCCGGAGCTTTTCGTTGGCCAGCGGTCATCACCGCAGACCCGCGCCCATCTGCCGCATCGACTCAGGTGAAGTCAATTCGTGCTTTCGCAGCAAGCCCATGCCGTTGCGTTGCAACAACGCGGTGTTACGCCGCGACGAGTTCGTCGCCCGCGAGGAGAGCTGACAATGTCCTGGTATCCGCAACGACCCGCACGACCATCGGCTCGTCGCGGCCGCGGATCGCGACCTCCTGCTGCGGCAGCGCATCGTCGCGAAGGCCGGCGGTGCGGCGGACTTCTTCCGAGATGATGGCCTCGCAGGCAAGCGTCTTGGTCATGTCCTGGAGACGCGCCGCGACATTGACGGCATCGCCGAGCGCGGTGAACACGATGTGGTCGCGATAGCCGATGTCGCCGATGATGACCTCGCCGCCGTGGACGCCGATGCCGAAGCGGATCGGCTGGCGCAGATCGTGGCTCAGGAGCTCATTCAACTCGTCAACATGCGTGGCGATGGCGGCGACGGCCTTCAGCGCCTGCCGGCAGGCGGTCTGCGGATCGCTCGTGAGTCCGAACAGCGCGAGCATGCCGTCGCCGACAAATTGATTCGGCTGGCCGCCGTTCTCGATCACGGCTTGCGACACCGCGCCGAGGAAGCGGTTAACGATGAAAACGGTGTCGAACGGCAGCCGCTTCTCGGCGAGTTGGGTCGAGCCGCGCATGTCCACGAACAGGCTGACGAGATAGCGCTCCTGGCCGATTCTAGCCGGCGACGACGCAGCGTTCGCCGACAGCGTCTGCGGCATGAAGAGCTGGAAGAAGGAGAGGTCGGTGGTCGGCCGCAACTGGCAGGCAAGGCGAATGGAGGGATCGGCAGTACCGACGCGGGCGAGCACGAAGGCTTCGCGCTGCGACGGCTCGGGCAGTCCGCCATGGTCGCCGATAATGCGGATGCGGCAGGTCGAGCAGCGGGCGCGGCCGCCGCAGACGCTGGCATGCGGCACGCTATGGCGCAGGCTCGCCTCCAGCACGGAGAGACCCTTGGGCACGCGCACGGTCTTGCCGTTGCCGTAAGACAGCGCGATCATGCCGCCGCGCCGCTCGCGCCAGCCGCGCACGCCGCGCGCGAGCAGCACCAGCCCGAGCAGGCCGAAGTAACCGATTGTGAGTCCGCCGGTGATGCGGTCGAGCGTAGCAGCCTGTGCGAACGTGCCGACCTCGCGCTGCGTGTAATTTTGCCGGCGCCATTCTCCGTCCTCGCTATCGGCGGCAACACTGCGGCCACCCTGGTAGATCCCGAGCAGCGCCAGCGTCGGGATCAGCACGGCGGCCGCGAGCAGATAAGGCGCCGCGCGGACGAAGAACGGCTTGAGCCGAAGCCAGAAATAGATGCCGATGCAGCCGTGCATCCAGGCGATGATGAGCAGAACCGTCATGCCCCAGAGCCGGCCGGATGACACGACGAAGAACAGATAGAGCTCCTGTGGATAGAGCTTTTCATGTCCGTAGAGCGTCTGGCCAAGCCGTACGCCGATGACATGCGCCATGATCAGGGCCGGAATGCTCAGACCCAGCACGAGTTGCAGCGGCTCGATCGTCCGCCAACGGAACTGCCGGCGCTGATACAGCGCATAGACGCCAAGCCCCATATGGATGAGAGCGGCGCCATAGAACACGATCGCGACGGGGAGGAACTGCCAGAATGTCGTGTGGTAATAGACCCCGACCTGCATGGCATCGACCGAGATGTTGCCGAGCGCATGGTTCAGGAAGTGGCTGACCACATAGGCGAACAGGATGACGCCGCAGACCAGCCGCACCTGCCGCGCGCTGGTCGAGCGGACGAGTTCGGACAATCGTGAAAGGGCGATGGCGGCCATGATTCGGTTGTATCAGTTCATCAAGGAGAACAGCCAGCGGAGAGTTAAATTCCGCCTGTGGACGGTGGGTCCGATCACATACGCGGCAAGGTTACGAAATCGTAGGGTGGGCAAAGGCGCCTTCGCGCCGTGCCCACCATTTTGCCGTCGTTCGCGATGGTGGGCACGCTACGCTTTGCCCACCCTACGATTCGTGCCCCGACACACGCGGTAACGACCCCCACATTGACTCCCCCTCCCAAGTCGGGGAAAAGCGCGGCCGTGACGATCGCTCCCGACATCACCGTGAAGTCCGACGGCGCCGAGCGCCGGCTCCTCGTGATGGCTGCGCTCGTCATCGCCGCGATGACGGTGCTGCGCCTCGTCTACGCCTCCGCGATCGAGCTGCGTACCGACGAGGCCTATTACTGGACCTGGTCGAAAGAGACGGCGCTGAGCTTCCTAGACCATCCGCCGATGATCGCCTGGCTCATTCGTTTCGGTACCGCGATCTTCGGCGACACCACGCTCGGCGTTCGCTTCGGCGGCATCGTCGCGATGCTGGTGACGCAGTGTCTACTCGCCGACATCGTCCGCCGTCTCACCCACGACGCGCGCGCAGTCGCGCTCGCGGTGCTGATGCCGGAGGCCGCGCTTTATTACGGCCTGCTGATGGCCAAGGTCGCGCCCGACGTTGCCCTGATCCCGTTTGCGGTGGCAATGATGTGGTCGCTGGTGCGGCTCGCGCAGAGCGGCGACGGTCGCTGGTGGCTCGCGGCGGGGCTGTTCGCCGGTCTGTCGCTGCTGTCGAAATTCACCGCGATCATGTTCGCGCCGGCGGTTGCCGCCTTTCTGCTGGTGCCGGATTGGCGCGGGCGCTGGCTGCGCAGCCCTTATCCCTATCTCGCCGTGGTGGTTGCGATCGTCGTGTTCTCTCCGGTCCTGATCTGGAACGCGCAGCACGACTGGGCCTCGTTCCGTTTCCAGGGCGTGCGCGCCACGACCAATTACGGCATCTCGCTCCGCACCATCGGTGATTATATCGGCCTGCAATTCGGCCTGGTCGGCTTTGTCATGCTGCCGGTGGTGCTGTTGGGGCTGGCGATGACGGCGTGGCGCGGCTATCGCACGCGCGAGCCGGTCGCGATCCTGTTGTCGACCGCGGTGTTGGTGCCGTTCCTCTATTTCTTCGCCAAGTCGCTGACGCTCAGGGTCGGCGACACCTGGCCCATGTTCATGTGGCCTGTTGGTTTCGCCGCCGCGGCGGTCAACCTCGCGATGCTGCCTGGAGAAGGCTGGTCGGCGCGGATGATCCGGTCGGGCATCTTCTGGGTCAACATTGCGGTCGTCTCGGGCATCGCTTTCGTGGTGATCGTGTTCCTCTACTACGTCGCCGCGCCCTGGAATCTTCTCGGCAAGATGGATCCGATCGGCGCAGAGGCCGGCTACGAGCAGGTCGCCGCGCGTGCGCAGGCCGCACTCGATGAGACCGGCGCGACCTGGATCGCGACCACGGACTATCGCACCTACGCCATGATGCGCTGGCTGTTCAGGGACCGCGGCGTGCCCGTCATCGAGATCAACGAGCGCGGCCGCTTCCAGGATTTTCGCGATCCCGGCATGGACGGGATCAAGGGACACGCCGGAATCTATGTCGGTCGCGAGCCCGACAATCACGGTCCGGTGTGGGATTCGATCCCCGCCAAACGCGAGCCGCTCGCGCAGGTCGAGCGCCGCTGGCGCAGTGTCCTGATCGACACCTACGCGCTGGACAAGCTCACCGGCTGGACGCCGGAGCTGTCGCCGCCGAAAGACTCGCCGCTGTTCCAGTGGCGCGTGCTGGCGGGGGAATTCGCGAAGCGTGAGCTCAGCTAGCGAGGCCCTTCTTCCTTCTCCCCTTGCGGGAGAAGGTGGCGCGAAGCGCCGGATGAGGGGTTGTTTCCGCGAACTCTACTGCGAGGGATGTCTGCGGAGACAGACCCCTCACCCGTCTCGCCGCTTTGCGGCGAGCCACCCTCTCCCACAGGGGGAGAGGGGAAGTGAGCACGGCGCGAGCCGCTACGCCTCGTCCTCTTTCTTCCGCAGCAAATCCGTCGCGAGATCCGACAGTTTCGGCGGCGGCAGCGCAGCGAATGGCAGTGGGCGCGTGACGTCGATTGCGGCCAGGCCGAGCCGCGCCGTCAACAGTCCGTTGAGCATGCCCTCGCCGAGCCGCTGCGAGAGTTTGGCCGCGATGCCGTGGCCGAACATCTGCTGCACCAGGCTGTCGCTCGCGGCCATGCCGCCGGTGATGGCGAGGTGGGCGATGACGTGGCGGAGCAGGCGGATCATGCCGAGTGCGCCAGGCCGGCCGCCATAGAGCCGAGCAAGCTGGCGGATCAGGCGGAGCGAGACGATGAATACGAACATCACGTCGATCGCCGCGCGCGGCGACACCGCGGTCACGATCGAGACGCGCTGCGCGGCCGACGACACCAGCCGCCGCGCTTCGTTATCGAGCGGTGACATCAGTTCGCGTTCGGCGAGCCGGATCATGTCGGCGCCGTCGATGATTTCGCCGGCATGGCTCTCCAGCGCGGCACGGGCGCGCGCGAGCTGCGGGTTCTGATGCGCGATCTTCAGCAGTTCCTGCACGATGGTGCGGCTTTCCTTGCGATCGTCGCTGGCAAGCACTGCGGCTGCGCGCTGATGCAATTTTTCGATTGTCGCGAGGCGCGCCAGGCCGAACGCTTCGCGCCCGATGACGACAGCGAGCGCAAGCGTGGTGACGAACGCGAGAGCCAGCCCGACAAAGCCGAGGCTTTCGCTGCGCGCAAACAGATCCTCGATCAGATGGGCGACGCCGAGCCCGACGCCAAGCAGCGTCAGGCCAGCGACGCCTGACCAGAACAGCGCGCCCCAGGGAAAGCCGCGCCGCGCCGGAAGCGCGCGCTCAATTGGCACGGGCAGCGTCGACGGATCGGACTCCGGCGTGATTTGGATCGTGCCGCGGCTGATCCGGCCGGTCTCGTCGGCCTCGGTGACGACAACGCCGGGATCGTCGAGCCGGAACGTCGCCGGCCGCCGCGGCTGGGATCGGTCGTTCATGACAGTCTGTCTCCGATCAGGAACTGCAAGGCACGGTCGAGGCGGATATGAGGCAGCGTCGGCTCTTCCTTACCCTCGCCTTCGAGTTTTGGCGGGCGGAAGCGCAGAAAGCGGAAATCGCTCTTCTCGGCCGCTTCCGTCGATAGCCCACGGAATGCGTCGGTGCCGTTGAACAGCGACTCCGGATCCAGCGGCAGGTCGCCCGGAAAGGTCGCGACCTCCGTGTTGCCGTCAAAGAACGCGCCGCCCGCGCTTTCGCCGGCCGCGGGTGTTCCCAGGAGCGACGGCAATTTGTCGCGGCCATGCGCGACCTGCGCCTCGCGCGTCGCGCGCACGGCGGCGAGCGCCACCACGTCGATCTGCGCGCCGGTATCTTCCGCCCTCACCACGGCGCGCGAGACCGCGCGGCGCAGCACGGCCTCGAGCCGGTCGTGACTGGAATGATGCAGATGGTCCGCCTTGGTTGCCGCAAACAGGATGCGATCGATGCGTGGCCGGAACAGGCTGGAGAGGAACGTGCTTCGCCCCATGCGGAAGCAATCGAGAATGCCGGCAAGGGCTGCTTCGAGATCGTGCAGCGCCTCGGGCCCGGAGTTGAACGCGGCGAGCGCATCGGCCAGTACGATCTGGCGATCGAGCCGCGCGAAATGGTCGCGGAAGAACGGGCGCACCACGACATCCTTGTAGGCTTCGTAGCGGCGCACCATCATCGCCCACAGCGATCCCTCCGGCGCCTGGCCGTCGATGGGCACATCGAGCGGCGCAAAGGTCAGCGCCGGCGTGTCGGCGAGATTGCCCGGCATCAGGAAGCGGCCCGGTGGCAGCAGGCTCATGGCAAAGCGCTCGTCGCGGCAGGCGCGAAGGTAACCGGTGAACAGTTTTGCCGCCGTCAGTGTGGCCTGCTCGTCCTCGCGCGCCTCAGGCTTGAGCGTTGCAAGATGCGCGTGCCACTCGGCGGCAAGATGCACGCGCGGCGCCTCGCGCGACAACGCCAGGCTCTCCGCCGACCACTGCTCGTAACTCTTTTGCAGCAGCGGCAGGTCGAGCAACCACTCGCCGGGATAGTCGACGATGTCGAGCGTCAGGGTGCGATCGGCGCCGTTGTGACGCTGGTAGTCGATGACGAGGCGGAGCTCGCTGATGTCGACCGTCGAGCTCGGCCAGAGCCGCTCCTCGATCAGCGCGCGCAGATGGTTTTCATAGGCAAAGCGCGGTATCGCGTCGTCCGGTTGGGGCGCCAAATGCGCCCGTGCGATCCGGCCGGAGGCATAGGCCTCGAACACCGGAAACCGGCCGCCGCGCGTCAGCCCATGGATGAGCGCGGTGATGAACACGGTCTTGCCGGCCCGCGACAAGCCGGTGACGCCGAGCCGTACCGTCGGGTTGAAGAAGTGCTCGCCATAGTCGATCAGCGCCCGGGCCGACAGGCGCGCCTCCTCGACCATATCCTGGAAACTGAATGCCATGTGAATGAGAGGGTCTCGGGCGAGGGTGGCGGCCAAATAGGCAAAACGGACTAGTCACAAAAGTGGCAACTGCCTGAGGAAAATCAAGCTTCACACTTCCACCGCCTTCTTGGGCGAAGCCGCCTTTGAACGCCGCGTTAACTGCGAAAGACCAATATTGGACACCTATCGACGCCTCCGGACCGCCATGCCTGTCTTCACGCTGAAACAGTTCGCCTCCAACTCCGTCCACGCCGCCGCCGACGCGGTCGGCTGGAACTACGATCGCGCCGAGATCATTGCCGACGGCATCATCCATGCCATCGGTGTGCTGTCCGGCATCATCGCTGCGACCGTCCTGGTGGTGCTTGCGGTGGTCTATGCCGACGCAACCGACATCGTCGGCGTCTCGATCTATGTCGCCGGCCTGCTGTCGATGCTGGTGCTGTCGGCGACCTATAATCTCTGGCCGGTCTCGCCGGTCAAATGGCTGCTGCGGCGGTTCGACCATTCCGCGATCTATTTGCTGATCGCTGCGACCTACACGCCGTTCATCCTGGAGCTGAAGGACAGCGTGTTCGCGCTGGCGCTGCTCGTCTGTGTCTGGTGCGTCGCGATCGTCGGCATCGTGCTGAAGCTTCGCTATCCCGGCCGGTTCGACCGCGTGGCCGTCGGCATCTATCTCGCGATGGGCTGGAGCGGCATGATGCTCTATGATTCCGTGGTCAAGGCGCTGCCTGCGGTGGCGCTGGGCTTCGTGCTTGCGGGCGGGGTGCTCTACAGCCTCGGCGTGATCTTCCACGCCTGGCGCCGACTGCGTTTCCAGAATGCGATCTGGCACGGCTTTGTCTTGGCCGGCGCGGCGTGCCATTATACCGCGGTGCTCGACCTCGTGTTGAGCTGAGCAAGACCCAGGCCCGCGAAGCGGTATAATATAAGCGATAATAAAAAAGAGGAGACGTCGCATGCAGGTGACCGGCAAGGTCGTGGTCGTCACGGGCGGCGCCAACGGTATCGGCAAGGCGCTGTGCGAAGCCTTCCACAAGGCGGGCGCAGCCAAGGTCGTGGTCGCTGACATGGACGCCGCCAACGCAAGAGCCGTCGCTGCCACGGTGGATGGTGCTGCCTTCAGATGCGACGTCGCGCAGGAAAAAGAGATCACCCACGTCATCGAGGAGACCGAGCGCCAGTTCGGGCCGATCGAGCTGTTCTGCTCCAATGCCGGCATCGGCGGCGGCTTCGATCCGATGTCGGTGAATGCCGGCGGCGCCTCGGACGAGCCCTGGCAGCGCAGCTGGGCGATCCACGTCATGGCCCATGTCTATGCGGCGCGGCATCTTGTGCCGCGCATGAAGGCGCGCGGCGGCGGCTATTTCCTCAACACGATCTCGGCCGCGGGCCTGTTGTCGCAGGTCGGCAGCCCGGCTTATTCGACGACCAAGCACGCGGCGGTCGGCTTTGCCGAAAATCTCGCGATCTCGCACAAGGCCCACAACATCCGCGTCTCGATCCTCTGCCCGCAGGGCGTCGACACCAACATGCTGCGCTCGATCCCGAAGGGCCCGCAATCCGGCGACGGCGACCTCACGCCCGAGCAGGTGGCGAAAGACGTGCTCGCCGGCCTCGATCAGGAGTCGTTCCTGATCCTCCCGCACCCCCAGGTGCTCGGCTACATGCGCAAGAAGACCGAGAATTACGACCGCTGGATCGGCGGCATGGCCAAGATCCAGGCGAAGATGCGGGACGAGTTCGGGAAGTAGAATCCGTAGCCCGGATGGAGCGTAGCGAAATCCGGGACGGTCTTTCCGCGACGTGCGCAGGCCCCGGATTGCGCTTCGCTCCATCCGGGCTACGCGTCCTTACGCCGCCGACTGCGCCTCATCCTCATCGCGGCTCTGCCGCAACGCCCGCGCATAGAGCATCATGCCCTCGCGCACCGTGCGCTGCTCCGCTTCCGTCAAAGCCTCCAGCGCGCCGCCCACCTGCTGCCGTCCGAACGCATGCAGCGCCGCCAGCGTTCGCTGGCCCTTCGCCGTCAGCGACAACAGCTTGCTGCGTGCATCGTCCGCGTCCGGCGTTTCCCGCAACTCGCCGCAATCGATCAGCTTGCGCACCACGCGGCTGACGCTGGATTTTTCCAGGCGCAGGAAATCGCCAAGCTCGCCCGAATTCATCGGGCCGCGGATGCCGATCTCCAGAATGGTGTGGACGGCCGACGCTGGATAGTTCGTCGCCGCCACCGTCGCGTCCATGAAGCCGAGCTCGCGCACCATCAGGCGCGAGGCGGCGCGGATGTCGTCGATCAGCGCAAGCTCGGCCATCTTGACTCCCAGCATATAGTTGTATCATACAACTATATGCGCGCAAGGACGCACGCAAGCGTTTTGGAGTGGACCATGAGCGGAACTTTGCCGGCCGGCGAGGGGATGAAGGGCAAGGTCTGTCTGGTGACGGGCGGCGGCAGCGGCATCGGCCGCGCCACCGCGTTGCGGATGGCGTCAGAGGGCGCGGAAGCCATTGTTGTTGCCGGCCGGCGCGAGGCCGAGATTGAAGCGACCGCTGCGGCGTGCCGGGAGCTCGGAACCGACGCGATCGCAGTCAGGACGGATATCACGCGAGAGGAGGAGGTCGAACGTCTGGTCGGCACAGCCGTGGAGCGTTGCGGCCGGCTTGACGTTGCCTTCAACAATGCCGGCTTTCAGGAGCGCCGTGCGTCGCTGGAAGAGCAGGGCATGGACGTCTACGACAGCGTGTTCGACACCAATGTGCGCGCGCTGTTCCTGTGCCTGCGCCATCAATTGCCGGCAATGCTGGCGCAGGGGCGCGGCAGTATCGTCGTCAACGCCTCCGTCAGCGGCGTGCGCAATCCCAATCCCGGCTTCTCGCTCTACTCGGCCTCGAAGGCGGCCGCGATCTCGCTCACCCGCTCGGCCGCCATGGAAAACGCCCCGCGCGGCATCCGCATCAACGCGATCGCCCCCGGTCGCGTCGTCACCGACATGATGCTGCGCGCCGGCGTCGGCGATGTCGCGACCGTAGCCGCAGGCCTGCCGCTGCGGCGGATGGGGAGCCCGGAGGAGGTGGCGGAAGCGGTGGTGTGGCTGTCGTCCGACGCGTCGTCCTATGTTGTAGGGCACGTGCTCGCGGCGGACGGGGGATTTCTGGCGTCGTAGTTCAGGGCGCTCGCGTCAAAAACTCAGTGTCGTCCCGGCGAAGGCCGGGACCCATAACCCCAGGGAGAAATTTGGCGAAGATTGGTTGTTCGGGATTAGCGCTGGGTACAATCGATAGATCACGCGGTATGGGTCCCGGCCTTCGCCGGGACGACCTTATTAATGCTTCTGCCCGTACAACACCGGCACCGCCGAATCCACGACGACCTCGACGAGGCTGGTGCCTTCATGCGCCATCCCGCGCTTGAGCGCGTCGCCCAGCTCCGCCGCCTTGCTCACGCGCACCGCATGGCAGCCCATGCCCTCGGCGAGCCGCACGAAATCGATCCCCGGCAGCTCCAGCCCGGGCACGTTGCGCACCTGCATCACCTGGCTGAACGAGCGCATCGCGCCGTAGCCGGAATTGTTGATGACGACGATGGTGAGCGGCAGTTTGCGTTGTGCGGCGGTCCACAGCGCCTGGATCGAATACATCGCCGAGCCGTCGCCGATCAGGCAGACCGTGCGGCTCTTCGGCTTGCCCAACGCCATGCCGACGGCGGCCGGAAGGGAGTAGCCGAGGCCGCCGCTCGCCATGGTGTAAAAGCTGTCCTGGCCGCGCATCGGCATGAATTTCTGCATCGCCGGCCGGTGTGAGGGGATTTCCTCGACGAGTGACGAGTCCTCCGGCATCGCTTGCGACAGCGAGTGCAGCAGGAACTCCACCGGGAGCGGATCGCCAGCTTGCGGTGCCGGCGGCAATGTGCGGCCCTTTGGCGTCGCGCGTTTGCTCTCCGGCAACAGGTCGAGCAGCGCGCTAAGCGCCGGCTTCATCGTCGCGATGATGCTGGTGCCGACCGGGGTCACCGCCGCCGCATCCGGATCATCCGTGATCTGGAAGATCGTCGCGCCGCCATCGAAGATCGACGCGTGACCCTCGACATGAAAGGTGAAGACCGGCGCGCCAACCACGACCACGACGTCGTGCTCGCGCAACGCGTCGGATAGCTGTGCAGGCGAGGCGTGGAGGAAGCCCGCAAATTGCGGATGCCGCTCCGGGAAGGAGCAGCGCGCCGAGAATGGGCTGACCCAGACGCTCGCCTTGGCCTTCTCGGCGACGCGCACCATCAGATCGACTGCGCCGGCGCGATCGACGCCGGGGCCGACGACGAGCGCGGGGCTTTTGCTAGCGCCGAGCGCCTTCGCCAGCGCCTTCATCGCCTCCGGTTCGGGGCCGATCTCGCGGCTGACCTTGCGTGCCTCGACCGGCGCCGTCGCGTGCGTCCAATCGTCGATCGGGATCGACACGAAGGTCGGCCCGCAGGGCGGCTGCATCGCAGTGTAATAGGCGCGCGCGATCGCGGCCGGCACGTCCTCGGGCCGCGCCGGCTCGACGCTGTATTTGACGTAAGGTCGCGGGAATTCCGACGCGCGCTCGGCATAAAGAAACGCCTGGAGCGGCAAGATCGAGCGCGCCTGCTGGCCCGCGGTGATGACAAGCGGGGTCTGGTTGCGATGCGCGGTGTAGATGTTGCCGAGCGCGTTGCCGACGCCGGCCGCCGAATGCAGATTGACGAAGCCGGCATTGCGCGTCGCCTGTGCGTAGCCGTCCGCCATGCCGACGGCGGAGGCCTCCTGAAGTGCCAGCACGTAGTCGATGTCGTCGGGCCAGTCGCTGAGGAACGGCAGCTCGGTCGAGCCGGGATTGCCGAACACGCGCCTGATGCCGAACGAGCGCAGCAGGTCGAGGGTCGCCTGCTTGACGGTGACGGATTTGGCGCTTGCTTTGCCGTTCTTCGACATGGTTTCCGTCCCGTATTGTTATAGACGCTGTCAACCCCACCCGTCATTGCGAGCGCAGCGAAGCAATCCAGTCTGTCACCGCGGAAAGACTTCGGATTGCTTCGCTGCGCTCGCAATGACGAACATCACCACACCGCCGTCCCCTTCATCGTCGGCTGCCCCTCCGCGTTCGCAGTCCACAGCTCCATGCTCTCGCCGCTGTCGTTGGCGTTGATGGAAAACTCCGTGCCCTCGAACAGCGGTTGCAGTCCGCGATAGGTGAACTTCTTCGGCGCCTTGCCGCTGCGCAGCTTGGCCGCCATCTCGACGATGAACGCCGCCTGCAACGGGCCGTGGAAGATCAGGCCCGGATAGCCCTCGACCTTGGTCACGTAGTCGCGGTCGTAATGGATGCGGTGGCCGTTGAAGGTCAGTGCGGAATAACGAAACAGCAGCACGGGATCGGAGACATGGGTCTCGCGGTGCTGCGCCTTCGGCGGCGGAGGCGGAGCCTTTGCCGTCGCGGGCGCGCTGGTCGTCATCTCACGATAGACGATGTCCTGCCGCTCGCGGATGGCTGTGCCGCGCGGCGAGGAGATGCTGTGCTCGACCGAGACGAAGCACAGCGTGCCGGTCGAGCCCGTCTTCATCTGCACATCGGCAATGTGCGAAGTGCGCGTGGATTCATCGCCGACGCGCAAGGGTTCGAGGAATTCGATCTCGCCGCCGGCCCACATCCGGCGCGGCAGCGGCACCGGCGGCAGGAAGCCGCCGCGGGTCGGGTGGCCGTCGGGGCCGAGCATCGACATCGGAAATACCGGCTGCGCCAGGCACCAATGCGTCGTGAACGGCGAGGCGTCGCCCTTTTTGGGTTCGCCGACCTCCTGGAACAGCGTCGCGCGCAGGCCCTTGACGAGCTGCGCGGTGACGATGTCGGTGGCCTCCGTGCTGCGGCCGATCCATTGCCGCAAATGATCGATGTCGAGCTTCTCGGTCATGACGCCTCGCTCTGTTACTTTTTTGATTGGGAACGTTCGCCGATGCCGGGGACGGCGCCGTAAGCGCGGGACTCACCGACGATGATCGGTGCCGGCGCGGGATAGCTGACGCGGCCGTTCGGGGTGTCGACCTCGATGCGGCGCAGATGCGGATGCTTGGTGAGGTCGGCCATGGTGTTGACCTCGGCAAACGCAATATCGGCATCGGACAGCCGCTTCAGCAGCTCGTCGCGCGTCATCGTGCCAAAGCTGTCTGCGACCGTCTTGTCGGTGAAATCGCGGTTGCGCACGCGTTCCACCATATTGGCGACGCGCGGATCGGCGGGCAGGTTCGGCTGGTCCAGCACTCCGGCGCAGAGCGTCTTCCACTCGCGCTCGCTCTGGATCGAGATCAGAATGTCCTTGCCGTCCTTCGACGTGAATACGCCGTAGGGTGCGATCGAGGGATGGCGCAGCCCCATGCGCTTCGGCGGATTGCCGGCCTCCGAGTTGAGCAGCGGCACGGTGCACCAGTCGGCCATCACGTCGAACATGGAGATGCGGATGTCACAGCCCTTGCCGGTCCGCCCGCGTGCAATCAGCGCTTCCAGGATCGCCGCATGTGCGGTCGCGCCGGTCGCGACGTCGACGATGGACATGCCGACGCGCGAGGCGCCGTCGGGATTGCCGGTGATCGAGGCAAGGCCGCTTTCGGCCTGGATCAGCAAATCATAGGCCTTGCGATGCGCGTAGGGGCCCTCGTCACCATAGCCGGTAATCGTGCAGGAGATCAGCTTCGGATAGTCCTTCAGCAATCGTTCGCGGGAGAAGCCAAGCTTGTCCATCGAGCCCGGCTTGAGGTTCTGCACCAGCACGTCCGCGCTCGCGATCAGCTTTTCCAGCTCGGCACGGCCCTCCTTGGTCGCGAGATCGACCACCGCCGATTGCTTGCCGCGGTTGAGCCAGACGAAATAGCTGCTTTGGCCCTTGGCCGCCGCGTCATAGCCGCGGGCGAAATCGCCCTCGGGCCGCTCGATCTTGATCACTTCCGCGCCGGCGTCCGCCAGCCGCGACGAGCAGAATGGCGCCGCCACGGCCTGCTCGACCGCAATCACCCTGATCCCGTCCAATGCTCCCATGGCGCGACCTCAGTACGAGCGGGGCATGCCGAGCACGTGCTCGGCGATGAAGGACAGCACCAGGTTGGTCGAGATCGGCGCCACCTGGTAGAGTCGTGTCTCGCGGAATTTGCGCTCGACGTCATATTCCTCGGCGAAGCCGAAACCGCCATGGGTCTGGACGCAGGCATTCGCCGCTTCCCACGAAGCATCCGCCGCCAGCATCTTGGCCATGTTGGCCTCCGCACCGCAGTCGAGCCCGGCCTCGTATTTGCGCGTGGCTTCCTTCACCATCAGCTCGGCGGCGCGCATCGCGGCGTAGGCCTTCGCGATCGGGAACTGGATGCCTTGATTTTGGCCGATCGGCCGGCCGAACACCGCGCGCTCCTTGGCATAGTTCGTGGCCTTGGCGATGAACCATTTGGCATCGCCGACGCACTCGGCCGCGATCAGGATGCGCTCGGCATTCATGCCGGAGAGGATGTAGCGAAAACCCTTACCTTCCTCGCCGATCAGATTTTCCGCCGGCACCTTCATGTCGGTGAAGAACACTTCGGTGGTGGCGTGATTCATCATGGTGCGAATGGGGCGGATCTCCAGCCCCTTGTTCTTCGCCTCGCGCATGTCGACGATGAACACCGAGAGGCCGTCGGTGCGCTTCTTGACCTCATCCTTCGGCGTGGTCCGCGCCAGCAGGAGCATCAGGTCGGAATGCTCGGCCCGGCTGGTCCAGATCTTCTGGCCGTTGACGATGTAGCCGGCATTGCCGTCCTTGCGCGCGAAGGTCTTCAGCGAGGTCGTGTCGGTGCCGCTGGTCGGCTCGGTGACGCCGAAGGCTTGCAGCCGCAATTCGCCGCTCGCCACTTTCGGCAGATACTTTGCTTTTTGCTCGTCGCTGCCGTGCCGCAGCACCGTGCCCATCGTATACATCTGGGCGTGGCAGCCGCCGCCATTGCAGCCGGCGCGCTGGATCTCCTCGAGGATCGCCGCAGCGGCCGAGAGCTTCAGGCCCGCGCCGCCATATTCCTCGGGGATCAGCACAGAGAGATAGCCGGCCTCCGTCAGCGCATCGACGAAGGCCTTGGGGTAGGCCATCTCGCGATCGAGCTTGCGCCAATATTCGCCGGGAAACTGCGCGCAAAGCTTTGCGACGGCTTCGCGGATGTCGGCGTGATCTTCGCTGTGGTGTTCTTCACTCATGGCGTTTCCCGTATGTGCGGCAGTTAAGATAACGCCGGCCAATCCGTTGGCGTTGTGAAAACAACGCCAGCCCCCTATGCTCATTTGTTATAGCGTATGAAGTAGCCTTCCAGGATTGGCAAGCATGGATTTCCGTCAGCTCAGGACCTTCAGTTGCGTGGCGGAGCTTGGCAGCCTGAGCAAGGCGTCGGATACGCTGCGCGTGGCGCAGCCGGCGCTCAGCCGGCAGATCAAGCTGCTGGAACATGAGCTGCGCGTCGAATTGTTCACGCGCAACGGCCGCGGCATGGTGCTGACCGAGGCCGGCCGGCTTCTGCTCGCGCGCACCTCCGGCATCGTCCGCCAGATCGACCAGATCCGCGACGACATCCAGTCCGCCAAGGGGCCGCCGTCCGGCCAGGTCGTGCTCGGCCTGGTTCCGACGGTAAGCTGTGTGTTGTCGGCGCGCTTCGCGCGGCGCTGTGTCGAAAAATTTCCTGCCATTTCGTTGCGCATCGTCGAAAGCTACAGCGGCCATATCGTCGAATGGCTGCATCGCGGCGAGATGGATCTCGCCATCCTCTACGGCCGTTCGGCCGATCTGCATCTCAATGTGCAGAGCCTCGGCCGCGACAACATCGTCGCGGTCGGTCCTCGCGGCTGCGGTCTGGCACGCAAGAAGAGCGTCGACATCGGCTGGCTGCTGCGGCAGCGGCTGGTGCTGCCCAGTCATTCCCATGGTCTCCGCGCGCTGATCGAGCACGCGGCCGCGCAGCGCAAGATCAAGCTCAACGTCCAGCTCGAAGCGGATTCGTTCCGCGTGCTGACGAGCCTGGTCGAGGAGGGCCTCGGCTTTGCGCTGCTGCCGCCCTCGTCGGTCCATGGCGAGGTCGCGGACGGCAGGCTGGAAACGGCAACGGTGTCCAAGCCGATGACGCGCGAGCTCATTTTCGCTTCTCCGATCGACCGCCCGGCCTCGACGGCGTCGCTGGCCGTCACCGCGCTCCTGCGCGACGAGGTCGCGGCCTGCCGCAAGGAGGGGGTGTGGGACATCAAGCTGAGCTAGATGCACCCGTGTCGTAGACCAGCGGCGCGCCGTCTTGCCTTCGCATCTGGCGCGACCTGTCATGCCGAAATTTTATAGCTGGGCTGGATGAGGCGCGTGCGCGCCCAGCCTCACCCTCGATGTCATTGCCCGCGAAGGCGGGCAATCCAGTATTCCAGAGGCGGCAGTGCTTGAGCCGAGAAGCCGCGGCGTACTGGATGCCCCGCCTGCGCGGGGCATGACAGCGAGCCCTACCCCGGAATCCGCACCGGCAGCGACTCGTACCCCTTGATGAAGCTGGAATAGATCCGCTTCGGCTCGCCCACCACCTCGATGCGGTCGAACCGCTTCAGCATTTCCTCCCAGACGATCTTGAGCTGGAGCTCGGCGAGCCGCATGCCGACGCAGCGGTGGATGCCGAAGCCGAAGGAGAGATGCGTGCGCGGACGCGGGCGGTCGATGATGAACTCCTCGGGACGGTCGATCACCTCTTCGTCGCGGTTGCCGGAGACGTACCACATCACGACGCGGTCGCCCTTCTTGATGTGCTTGCCGCCGACCTCGGTATCCTCAAGCGCGGTGCGCCGCATATGCGCAAGTGGGGTCTGCCAGCGGATCACCTCGGGCACCATGGTGTCGATCAGCTCCGGATTTGTCCGCAGCTTCTCGTATTGGTCCGGGTTCTCGTTCAGCGCCAGCAGCGAGCCGGTCATGGTGTTGCGCGTGGTATCGTTGCCGCCGACGATGAGCAGGATGATGTTGCCCATGAGGTTGTCGGGGTCCATGAAGCGCGTGGCGTCGCTATGCGCCATCAGCGACAGCAGATCGTTGCGCGGTGCGGAATTGACGCGCTCGTTCCACAGCTTCGACATGTAGGCGTAGCACTCGTCCATTTCCTGCCGGCGCTGCTCGGCGGATTCGACGATGCCGCTCTTGGGCAGCGCGGTCGCGACATCCGACCAGCGCGTCAGCTTGCGCCGCTCTTCCCAGGGGAAGTCGAACAGCGTTGCCAACATCTGCGTCGTCAGCTCGATCGAGACGCGCTCGACGAAATTAAAGGTCTCGTTGCGCGGCAGATTGTCCAGCACGGTCTGCGAGCGCTGCCGGATCAGCTTGGCGAGCTCGTCCAGATGCGTCGGCGTGAACATCGGCGACACCGTCTTGCGCTGCGACGAATGCCTGGGCTGGTCCATGGCGATGAAGCTCGGCCAGTCATAGCCCTCCGGCACGTCGCGGATCCCGATGCCGCCGAGCGTCGAGTCGGAGGAGAAGACGCCGTGATTGGTGTCGACATGCATGATGTCGTTGTATTTCACCACCGACCAATAGGGCTCGATCGGCGCGTTGGTGCAGTAATGCACCGGCTCTTCCTTGCGCAGCCGCTCGAACCACGGCCACAGCGTGTCGTCCTGGAACAGCCTGGGCGCGCCGGGGTGGAATTGCGCCAGCGGCGTCGCGTAAGCCTCCTCGCGCGCTTTGCGCATGCGTTCTGCTTTGTCGATCTTGACCGGAGTCTGAATGTTCATGGTGATAGCTCCAGTGTTTCTCGTTCTTCACCTGTCCCCGAAGGCGGGGAGAGGGAGTTGTCTCACGCCGTAATCTTCACCGGCAAGGTTTCAAGACCCTTTACGAAGCTCGAATACACCCGCTTGGGTTCGCCGACCACGTCGATATGGTCGAACCGCTTCAGGATCTCTTCCCAGATAATCTTGAGCTGGAGTTCGGCAAGCCGCAGGCCGACGCAACGGTGGATGCCGAAGCCGAAGGAGAGATGCGTGCGCGGCCGGGCGCGGTCAATGATGAAATCGTAGGGCTTTTCGATCGCCTCCGCGTCGCGGTTGCCCGAGACGTACCACATCACGACCTTGTCACCCTTCTTGATCTGCTTGCCGCGGAACTCGAAGTCGGCGAGTGCGGTGCGGCGCATATGTGCCAGCGGGGTCTGCCAGCGGATCACCTCGGGCACGAAACTGTCGAGCAGTGCGGGGTTTTCGCGCAGCTTGCGGTACTGTTCCGGATGCTGGCTCAGTGCGTAGATCGAGCCCGACATGGTGTTGCGGGTGGTGTCGTTGCCGCCGACGATCAACAAAACGAGATTGCCGAGGAAGTTCCTGGCGTCCATGTCGCGCGTCGCGGCGCCATGCGCCATCATCGAGAGCAGGTCACTCTTTGGCGGCTGCTCGATCCGCTCCTTCCACAGCCGCGCGAAATAGCCTGCGCATTCGGTCAGCTCGGCCTGCCGCTCGTCTTCGGTGGCGACGAGGCCGTCGGGGCCGGGGATGGTGGTGGCGATATCGGACCAGCGCGTCAGCTTGCGGCGGTCCTCCCAGGGGAAATCAAACAGCACCGCGAGCATCTGCGTGGTGAGCTCGATCGAGACCTTGTCGACCCAGTCGAACACCTGGCCCACGGGTAGATTGTCGAGACACTCGGCCGAGCGCTCGCGGATGCTGAGCGCGAGATTGTCCAGATGCGTCGGCGTGAACATCGGCGCCACGGTCTTGCGCTGCGCCGCGTGCCGCGGCGGATCCATCGAGATGAAGCTCTCGCGGCGCAGGTCCGGATCGATGTCGCGGATGGTGATGCCGCCGAGCGCGGAGGCCGAGGAGAACACCGAATGATTGGTCTCGATCTCCATGATGTCGTTGTAGCGCGTCACCGACCAGTACGGCCCGAACATCGAGTCCTTGCAGTAGTGCACGGGATCTTCGCGCCGCAGCCGATCGAAATAGGGCCAGAACGTATCGGTCCTGAACAATTCCGGATCGCCGGGATCGAATTGCTCCAGCGGCAATGACGCGGCGCGCTCGCGCAATGCGTCGAGTTTTGCCGTGCTCTCGATGGTCCCATGCATGACCGCTCTCCCTGACCTGAACCGCGCGATTTTCTTGAATTCTGCTCTGCGGTATTTGGATTGCAATTACAGCCCGTTGTCTGCGTCGGGGCAAGGGAGAGTTTTGCCACAAGGATGGTGTTGTAGCCCGGATGGAGCGCAGCGAAATCCGGGATTCGTGCCGCCGCTGCCGCTGTCCCGGATTGCGCTGCGCTCCATCCGGGCTACGGATCAACGTGACCCGCCGCACGCCGGCCGGCCCGGAATCATGCGAGAAATCGTTCGAAACCGAGGTAAAATCGAACCCGCCTATCTTGGGGATCGACCAACCTCTGATCTATAGTTTGAGCGGATCAGATCCGCATCCCGAGGTTGTTGCCGTGAACGACATGCAATGGGCCCCCAATGGCTCCGAACCCGTCCCGCCGCCACTGCCGCCCGCGCAGGTCGACTTCAGCGGTGATCGCTCCGAATTTCGCAGGCTGGTCACCAAGGGCGCCATGCTGGAGCTCGTCACCTTCGGCTTCTACCGGTTCTGGCTCGTTACCGACGTCCGCCGGCATTTGTGGTCGAACACCTCGATCGACGGCGACGCCGCCGAATATACCGGTCGGGCCAAAGAGCTGTTGATCGGCTTCCTGTTCGCGCTCGCGATCCTGGTGCCGATCTACCTCGCTTATTTCCTGGTCGGCATCGAGTTCGAGCGCTGGCAGGGCTTCGCGTCGACGCCGCTGTTCATCAGCTTCTATGCCTTCGGCCAGTTCGCGATTTTTCGCGCGCGGCGCTATCGGCTGACCCGCACGGTCTGGCGCGGCGTGCGGTTCTGGATGGACGGCTCGGGCTGGGCCTATTCATTCCGCGCCATGCTGTGGGGCTTGCTGGTGTTCCTGACGCTGGGCCTGGCGCTGCCATGGCGCGAGGCCTCGCTCGAGCGCTACAAGATGCGGCACACCCATTTCGGCGATCTGCAAGGCGGTTTCGAGGGCGACGGCTGGACGTTCTTCAAGCGCGGCTGGTGGCTGTGGTTATTGACTCCCGTTGCAATTGTCGTCTTCCCGGCCGCGCCGTTCTTGTATGCCGAGTTCAAGGCGCGCGAATGGCGCTGGTGGCTCGACGGCATCCGCATCGGCGGCGTCAGCCTGTCCTCGGAGTTGCCGCACAACGCGTTCTACGGCCTCTACTGGAAGGTGATCGGCTGGTGGACGCTGCTCTCGACCCTGTTCGGCTTCTATGTCGGTGGCGCCACCATGCTCGTGGTCAAGCTGAGTGGCCTGCCGGCCGAGCAGGCGTTCGGGCCTGGCAATGCATCCAAGAGCATCCCTTTGCTGGCGGCGATGGTGGTCGGCTATTTTGCTCTCGCGTTGGCCGTCAACATCGTCATGCGCGTCTATCTGCAGCGCGATATCTGGGCCAAGGTGCTGGAAACCGTTGAGGTGCACAACATCGCCGCCGCGGCGGACGTGCGCGGCAGCGGTGAGCTTGCCAGTGCGCTTGGCGAAGGCTTTGCCGATGGACTCGATGTTGCGGGATTCTGAGCTGTGAGTGATGTGTCCGCCGAGGCCCCGTCGCAGTCCGCAAGGCCGACGATCTTCTTCGACGGTGTGTCGAGCCGCAGGCGGCAGGTGACGCTGACACTTGGTGATGCGGTCGAGATCCTCGAGGAGGGTGGAACGCCGGTTCGCTGGGCTTATGCCGACATCCGCCGTGCCGACAGTCCGGCCGGGATCTTGCGCCTGGCTTCGAAATCCGCGCCGCCTCTGGCGCGGCTCGAGATCCGCGATGCCGCACTCGCGGCAGACGTGACCGTCCGCTGCACACATCTCGACGAGCACCAGACCACGCGCCGCGGTGTCGCAAAAATCGTCGGCTGGTCGGTTGCGGCTGCTGTCTCCATCGTCTGCGTCGTGCTGTTCGGCGTGCCGCTCGCCGCGGACCGCCTCGCGCCGCTGGTGCCGAAGCCGATCGAGCGGCGGATTGGCGATGCGTCCGAGGTCCAGGTGAAGACCATCTTCGGCCGCTCAACTTGCAGCGACCCGGCCGGTCAGGCGGCCTTTTCCAAGCTGGTCAATCGCCTGCGCGACGCCGCCGGCCTTGACGACGATTCGATGACTGCCGGTGTGCTGCCGACCTCGGTGCCGAACGCCTTCGCGCTGCCCGGCGGCAAGGTTTTCGTGCTGAAGGGCCTGCTCGACAAGGCCGACAATCCCGACGAGCTTGCCGGCATCCTGGCCCACGAGCTCGGCCATCTCAAGCATCACGACAACATGCGCGGCCTCATCTACAACGGCGGCACCTCGTTCCTGATCGGCCTGCTGTTCGGCGACGTCACCGGCTCATCCGCCGTGATCTTCGCCTCGCGCAGCGTGGTTGAGGCCTCCTATTCGCGCGAGGCCGAGACCAACGCCGACACCTTCGCGATCGACATCATGCATGCGCTCGGCCGCTCGCCGAAGCCGGCGGCTGAACTGATGTTCCGGATCACCGGCAAGGAAGGTGGCGGCCTCACGTCGATCCTGGCGAGCCACCCGCTCACCGAGGATCGCCTCGCGCGCATGACGAAAGAAGACCGCCCCGCCAGCGGTCCGCCGCTGCTGACCGATGCGGAGTGGCAGGCACTGAAGGAAATTTGCGGCGGCGGGAAGATCTAGAGCGTTTTCGAGCGAAGTGGATGCCGGTTCGCGTGAAGAAAACGCGTCAAACAAGAATCTGAGCTCTCCGCTCCTATCTCGTCCCGTAAGCGCGGTCGCCGGCATCTCCAAGGCCCGGCAGAATAAAACCGTTCTCGTCGAGCCCCTCGTCGACCGCGGCCGTCCAGATCCGCACGTCGGGATGCAAGCCCCGCAGCCGTTCGAGTCCCTCGGGTGCTGCGATCAGGCAGGCGAGGCGAATATCCTTGGCGCCGCGCTCCTTCAGCCGGTCGATCGCGGCCACGGCCGTGTTGGCGGTGGCGACCACCGGGGTCACGACGATGGCGAGCCGCTCGCCGAGATCGGACGGCGATTTGAAGAAATATTCGACCGCGGCAAAACTCTCCGGCTCACGATAGAGCCCAATATGCGCGACGCGCGCGGTCGGCACCAGATCCATCATGCCGTCGACAAAGGTAGTGCCGGCGCGCAGCATCGGCACGAACACCAGCTTCTTGCCGGCGATCTTGGCCGAGTGCATCCGCGCCAGCGGCGTGTCGATGACGGTGTCAGTGAGCGGCAGGTCGCGCGTCACCTCGTAGCACAAGAGCATGCCGATCTCCTTGATCAGCTCACGGAACGATTTCGTCGAGATGGATTTGTCCCGCACCAAGGTCAGCTTGTGCTGGACCAGCGGATGATCGACGATCGTGACGCCTTCCATGATCGGATGCCTTTCTTCCTTCTCCCCTTGTGGGAGAAGGTGGCGCGAAGCGCCGGATGAGG
>NZ_JYMS01000026.1:0-192356 GCF_000938285.1 Bradyrhizobium sp. LTSP857 | reverse complement strand
CCTCACCCGGCTTCGCTCACGCGAAGCCACCCTCTCCCACAAGGGGAGAGGGTTTAGAAAACGGTCCCGTCGCTGATCACCTTGAGCGGCGGCGCGCCGTCGGGGCGGCGTGAAAAGGCAATGGCGCGGCCCGCAGCCCAGGTGCCGCCTTCCAGGATGCTGGCAAGCGGCAAGGACTCCGGCGTGCGGCCGAGCTTTGCGCGGACACTCCCTGCCAGCCGATCCAGCAGTGCGACGGTGAGCGCACGCCACTCGACGACGAGCAGCGAGTCCACCGCCTGCGCGCGTTCGGCATCAGCGGCATCGCGCAGGCGCAGCACCTCGTGATCGACGAACAGGCCGCCATTGCGGTATTCGGCAAGCCCGGTCAGTCCGTCGATGTCGGTCACCTCCAGGCCGGCGCGCTGGAGCGGCTCGATCAGCGAATAGCTCAGCCATTGTGACAGCTTGTGCAGGGGAACGAGGCCCGCGGTTGCGCCGTCAGCCTTGATCGCCGGATGGCGCCAGCAATCGCCGAGCGGAACGCCCGCAAGTTCAAGCCGCGACGGCCAGATCGGCCCGAGCTGGTTCAGCACTGCGGATAGGATCGCGGGCGCGGGAATAGTGCCGTTGGTTGCCTGCGCTGCGATGTGATCGAACAGTCCGCCCGGCCGTGGCGTGTCGTGCGAGCCGAAAACGTCCGGACGCTCCGCGACCAGCTGGCCCAAGCGCCGCAACAGATCCGTGCGTCCTTCGAGGCCAAGCAGAGGATTGGCATCAGTTACTTGAAAAGCGGATGTAAGCGCGGCGAGCGGCAGTTTTGCGAGCACGTCCGCATCGACCCTGAAAGGCGCACGCGCATCGCCGGAGAAAAGGCCGCCTGCAAACATGTCGAGGCTTGCAATCGCAAGCCCCTCGGATCGGCCGATGCCTTCTCCTGTCACGGCGTCGCGATAGCGCCAGGCAGCACCGGCGCCGGCATCGAGCAGCACGCTGACGATCGCAAGATCAAACTCCGCACGCGCCCGCGCCGCGCGATCCGGCCATGAGGCCGCGTCGGCAAGCCGCGCCCAGCGATCGACGCCGCCAAGCACAAAGTGCCGCCACCGCGCGTGGAAGGGAATGTCGAGCGTAGGATAGGCTTTGCGCGTGACCGCGACCACGGCATCCGCAACGCCATCCATGCGATCGAGATCGATGGTGAAATGCGTGAGCCCGCCGTTCAGGCCGATCTCGAGCATCTCGCCAGCACCCGCGCGAACCGCTGCTGCGCTGAGCAGCGAGCCGGCCTGTCGTTCCAAAGCCTCCGTCATCACTTGATCAGTATTTTTCCAGCGAACGTCCGACCACGCCGTTGACGTCCTTCTCGGGCGCAATGTCGGTCGAGTAATAGCCGGCGGCCTTCTTCGCGGCCATTTCGACGTCGGCATCGGCCGGAATGAGCTCCGGCGGGATCGGCACGCGCTCCACGATATCGATGCCCTGCGATGTCAGCGCGTCGTGTTTCATGTCGCTCATCGACAGGAAGCGGTCGATGCGCTTCAGGCCCAGCCAGTGGATGGTGTCGGGCATCAATTGCTGGAAGCGCGCATCCTGGACGCCGGCGACGCATTCGGTGCGCTCGAAATAGGCGTTGGCCGCATCGCCACCCGCCTGGCGCTTGCGCGCGTTGTAGACCAGGAATTTGGTGACCTCGCCGAGCGCGCGGCCTTCCTTGCGGTTGTAGATGACGAGCCCGAGCCCGCCCTCCTGCGCGCCGCGCGCGGATTCCTCGATGCCGTGGATGAGGTAGGGGCGGCAGGTGCAGATGTCGGAGCCGAACACGTCGGAGCCGTTGCACTCGTCATGCACGCGGCAGGTGATCTTGGTGCGATGGTCCGGCAGCTTGGTGACGTCGCCGAACATGTAGATGGTGGTGCCGCCGATCGGCGGCAGGAACACCTTCATGTCCGGCCGTGTCACCAGTTCGGGGAACATGCCGGCGGTCTGCTCGAACAGCGTGCGGCGCAGCTCAGTCTCGTTCGTGCCGAACCGCTCCGCAAGGCCCGGCAGGTACCAGACCGGATCGATTGCGATCTTCACCACCGACACGCTGCCATTGGCGTGCACGACATCGCCATCGGCGCGCAGCCGTTTTGCGGCGAGCGCCTCGCGGATCTCGGGCAGGTCGAGACGGGCACGCGTCACCGCGATGCTTGGCCGGATGTCGATGCCCTCGGCGATGTCCTTGCCGAAATTCTCGGCGACCAGATGTCCCCAGGGATCGAGCGCGACGATCTTCGCGGGATCGCGCCATTGCTCAAACGGCCCGATGGTCGCCGCGGGAAACGTGTTGGTGAGATCGGGACGCCGGATCGGATCGAGCGCGCCGGCGGAGACGGCGAGCGCCCGGTACATCGCATAGGATCCGCCATGGCTGCCGATCACGTTGCGATCCTGCGCGCGCGACACCGTGCCGATGATCGGCCCGCGGGCGCGCGCATCCGCTGCACCCCAGTGAATCGGAAAGGCAGCTTTCCGGCCCGGCTCCGGATGGGAGGTGAGGCGGATGTGGTCGGTACGGTTCGCGCGGCTCATGTCCAAGCTCCCAAAAAGCCAACGGCCCGCCGCTCGGACGGGCCTGGCTCAGTCGCGCTGCCGGCGGACACCGGCGACGCAATCCAACATATTGTAGCGGCCGACGACGACAGACAAGTTAATCGTGCGGTGCGGCCTGGCCGTTCATTGCCCATTATATGGGTATCGGCAGGCCTGATCGGAATGGCGCCCGCGCGCCGGTCGGGAGCCTTGCTGTCGATTATATCAGATTAAGTAGTTGAAATAATTAGACTTTTAGTCTCGGCGGCCGACCGACCTTGCGAGCAGCCGCCGTGCGCAGGCCAATCGCGCCATGATCTCGCCTGTCGGCAACGACGTCACCTCGGCGATCTCCCTGTAGGAGAGCGCATCGAGCTCGCGCAGGACCAGGATTTCGCGCAGGCGCCGCGGCAGGGTCTCGATGGCACAGCGAACCGCGGCCGCATCGACATCGATGCGCGCTGTAATTTTCTCCGCACCGTCGTCCGATCGGAGGACGGAAGTGCCGACCGCATCAGGTAACCGCTTGTTTGCGACTACATCATCTTGCCGATCGCGCTGCCGACGGGTGGTCAGCCATGTCCGATAGCAATTCCGCACGCCTTTCAACAACCGGGTCCGGTCTCTTCGGCCGGCGTCGATCCGACGAAATGCCGCCTGAACGATGTGCTCGGCGGCGTCCGCATCGCCGCTCAGGAAGCGCGCAAAATTATAAGCCGAATCGAGCGTTCGCATGCCGTCTCGTCCCGGAGTGACGCCGTTCTGCATCGAGTGCCTCGCGCGATCCCGTGTGGTTGTGCGCGGCTCTCTTCGTCTGAACGGCGGCCGGTCTCAATGGACGGCGCATCACCTTTCTCTGGACTCGCAATCCCCCGGGAAGCCGAATGAAATCACGGGCTTCCGTCAACACATCCCCAACGCTTCGACGAGACTTCAATGCTGCACGAACCTGAATTGATCGAGAGACCGGCCGCGACCTCGGCGGTGCAGCTCGCCAGGCGCACCCGGTTCGGCGTTTTCGAGACCGATCCGCGCAGCGGCGAGCTGATCAAGAACGGCCGCCGGGTCCGCTTGCAGGAGCAGCCGTTTCAATTGCTCTCGGCATTGCTCGACCGGCCGGGCGAGGTGGTGACGCGTGAGGAGCTGCGCACACTGCTGTGGCCGCAGACGGTGGTCGATTACGATCACGGGCTCAACAAGGCCGTGAGCAAGATACGCGAGGCGCTCGGCGATTCCGCCGAGAGCCCGCGCTTTGTCGAGACCGTGGCGCGCCGCGGCTATCGCTTCCTCGCCGATGTCACCGTCATCGAGGAGAGCCCTGTTGCGGCGCCCGAAACCGTCGCGCCTGCGCCGCAGGCCGACCATCCGGCCAGACGTGTCATCGGTTGGCGACAGGGATTTGCCGCCTCGATCGGCTTGATCCTGCTGTTGGCCGTGGCGCTGTTCATATGGCTTTACCCCTGGCATCAGGCACCGCAAGCAATCCATTCGCTCGCGGTGTTGCCGCTTGTCGATACCTCGGAAGATCCGTCGCAGGACTTTTTCGCAGACGGCATGACCGGCGAGCTGATCACGCAGCTCGGCAAGGTCAATGCGCTCCGGGTGATCTCGCGCACCTCGGCCATGACCTACAAGGGCGCGCATAAATCGCTCGCGACCATTGCGCGAGAGCTCAATGTCGATGCCGTCATCGAGGGCAGCGTGATGCGCGCGGGCGGCCGCGTGCGCATCACGGCGCAGCTCATCCATGCGCCGGACGACGGCCGCGTCTGGGCCGACAGCTATGAGGGCGATGTTCGCGACGCACTGACGCTTCAGGTCCGCGTCGCCCGCGCCGTCGCCGAGCAGGTGCGTGTGACGCTGAACCACGGCGAACGCGCCGCCTTCGAAAAGGCGCGTCCCGTCGATCCCTCGGCGTACGAAAATTATCTGAAGGGGCGCTACTTCCTGAACAAGCGCACGGGTGAGGCGCTCAAGGCGGCGATCAGATATTTCCGTCAGGCCATCGAGATCGATCGAAACTATGCCGAGGCCTATTCCGGCCTCGCGGACGCCTATGCGCTCGCCGGCGATTGGGAGTACGGCGTGCTCTCGACCACGGAGGCCTTTTCAAAGGCGACTGCGGCCGCCAGCAAGGCGCTGGAGCTCGACGGTACGCTCGGCGAAGCCCATACCTCGCTCGCCTTCGCGCTCGATCTCTACGGCTGGGATTGGGATGTCGCCGGCTCCGAATACGAGGCCGCGATCCGTCTCAATCCGAGCTACGCCACGGCGCACCATTGGTACGCCTGGCATCTGATGCTGATGGGCAAGACGACCCAGGCGCTCCAGGAATTCACCCAGGCGCAAAGCCTCGATCCGCTCTCTCTCATCATCGGCGCCGATATTGCGGATGCCCTCAGCATCAACCATGACTTCGGCGCAGCGGTTGCGCAGAGCCGCAAGACGCTCGAGCTCGATCCGGGATTTGCCGTCGGTCATTACGAGCTGGGCCAGGCCCTGGTGCAGCTCGGCCGGTTCGACGAGGCGATCGCGGCATTTCGCAAGGCGATCGAGATCTCCGGCCACAGCAGCGTGTTCGATTCCAACCTCGCCTACGCCTATGCCGTGTCCGGCCGCAAGGACGACGCCGTCAGGATCGCGACCGACATGGCAACGCAGGGTGAAATCTATCCGTCGGCGCAAGCCAACGTCGCGCTCATCTATGTCGGCCTCGGTGATCGCGACGCTGCGCTCGATTGGCTCGGCAAGGCCTATGAGGCCAGGTTCAATCCCTCGATCCTGCTGCGCCCCGCCTTCGATCCGCTCCGCAGCGATGCGCGGTTCAGGGACCTCATGCATCGCATCGGCCTGGGGTAGGCAAAGCGGCCATAATCAGACATATCGTACAGCTTCGGCCCCGTCCCGGAGTACGCCATGTCTGCCGCCAGCTACATCGACCCCCGCAATGGAAAGCTCTATCCGCTCGACCAGCCGCGCTGGTGCTCGGACGAGCGCACGCCGCTTCTGGTGACGCCGGGGGTGGGTCTGTCGCGCGAGGACATCGACGGCCGCACGCGATCGCTGTGGCGCTATCGGGCGGCGCTGCCGGTCGCGATCGCAAAACCGATCACGCTCGGCGAAGGCTGCACGCCGCTCGTACAACAGGAGTGGGGCAACCTGCGGCCGTTCTTCAAGCTCGAATGGTTCAACCCGACCGGCAGCTTCAAGGACAGAGGCTCTGCGGTCATGCTGTCCTTCCTGCGGCAGATCGGCGTCGACGCCATTCTGGAGGATTCTTCCGGCAATGGCGGCTCGTCGATGGCGGGGCTCGGTGCTGCCGGCGGCATGCGCGTGAAGATTTTGGCGCCGGCGTCGACGTCGCCGGCCAAGATCGCGCAGGTGCGCGCCTATGGCGCCACGGTGCAGCTCGTCGAGGGCCCGCGCGAGGAGTCGGAGGCCGAAGCCATTCGCCAGTCGAGCCAGACTTTCTACGCCAGCCACAATTGGCAGCCGTTTTTCCTGGAAGGCACCAAGTCGCTGGCCTATGAAATCTGGGAGGACCTCGGTTTTCACGCACCCGATAACGTCATCGTCCCCGTCGGCGCGGGCAGCAGCCTCCTGGGCTGCGCCTTCGGCTTCCGCGAGTTGTTGAAGGCGGGGCAGATTGCAAAACTGCCGCGTCTGTTCGCAGCACAGCCGCTGAATTGTTCGCCGATCGATGCAAGTTTCAAGGCCGGCGTGGATACGCCTGTCGCGCGCGAAGTGAACAAGACGATCGCCGAAGGCACCGCCATCAAGAATCCGCTGCGCCTGCGCGAGATCATCGGCGCGTTGCGCGAGAGCGGCGGTGGCACCGTTGCGCTCAGCGAAGAGGAGATCGTCGCCGCGCTACGGCGCCTTGCGCGACAAGGCCTGTTCGCCGAGCCGACCAGCGCCAGTGCGGCTGCGGCGCTGGAAAAGCTCGCCGCGGCAGGAGCGGTCAAGGCGAACGAGACCACCGTGGCCGTTCTCACGGGCACCGGGCTGAAGGCGGCAACCACCGTTGCCGATCTCGTGCAGTAGGGCAGGTCTCTTCCCCTCTCCCCTTGTGGGAGAAGGTGGCGCGAAGCGCCGGATGAGGGGTATCTCACCACACACTCAAATGAGAATTGAACGCGCGGAGAGATACCCCTCACCCGTCTCGCCGCTTCGCGTCGAGCCACCCTCTCCCACAAGGGGAGAGGGAAAGAGGGCGTCACTCCTTCAGATCATTCACCCGCTTCACCCAGGCGCGCACGTCGACGAGCACCTCGGGCAGCACCGACCTCACCTCAAGCACGGTCATCCCCGCTTTGATGCGGGGATCGTAGAGTACATTGAGGATGTATTGGTCGTAGACGTCGAAATAGCCCATCGAGACATTGTCGTTGAACATGGTCCAGGGCACGCTCGCGGTGTCGTTGATCGGGCCGAGCGATTGCAGCAGCTCCTCATAGGCGCAGTCGAGGAAGGTGAAGTCGCCATTGTCGACGGTGAGGATGACGTCGGAATGCTCGATCTCGAAATTGTCGTTCTTGCGGAAGCCGGACAGGCATTGCGGATCGAGCGAGGTGCGGATCTCGCGCGCCCTCTCGGCGCCGTAGAAGCTGGTGATGGTGCGGTAGAGATCGCGGTCGCGCACCAGCTTCACCCGCACATTCGCCGCCTCGCTGGTGTCGGTCATGGCGATGTCGAGATGCTGCACGCGGGTGCCGATGTCGGCCACGACCTTGGCAAGCTGCGTCTTGCGATCGGCGCGGTCGGTCTCGGCAAATACCCGCACCGGCCCGTCGAATTTGCGGATGCGGTCGACGCGGCCGGCGAGGTGGTATTCAGCGCCGAATGCGGTCTTCAGGAAGCCGTCGACAATCTCGGCGTCGGTAAAGCTCTTCTTCTCGGCGCGCTGGCGCGACGCGATCGCGGGCAGTTCGCCTGCCGCGGCCATGGTAGCGGTGTCACCGGCGAATGTGAGCGCTGCGAGCGCCAGCAGGGCGAAGCGAAGGCAAAGCGAGGGCGAGTTTAATGCGCTCATCGTTACGCGACGCTGCCGTATTCGTTGGCTGCGCACAAGTCCGCATATTCACGCGCCCTGCGGGTTCCCGCTGTGGCCGAGCGCTAGTTGTTCAGCACGACCACGGTGGTGCCGACCCCGACGCGGCCATAGAGATCGGTGACGTCGTCATTGGTCATGCGGAAACAGCCCGAGGACACCGCCTGGCCGATCGTCTCCGGCTCGTTGGAGCCGTGGATGCGGTAGAGCGTCGAGCCCAGATACATCGCGCGCGCGCCGAGCGGGTTTTCAATGCCGCCCTTCATGTGGCGCGGCAGGTCCGGCCGGCGTGCGATCATCTGCGACGGCGGCGTCCATTCCGGCCACTCCTTCTTGGCGGTGATCTTGTGCACCCCGCCCCAGCGGAAGCCGTCGCGGCCGACGCCGATGCCGTAGCGCAGCGCCTGGCCGTTCTGGAGCACCAGATAGAGCCGCCTCTCGGAGGTGTTCACCACGATCGTGCCGGGGGCGTAATTGCCGGAATAGTTCACGGTGGTGCGGGGGATCGGGCTCGAGCCGCCGCGGAAGAAGTTGGGGCCGCCGCCCATGATGTCGCGCGAGTCGAATTCTTCGGCGCGTGCGCCGCCGGCGGTGGCCGTCAGCAGTGCGATGGCGGCGATCGGCGCGGCAAAAAACCGGATCATTGTTTCCCCCAGCAAAAAAATCGATTCAACGAGAGCCAGAGGCCATATTTGCGGGGTTTCCGCAAGCCACGCCCCCGTGAGGCAGATCCTTTACGAATAAGCCATCCTTAACGAATGGCGTTACCAAATTCGGAAGCCGCGCCGGTCTGCCGAAAAAACATTATCCAAACCGCCGCGTCGTCGGGCCGGGCAGGGCAGCAATGCCGCCTATTGCTTTGACGGAGGCGGCGAACAATGATTGATCGGACGGATTATTGGACATTGCCGGTTGGGAGCTGACGGATGAACGGTGCGGAAAGCCTGGTGCGGACGATGGTCAAGGGTGGGGTCGACGTCTGCTTCTCCAACCCCGGCACCTCCGAGATGCATTTTGTCGCAGCGCTCGACCGCGTGCCCGGCATGCGCTGCGTGCTCGGCCTGTTTGAAGGCGTCGTGACCGGTGCCGCCGACGGCTATTTCCGCATGAAGGGCACGCCGGCCTCGACGCTGCTGCATCTCGGCCCCGGCCTCGCCAACGGCCTTGCCAATCTGCACAACGCCAAGAAGGCGAATTCCGGCATCGTCAACATCGTCGGCCAGCACGCGGTCTACCACATCGACTACAACGCGCCGCTGACCTCCGACATCGAGGGCCTGGCCCGGCCGATGTCGTCCTGGGTCCGCACCTCGCCGAACTCCAAATCGGTCGCCGCCGACGGTGCCGCGGCGATCGCCGCCGCCAAGAGCGCCCCACCGCAGATCGCGACCCTGATCCTGCCTGCCGACACCGCCTGGAACGAGGCCGACGGCATCGCCGAGGTGCCGGCCGAGCAGCAGCGCGCGAGCTATTCGCCGCAGGCGGTCGAGCAGGCCGCCAGGATTTTGCACGGCGACGGCGAGGGCACGCTGCTGCTGATGACCGGCAGCGCGCTGAGCGAAAAGGGCCTGGCGCTGGCCGAGCGCATCGCCGCCAAGACCGGCTGCACAGTCATGGGCCCGACCTTCCGCCCGAAGATGGCGCGCGGCCGCGGCCGCTTCTCGATCGACCGCATCCACTATGTGATCGAAAACGCGCTGCCGATGCTGGCGAAATTCCGTCACATCGTGCTGGTCGAGTCCGATGATCCCGTGGCGTTCTTCGCCTATCCGAACAAGCCGAGCATGCTCAAGCCCGACGGCTGCGACGTGCATCGCATGACCTCCTGGGGCGAGAATTCGGTCGCAGCGCTGGAAGCGCTTGCCGGCGCCGTGAAGGCGAGCGCGAAGGACGTCAAGCCGCAGGCCTTGGCTGAGCTGGTCAAGCCGACCGGCGCGCTGACCCATGCCTCGATCGCGCAGGCGATCGCGTACGCGATCCCCGAGAACGCGATCATGGTCGACGAGTCGCTCACCACCGGCCGCGCCTTCTTCCCGCCGACGGCGGCCGCCGCCCCGCACGACTGGCTCCAGAACATGGGCGGCTCGATCGGCTTCTCGACGCCGCTCTCGATCGGCGCCGCGATCGCGTGCCCGGACCGCAAGGTGATCTGCATGGTCGGCGACGGCAGCGCGATGTACACGATCCAGTCGCTGTGGACGCAGGCTAGAGAGAACCTCAACATCGTCACCATCGTGTTCGCCAACCGCATCTACCAGATCCTGCGTGGCGAGTTCGACAATGTCGGTGCCGGTGAGCCCGGCCAGCGCGCCAACGACATGCTGAAGCTCGACCGGCCGACGCTGGATTTCGTGGCGCTGGCAAAGGGCATGGGCGTGCCCGGCCGCGCCGTCACCAACGCGGACGAGTTCAACAAGGCGCTGGCCGAAGCCGTCGCCGAGCCGGGCCCGCGGCTGATCGAAGTTCAGATGTAAGGGCGCTTACGACACGGAGCGCCAAAGGCCCGGAGGCACGATGCAGACCGAGCTGAACAAGGTGATTGCGGCGCTCCGGGAGTTTTACGCGCACGAAGGGTTCCTGTTCGAGAAAGACATCGGCGAGCGTGCCATCACGCACCGCTTCGCCGTCTATCTCGAGCGGCAGTTCTCCGGCTGGGCCGTCGATTGCAATTACGACCGGCTCGGCGAGCGTACGCTGCATCTGCCGCACGGCACGATCATCTCGACCGACGATCATCTCGGCAAGTCGATCTATCCCGACGTCGTCGTGCATCAGCGCGAGATCCCGAACAATCTGCTCACCGTCGAGATCCGCAAGGCGAGCAATCACACGCCGGTGGAGCATGACCAGCACAAGCTGAAGGCGCTGACCGACCCGCATGTCTGGTTCGCCTATTGGATCGGCGTGCTGCTGGTGCTCGACAAGCAGCGTGTGACGATGTCCGAGGTCTATGTCGGCGGTGTCGTGGATCAACCAAACTCGCTCTGGTTCGCGACGCGCCTCGCGGAGCTCGGCCTCGGAGCCGCGCATTAGGGCGTGTACTCCCAAACGTCAGATCTCAAGGACAAAGCGGAAGTCGCTCCGCTTGGCCAGCATCGACTGCTTATGACCCGGAACGGATGTCACCGAGGCCGCGCCGCCTTGTGCTCAATATGGCCGGGCCTCGATGACATTGATTCTACCCGCTGGCACAACGCGCGCCAGCTCGAAGCCAGACTTGGCAAGCAGGTCAGAGAACTCGTCACGAGTCCGCTCCCGCCCACCCGGCAAAGCCAACATGTGGAGGTCCATGAATTTTGTCGCCGGTACTTCGTTCGCTGGCGCGATAATTCGCTCGATGAGAACCAACTTCGCCGTCTCCCGCATCGCACGCCGGCACGCCTTCAAAATGGCGATCGCTTCGTCATCGTCCCAATCGTGAATCACCACCCGCATCACGTAGGCATCTCCGCCTTCAGGTACCGATTCGAAGAAACTTCCGCCTACCATTCGGCAACGGTCGACGACGCCGTGCGCTTCCAGAACCGCCTCGGCTCCGGCAATGACCCCTGGCTGATCGAACAACGTGCCTTGCATCCGGGGATGAGCGGTAAGAATGGCTGCCAGCATTAAGCCGCGTCCGCCACCCACATCCACAACATGATGGAAAGCGGAGAAATCATACGCGCCGATAACGGCTTCAGCGCCGCCGCGCGAAAACTCCGTCATGGCGCGATCGAAGACCGCGCTCTCCTCCGGACGTTCGGCGCGATAATTCCAAATGTCCTTACCGTTGAGACTTTGAAAGGCATTCTCGCCGGTTCGAATGCTGTACAGCAGATGGCCCCATGTGCTCCAAACGTAGGGACTTCCGACGCACTCCGCCCACGCGCCGATCGGTGTCGCGGAGTCAGTGCGCAAACAATCTCCCATTGGCGTCAGCGCAAACCTTCGGTTTTCATCTTCCTCAAAAACGCCCACTGCGGCGAGCGCCCGCAGCAGTCGGTAGAGAGCGCCTGCATGGCTTTGCGTTAAGGGCGCCAATTCCTCTGCCGAACGAGAGCCGCCTTTCAGATGGTCTGCGATACGAAGAGTTGACGCGACATGAATTGCCTGTGTGACCTGAAAGCCGTTGATCAGTCCGAGGAGAGTGAGCCAAGGGTTGGATGTCACTGAAGAACCTCCGTGGGAGAGGAAGCTAAGACGCAAATTACTTTGCTCGGCGGATGCCCGTTGAACAAGTCTCCTTATGGCCCCAAGGCCGACATGGTGGCATGTCGGCCTCAATGTCGCCTTCTGAGGGCAAACCGGACGCGACGAGTTATCAGGATACGCCCTAGAGCTGGCTGAGTTTTGGTTGAATCGATGCGCGCTCAGGACGTGGTTCACCTTTCCCCATCGGGGAGAGGTGAACTACGGACAGCCTGCGAACCTATTTTCATCACGCTTTTAGCGGCAAAGGCCGCCCGCGTGACGCGAGCAGCCCTTGCATCATCGATCCTCACCAGCTTAATGCAAGGGATCG
This sequence comes from Bradyrhizobium sp. LTSP857, assembly GCF_000938285.1. Lineage (NCBI taxonomy): Bacteria > Pseudomonadati > Pseudomonadota > Alphaproteobacteria > Hyphomicrobiales > Nitrobacteraceae > Bradyrhizobium > Bradyrhizobium sp. LTSP857. The sequence goes on along the minus strand of NZ_JYMS01000026.1, from coordinate 180,246 downwards.
CCCTGGCCCAGCGCATAGGCAACAAGATCCTTCAGCTGGAAATTGCTGCCGGTCACCGGCGCCCAATTGGGATCGAGTGACAGCATGGACGAACTGTCGCCGAACATCATGCCGAGGAAGACTTCGGCGACGATGCGTCCACCGACCGGGCCGAGCTGCGGCGTATTGATGCCGCTCGCCGGCGCACCGGTAGCCGGGATCGTGACGGCGGTCTGGAACTGACGCGCCTCGGCGAGGATGTAGGTCCAGAGCGGGCAGTTGCCGGCGAAGGCGCCATTCGCGATCGACGCGATCGGAACTTGCGGATCGCCTGCTTCGGGAGAGTCGACGGCCCTGCCGATGGTGATCTGCTCGTCGGTCAGTGGCGTCAGGTGCATCGCCCTGGCGACAGCCTGGCCCGAGGGCAGGCCAAGCCGCCAGCTGCGTTCGAGATTGCGAAGCGCCAGCGATGCCGGATTGGAGGCGACCTCCGGCGGCAGCTTGCGCAGCGGATCGACCAGCGACGTATCGATGCGATAGGCGAACTGAAGCCGCCGCTTGTTGTCGGGATTGGTGGTGTCGTCCTCGACGCCGTAAGGGCGCGTGTCGATGTCGATGAAGCGACCCCAGTCGATGGCGCGTCCCGGACCCATGGAGCGGAAGCCGGTCAGAGCGTTGTTGTCGGGGTTGTTGGGATCGGGGAAGATCTGGAGCAGCATGTTGTCGGCGTCGTTCAGCCGATAGCCGGGACGGATCATCGAATGTCCGAGCCGATAGGCCGCGACGGAGAATTCGACCGGCATGAACGGAAAATTCTTCCAGTGGTAGTAAGCCAGCCTGCTGCGATCGTAGCGGCCCGCGGTCATGAGATCATCCAGCACGCTGGCATGGACGATGCGCGGCAGGAAGTCGTTCAGCACGACATACTGGTAGTGAAAGCGGACACGCTGTTGCACGTCCTGGAAGGAGAGGCCGTCATTGTCGTCGATCATGCGGTTGTGGAAGCGCTGCATGAGCCCCTGCAACTGCGAGACGATGCTGTTCTCGTCGTTGCGGGGATCGCCGATCAGCGCGCGGCCCTTGAAACGCGGCAAATCGTTGGCGTTGGATACGCCGGCGCCGGTCAAGGTTTCGCCGAGCAGGAACTTGCCGGCATTGTCGTACATGTAGGGCTGGTCACCCGGACCGCGTCCGTAGAGATTGTCCATATCCAGCGCGGGGGTACGGAAATCGACGAGCCCGTCAGGGTCCTGCTGCTTGGTCAGCAAGCTCACGGGATCGAAGGTGATGTCGTGATCGATGAACTGACCGAAATAGGTGTAGAGCGCGGGAATCCCGCTCTCTTCGGCATCGGGGCTGTCCTTGGGCGGGTCGAAATCGCCGACCATCTTGTCGGCCAGCGCCGAGAGGTTGGCGACGTTGTCGGCGTCATTGGGACCGAATTTCGCCGGCGTCAGATTGCGGAACATGCGGCCGAAGCGGCCCTGCGATAGCGACGAACGGGTGGCGTTCAGACCGCGCGGAGTAATAGCGTGACGGCTGCTCATCAATAACCTCCTTGAAAAGTTACGGCGGATAACGACTAAAGCTAAAGTTGTTCGTCATAAAATATGCAGGCGAGGCTAGATCGGGGAATTCGGCGTCACAAGCCGCTGCTTCACACATCGCGCGACATCGATGCGGTTCCATGAGCAAGCGTTGCGACCAAGCTGCGGATGCGCTTCGCAAATTTTTCTCGCGTCGATGCCGAATAACATTCTCGTCATCGACGACAGCGAGTGGAAGCAATGTCAGCTTCGCCGACCTAATCGGCGAAGCGATTGTCGTGGCGAAAATCGTATTCGCGTAAAAATTGTAGCGGCGTGTGCACGCCCTCGTATCATCGATAGTCGCGCCGTTGCGAGAACGCGTAGCTCGGATTGATGCCGCAATGGGCCGACGTGCCGGAGGCCGCGGCGAGGCATTGCTGATAGTTCGCGAACTGGCAATTGCCGGGATAGCCCCAGCTGCGGCCTTGCAGGCAGTATCTGTCGTTTCCGGCGTCGGCCTGGGCCGCAGGGAAGGTCGCGGCGATCAGCGCTGCGAGTGACGCGAGAGTGAGGATGGTGCGACGCATGTCAGTCTCCCTTCGAGAACGGTTGCGAGAACGCGTGGACGGGGAACATCAGCCGGGCCTCCCGTGTTCCGGGGACTCGCCCGACACTTTGTCGTACCCGTCCTTGTCTCTGCAGCGCGTGCTGCGTTCGACATGCGCTATGATGATGCAAGCCGCTGTGGGTTATGTGATCTCGACCACAGTTCGAAACCGGGTTCCGGTATCTTGAGTACACTTGCACGCGCCGATCCCGCGGGACTACGCTTCCGTCATTGAAGATCAGGCATTTTGGAGGTTCTGATGCAAAAATCATATTTGCTGGCTGCGACTGCAACGCTGGCGCTCATCATGCAAACACCGCTTGCGCTGGCGCAGAGCGCGCCGGCTGCGGGCGACACTCCGCCGGCAGCCGCGACCACCGCACCGCTTCCGCCGGCCGCGACCTCCACGCCGGCCGCGACGACAACGCCGAGCGCGGCCACCGACACACCAAGCCCGGCGACCGGCCCAAAGAAGAGCGCCGAAAAGAAGCCAGTGAAGAAGCTGCCGAAGAGGATGACGCAGCAGGAGCTCGATCATTCGATCGATAGCGGCACCGTTCCGGCACGCTATCGCAACTCGGTGCCGAAGGAGTACCAGCAATACGTTCCGTTCGAGAAGCAGTGACGGATCGCGGCGCGACGCGATTTTCGCGTTGCGCCGCGCGAGGGGAGCAAGCTCGACGCTGATTGGCGTGCCCTGTGGCGGTCTGCTGCAACGGTGCTAGAGTAGGCCAAAGCCCCGGGGGACGTGATGAGTGATGATGCGAAGGATGCTGGCCTGGTGGCGATGATCAGCAGCATCCTGGGAGGCAACAAGCGCGCAGAGGCCGCCGGGCCCCCGCCGCTTGATGGATTCGTTCAAGCCGTGCCGGCGGGTGGCACGGTCGCCGAAGTGGCGCAAATCCCCGAAGCGGAGTCTCCGAAGCTACAGGACTCATCCGTTGAAGCAGTGACCGCTGCGACGCCGGCCGCGGCTGCCAGTCAATCCCTGACGCCGGATGGCAAGCGCCGGTTGCCGGCGGAAGCCATTGCCGATCTCGTTCTCGGCGAGTTGCGCAAGATCGAGGACTTTCCGGCGTCTGGCGTCTCGGTAACCGTCTACGGCTATCGTCACTGGAACGCGATGGTCACCTTCGCGCCGTTCTCGACCACGTTCCGGAACGCCACGCGGTTCCGCCAGGCATTGCCGGATCTCGTCTTCAAGCTCCGTCGTTTCGTCGAACTTGAGATATAATCCGGGACACCACCAGCTGCGGCGCGGATGCGCCGCCGCCATCCGAAACAGTTCGATGGGATTTTGAGTTGAGCGTCGCCTTTACCAAAGAAGAGAGTGCCGAGACCGCCTCCGAAACGTTGCTGCCGGATCGTCCGATCTCGCCGCATCCCAACCTCGTGACGGAGGCAGGCCTCCAGGCGTTGCAGGCGCAGCTTCAGGACGCACGCGAGGCCTATGAAGCCGCGCAGCGCATCGAGGACGTCAACGAGAAGCGCCGGCAGTCGGCGGTGCCCTTGCGCGACGCCCGCTATTTGACGGAAAGGCTGCGCACCGCGCAGGTCATTCCCGATCCGGCCTCGACCGAGACGGTCGCCTTCGGCAGCACCGTGACCTTCAGCCGCGCCGATGGCCGCGTGCAGACCTATCGGATCGTCGGCGAGGACGAAGCGGATCCGAAGGCAGGATCGATTTCGTTCGTTGCTCCTGTCGCGAGATTGCTGATCGGCAAGGCCGTCGGCGACGTTGCAGGTTCAGGCAGTCAGGAGATCGAGATTCTATCGATCGCGTAGGCCACGTTTGCGGTGGCCGCAATGGTAGGCGCACACTCTCTCGTATGAAGATGGCTCGTCATTGAAGTCACGATTTTTCGGCTCAATCGATATTCCCCGGCTACGTGGGGGTGGCCCGAGTGCCGCCGGTTAGCTTCATTCAAAACTTGATGCGGCCTTCCTGAACGACCGCATCGGCGTTCTGGCCACCTACATCGGCATCCCGATCTTCCTGGCGATGTGGCTGGGCTACAAGATGGTTAAGGGGACGCAGGCGCGATGAAGTAGGTCTAACCGGAACGGCGCCGGCCACGTCGGGCCGCGCGTGCCCGCTTCGCAGGCGGACGGGCACCGCCCGCCTCGGTCAATTGCGCACGCAAGAACGCAAGGAAGCTTCGCACTACCTCCGGCAGCGTGCGGTCGGCCAGCGTATGCAACTCGACCGCGCGCCCGCGCATTCCGGGCTCGCGGATTTCCGCCGCGTGCAACTCGCCCCGCCGCAAGCGCTCGCGCACGGTGATTTCGCCCGCAATGGCCAGCCCGCCGCCGTTCAGGACAAAGTTGGCGAGCGCCTCGAAGCGGTTGCTGACCAGCACCGGTTCGAACACGAGGCCCCGGTTGCTGCAGCCCACGTCGAACAACTGGCGCACGGTGTTGTCGGCGCTGCTGAGCGCGATGGGGAAGGGATGCATCTGCGCCAGGGTCACGCTGCGCGACCCGGCCAGCGCATGGTCGGGCCGCATGATCGCAAAAACCGAGGCCGGCTGGCGATGCTCGACCCGGATGCCGCGCACGGCGGCGCGGCTGTAGGTCAGGCCGATGTCCGCGTCGCCGAGCAACACGGCATCGCTGACCTGGGTCGGGCCGACCGCATGGAGCAGGAACTGGACGCCCGGATACTGCACCCGAAACGTCGCGATGGCGCGCGGCAGGAACTCGCTGGCGAAGCCCGAGGAGCTGACAATGCGCACCCGTCCGCGCAGCGGCCCCTGCAACGCCTGGATGTCCGACAGCACGCGCTCCGCCTCCAGCGCGCCCCGCAGGGCATGCGCCGCCAGCAATTCGCCCGCGGCGCTGGGGACCATGCCGCGTGGCCGGCGCTCGAACAATGGCACGCCCAGCAGCGTTTCCAGCGCCGCCACCTGACGGCTGACGGCCGAGATGCTGACGCTCAGCCGCGCGGCCGCCTCAGTGAGCGAACCGCTGCGGGCCACTTCGAGGAAATAGCGCAACGAGGTTTCCTGCAGACGGCGGCTTGGCATGGTGGTGGGGTGATCCGATTTGCAGGAAACGCAAAGATACCTCAAGAAAACGGTAATTGTGGAAAAGGTGGCGGCTTTTTATGCTTCGTGAAGCCCTTCCTTCGTGCTGTTGCCTGGTGCTGTCCATGCCCTTTGAATTTACTTCCACCGCCTCTTCCTCGCAGACCCGCCGGCGCCGGCGCAGCCTCATCGCGCTGCTTCCCGCCGCCTGCCTGTTCATGGGGCACGGTGCCGCAGGCACCGAACTCGCCCCAGCCGAGGCCGAGCGCTACGCGCAGGCGACTTACCGCGAGTACTTCGAACTGCTGTCCCTGCCCGACGATGCCACCGTGGCGGAGGACATCCGCAAGAACGTTGACTGGCTGGAACTGACCTTCCGCAAGCGCGGTTTCACGACACGGCAGTTGCCCAACAACGGCAAGCCGATGCTCTATGCCGAATACCCGGGCAGCGACCCCGCGCGCAAGACCGTGCTGTTTTACATGCACCTCGACGGCCAGCCGGTGATTCCCGCGCAGTGGGCGCAGAAGACTCCGTGGACGCCCGTGCTCAAGCGCAGGACGGACAGGGGCGACTGGGAGGAGATCGATGCTGCCCCACTCTTCAACGGCCCGCTTGACCCGGAGTGGCGCGTGTTCGCACGGGCATCGGCGGACGACAAGGGCCCGATCATGATGCTGCTGGCAGCCATCGATGCACTGAAGGCCAGCGGCGGCCAGCCGGCGATCAACGTCAAGGTGATCCTCGACAGCGAGGAAGAAAAGGGCTCTCCGTACATCGACAAGGTCATGCAGGCGCACCGCGACCTGCTGCGCTGCGATGCCTTCGTGATCCACGACGGCCCCATGCACGCCACCAATCGACCCACGCTGGTGTTCGGCAATCGCGGCGCGGCCGATGCGCGGCTGACCGTGTATGGCGCCAAGGTGCCGCTGCACAGCGGGCATTACGGCAACTACGCGCCCAACCCCGCCCAGCGGCTGGCCAGCCTGTTGGCGTCAATGAAGGACGACCAGGGGCGGGTGACGGTTCCCGGCTACTACGATCGCGTCAGGATCGGCGAGGCCGACCGCAGGATCATGGCCGCCGTGCCCGACGACGAGACCGAGCTGAAGCGGCGTCTGGGTATTGCCCGGGCCGACGGGGTCGGCGCCAACTACCAGGAAGCGATGCAGTACCCTTCGCTCAATGTGCGCGGCATGGCCTCCGCCGCGGTGGGCGACAAGGTCGCGAACATTGTCCCCGACAAGGCCGTGGCCGAGATGGACCTGCGCACCACTCCGGACTCCGATGCACCCTATCTCGGCAAGCTGATCGAGGCGCACATCGAGAAGCAGGGCTATCACCTCGTGAAGGACGCGCCGACCGACGAAGAGCGAAGCCGCTACGACAAGCTTGCGAGCTTCACCTACCGCAGCGAGGGGGCCAACGCCGCGGCTTCGCCGATCGACACACCGATCGGCCAATGGGCCTACAAGGCATTGATCGACACCTTCGGCGCCACGCCCGAGCCCGTTCGCATCCGGATGGTGGGGGGCACGGTGCCGACCGCGGAGATCGTGCGCGTGCTGCAGGTGCCTTTCGTCCTCATCCCGCTGGTGAATGCGGACAACAACCAGCATGCAGCCAACGAGAACCTGCGCATGGGCAACTACGTGAGCGGCGTGCGAACCGTCTACGGCTTGATGACGCACGGGTTCTGAGCGGTTCCGGGAGCGCCGGTGTTTCCAGTCAGGCCTTCTTGCCTCGCTTCTGCGCCTGCTCGCACTACACCTCACGAGAAGTCGCACTGCTCGCGGTCGGCTCACTCGAAAGAGTGAGCGGCGCGTCACGCCGGTCGGGGGGTCCTTTGTCGGGCGGCGAGGCACATCCCCGGTTGCGAGGTTGCTGATCGGGAAGGTCGTCGGTGACGTCGTCGGTTCAGGCGCGCAAGAGATCGAGATTCTATCGATCGGGTAGGGGGCGGTGAGGACGAGGGGGATTGCGTGGGCAAAGGGTGCTATCCTGATTTCCATTGCACTGTCGCTGTCCGGAACGGAGTCCATGGGACCTGAAGCACGAGGGAAGCAGAGCCCCGGCAGCCGCGCCGGAATTCGGCCTGCCATGCGTTTCGGTTGTCTTGTGCTGATATCGATCGTTTCCGCTGTGCCCGCGAAACAACGCGCGATGGCTGGATGAGACGGTTTCTGTCGGGGGCGTTGCCGTTTTACGCGCTGGCTGGATTGGCCATGTGCATGTACCTCGTCCTGTACAAGACGAATCTCTTCGACTTGAACGCCATCGTCCAGGATGCGACCGGTTCATCATGGTTTCCGGTTTTCATGTTCGTCTGCGTGCTCCTGGAGTCGGTCTTCCCGTATTTTGGCTATTTTCCCGGAACCGCCCTCATCTTGATGTCCGTGGCGCTGAATCCGAAGCCCGCGGATGTCTCCGTTTTTATCGTGGCGTGGCTGGCCATCATCGCGGGCGCCGTCTTAAGTTACGGACAGGCTCGTTTTTTCAGACCGCTCTTGCAGCGGGTTGCTTCGAAAGCGGCGCTGAACCGGTGTGAGTCCCTCCTCGACGCCTACGGTCCTTACGCGCGCGTTGCCTTGTTCGTTCATCCTAACGCTTGCGCGATGTATTTCACGGCACTCGGACTTCTCGGCCGCAACCTGACGCGAGAGCTCGCCTATCTCTGCGTCGGTGCAGCAGCCTCAGTGGGCATCTTGTTCGTCGTCGTGACCAGGCTTGTGTCGTCCGTGGGCGCCACCGATGACGGGGAATTGCAGGTGCTTCTGGCGGCAGCGCTGGTGGCCATCGGGACCCTCGTCGGCCTCTACGCGGCCTTGCGGCCGGATCGGGCTGCTTGAAGGTTGAGGGATCAAACCTTGGACCTCTCCCGTGTGAACCTCAATCCGTGGCTACCTGAGGCTCACTGCTGTGGCGAATTGCTTGGACACGATCTGGTCCGCTGCCGTTCGCCTCGGACATGTCGCGGTGATCTCGTGACGTAGCTCGCTGACGCCACGCGCGAGAAGTGCATCGCGTGGTGGCGCGCCCTCGCGCAGCGCAAACGCGTTTATGGCAACCGGACCTTTGCCAAGCCCATCGCCTTCGCCGATCTGACGAATCGCTGATCGAACGTCAGGAAGGCATCGCAGGATGCCGCCCGCCCAAGGTGGAGCGAATCGGCAAAATCCATGCCGTCGTCCATCCGATCCAGAGCAAATGCGACCAGCCCGGGATCCTCGAGCACGACGTTGGGAAGCCCGCCGAAACCCCGGAGCGCCTTGCACACGCGATTGGCGTCAAAACCATACGCACTGCGCAGTACCCATTCAGTTTCCAGCATCACAGTCGTGCAGACGAAGACCTCCTCTCCGTCGATGACGGCTTTGGCTTTCGCCGATTGCTGGGAATGATCGCCCGTCAGGTAGCGAACGACTAGATTGGTATCAATCGCGAGCATGACGTCGTCGCGCCTCTGCGGCGATGCCCGCCTCCATCTCTTTCACGCTCTTCGGCTTGCCTCGATAGGGTAGCGACGCGAAGACGTCCCCCGGCTTGGCCGTCGGGAACGGCGAGGACGGCTTCAGAAGCACTCCGTCCGGTGTGCTCTCGATCGTGAGCCGCGTACCCACCCTCCAGCGCTGCTCTTCGCGAATCGCCTTCGGCAGGACGACCTGGCCCTTGGTTGAGACGGTCGTTGTCAACTTGTCGGCAGCCATCAGACATCCTCGGTAAGACGCAAGTAAGATAGGCCGAGCTCACGCGTCGGGCAAGGGCGGAGCTAACTCCGATCGCCGCAGATGATGCCATCCTGCCCCTGTTTTGCCCGACGGAGCAAAGGGATTCGGAAAAGGCGCAACCCATTGATCCGGCTCGCGACGGCTACTGTGCATGGGGTTGTTTTCGACATTTTTGATCGGACATTCTCGAACGCCGACAAGGCGTCGATGACTATCCGCAACTGGTCCAGGTTCAGGAAGATGAATGGTGGGCGCACAAGGGATCGAACCTTGGACCTCTCCCGTGTGAACCACAACCCGTAGACCCGAGTCAACCAAATCCAGCCATAGTTGAAATGTAAAAACCCCTGTAATTGATGGTGGTTATGGCCTTGTGCGGCCATAAGAGCCCATAGGCGACCTTGCTACATTTCGTATGCCCCCGTTGTGCCCGCCGAGGATTTTCCCTCGGGGCACAAAAACGGGGGGCGGTCTGAGACCCGGTTCTGTTCGAGGTTGGCCGCCCTTGTTGCGGGGCACATCAGGGCACAGAGAGAGGGAATGGATCATGACGGAGCCGGCCAACCAGCTGACACTCACCGATGCGGTGATCCGCAACGCAACGCTGCCGCCGGGTAAGGCGCAGCATTATCTCCACGACGACAAGCTGCCCGGCCTTGCCTTGCGCATGCGCGCCACCGGCGGCCGAACCTGGGTCTACCTCTTCACCAAGCCGGGGGTGAGGGGGACCCAGCGCAAGACCCTCGGCGCGTGGCCCAAATATAATGAGAAGGCCGCGCGCAAGGCCGCCACCATCGCCGCAGGCGAGGTCGTCAAGGGCTTGGACCCAAACGACGCGAAGCGCGAGGCGAGGCGGCAACAGGCAGCCGATAAGCAGCGCACAACGCTCGCGGCCCTCATTGTTGAAGATGGTCCCTACCAGACGTCCTTGACCGAACGTCAAGTCGTCAACTGGAAGCCAGCGATGTCGGCGCTGCGGCGCGGGCTCAAGGATCACGCCGAGAGCGGGGTGGGAGACCTGACGCGACGTCAGATCATGGCTGCGGTCGACAAGATTGCCAAGACCGGCAAGCGCGGTGCAGCCAAGGACTTGCGCAAGCACGTGCATACCTTGCTCGAATGGTGCGTCGGTGAGGGCTATGTCGAGTACAACGTGCTCGCCGGCTATCGCGCGCCCAAGGAAACGCGCGCGCAAAGAGTCGGACGCCGAACAAAAGGCCGCGCGCTGACCGATGAGGAAATCATCAAAGTCTGGGATGCGTCCTGCAAGCTCGGGGCTTTTGGTCTCCTGACACGCATATGCCTGCTCGGTGGCCCGCGCCGCAGCGAGCCCACCATGATCGAGTGGCGAAAGCACATCATGGATGACCGTATCACCTTCGATGCGGCGTGGACCAAGATGGGCCTGCACCACGACGTGCCGCGCACCCACCTCGTGGACGAGGTGCTCGCGGCCGCCAAACACTTCCAGCGCGCAACGTCAGACTATGTCTTCCCGTCACCAAAGACCGGCGGCCAGATGTCCGGCTTCACCAAGATGGTCAACCGACTGGTCAAGGAAGCTGGTGTTGCCAAGTTTACCATGCATGACCTAAGGCGCAGCTTACGAACCGTCATGTCTCGCTGCGGCTACGACAACGAAATCCAACGGCTGTGTGTCGGTCAAAAGCCAAGCGGAATCGATCAGGTCTACAATCACGACGAACAGTGGATCATTCGCAAGATGGCGTTCGAAGCGGCTCACGACTACATTGCCGAGTTGGTCGGCGCGAAAAGGGTCGGCAAAATCGTGCGCCTGCAGCGGACCAATCCGCTTGACCCGATCAAGGCCGAGCTCCTTGGACGTCTCCGTGAGCACTACGCGGCCGAGGCGTCCTAGTGGTCTTGTCGCACTTGGCCAGATAGTCGCGCACCGCATCGACACGATAAAGGGGCCGGCCATCGACGTAGCGCCATTTCAGCGGGTGGCTCGGATTGCGCCGCCACTGCTCCAGCGCTCCGGGCGTGCGCCGGATGACCGCAGCTGCCTCTAATGCCGTCAAATTAGAGCTGGCCGGCAACGTATCGATATCGAACGTCGCGGGCGGCGGCATGCGACGGTTCTTGCGATGGCGCTTCGTGGCGGCCGGCATTTCGGTATTATCTGGCGACCCGGACGCCTCGGTCCGGGTCTTTTCGTCCTTGCCGCTCATGCCTCCGCCCCGAACTGTGATCGGTCTGAGGCAACCAAATCGTAGGATGCCGCAGCAGGAAAGGAATCGAGCGCACAACTCTGGCTGTCGGATAGCTTTGGCGTACAAATGGGACGAACCGGTTTGGTTGGCTTAGGACGCGCCGGGAGCTCTTATGGAGTTCATTCCGAATTTGTGAGCCCTTCGGCTTGGGTGAGCTGGTGGAAAATTACGGATTGGCAAACCGGCGTATCCCCACCAAATTAGGACTTGTTCACAACTCAATAGCCATGCGCTCTAGAAATGACTCTTTCCATCCCTAGCCTGGCCTGCGAATCGTCTTGTTGCCATCAAACAGTGAGCCAGTCCGCGGATTTTTTGACCCTCTTCGCCAATGACCTGGAGGTGCAACGTGATCCAATTACGACGCCATAATTCTCACGACTATGCGGCCCTACCGGACATTGACCTTACGAGCGCAGGCCGCCTGTCTGAAGACGATTATATATGCCTCGACGAAGTCGGACGCCGCCTTGTGCAAGAACAAGCCAATAAACGATTTGGCGTCACGTTGTTGCACAGTCACTTCCCGGTCCGTGACGACGAAATCCTCGTCGAGAAGGCTCACACCGACCAGCAGCTCGTCACACTGCGCCCCTTGGCCGAAGAATATCCCGGCCTGGTGCCGACGAGCGTGTGCTTCGAGAAATCGGGCGAAGCTTTCGGGCTTGTCGGCCTGGAATTTACGTCCGAAGAAGCTCTCGCTGGCGTTCGCCCCTTGGGCGCGCACGATCGTGATCTGCTCGCTGATGTCCACGAAATCGTCCTGCGCCACGAAAAGATCGAGCGTTTCGGGATTCGTCTGCTGCACGATCCGCTTGGGTTGGGCGAACGCGTTCTACTCGAAACATGCGACCCGCAAGGCCGAGTTTTGACGTGCAGGACCACGACCGAAGCTGACCCCGATTTTGCCGAGGCAATTCCGACCCTGTTCCAGTGGGATGCTGTATTGTTAAACGGCAGTCTGTCGGCTGCTCAGGGGTGCATGCAGTTCTGCAAGAGCATCCGAAAATGCTCCATTGGGCGCAACGGCCACCAATCCAGCTCGAGTCACGAATCCAGCCATGACGACAGGTATTGATGGGCTTAGGCCATGATTCGCTTTTGGGCGGTTTTGGTCAGACCGCAAATCCGGCGTAACCTTGCGCTCATCGAGATGCTCCGAATTTGAAATGCGCATCAACATTGAGGCCACCCGGCGAGATGTGATCCCTGCCTTCGATTGGATCGGCGGATTGATCGGCAATGTGCTCGACACACGGATTGCAGCTATCCGGCAGCAAGAAGACAAGAACCCGCTTCTTGCGCAGCATTTTCGTGACCAATATTCGCTCGAATTCGCGCTTGCCGGCGCTAGGAAATACCGCAAGAACACGGGACGATTGCCCAAGGGCGATGAGTTCGATGCGCTCTATAGTTTTCTTATCTCCGCTTATCGAATTCATCAGGCTTTGCCGCAGCAGGCGATAAGCGCATTTGGGGGCCAACTCGCGAAAGCGGCCAACGACGCGAACGGCTTACGTCCATTTGCCTATGAACTCGCTATCGCCACCCATCTCATGGGCAAGGGCTGGGACGTCGAGATGACCGATTACGGCGGACTTGCCCAATTTGACTTCCTGGCCCGTAAGGATGACGTCGAGATTGAGATCGAATGCAAAGCGACCTCAAATGATCGGGGAAGGAAAATCCATCAGCAGGAGGTCAATCGGCTTGCGGACCTTCTTCTTGGCACCACCGAGCGGCTTGCCGAAACGCCGAGCTGCCATCTAATCCGCGTTACCGTTCCCGATCGGCTTGGCAGCTCCAATGAAGAACTCAACGGCATCGCCGCGTTAGTCGCGAACGCCGCCGAGCAGCGGAGTTCTGCCGCTGACCCGCTTGCAAACGTCGATTATATCCCTAACGACATTGCATCCTGGCCGGAGCCGACGAAGGACGCTGGCAGCCGTCTCTTCTTTGAACAGCAATTTGGGCTCGTGAATTGCCATCTCCTCTTTCACGGCCGCGTAGGAGCCTCGATTGTCGCTGTCGCCATTACAAGCGCCAAGCCCGATAGCGTCGTGAAATACATTGCCAGAGAAGCAAAAGACGCCGCTGACCAGTGCAGCGGAACACGCCCAGCGTTAATTGCGCTAAATCTGGTCGACCAGATACCGAACGATGAACTGGAAGAGATGCTGAGAACGCCAGGCGGCTTTCACAGGATCGCAGCCGCCGTATTCGAAAGTGATAAGCGCACGCATGTCGATTCGATCGCTTTCACGCTGCCCCAGCGTGTCCGGACTCACAACGGAGCGACATCGATGTCAGGAGGACTCGTCAGGCTGGATAACCCGCAGCCGAAATTCGAATGTCCGGCGGTCAAAGATATCTTTCGAAGCCCGTGACCCTACGAGCGTGGAACCGCAGTCCGTCTATCCCAGTCAGGCTCTATCGGGTGACGATTCTTCGCACAGGCAGGCGGCCTACCTGAAACCCTCGACTCCAAGTGGTACATTGGTGTCAACATAGATTCGACGATCTCCGCGCTTAGCGGGCCATCGCCACACATCGACGGAATTGGGCGGCAAGAAGATGACCGCGAAGGCCAAGGGAAACATCCTCGAGGATCTCGTCGCGATGCTGCACGAGGTGCCGGGCGTTCGCGTTGCAACCCGGAAGAAGCTTCCGGTTGTGAAGGGCAAAATAAAGCGAAGCAGAGAAGTGGATGTTGTGATCACATCCGATGTCGCGGGTTACCCGGTCGAAGTCGTGTTAGGATGTAAGAACGAAGCTAAAACACTCGATGTAACGGACGTCGACGTCTTCGCTGGCATCTTGAACGAAGTCGGCATCCCTTGGCAGAAGGGAATTCTTGTCAGCGTCAAGGGGTATACGCGCGATGCCCAAGACGCGGCCGACTGGCGTGGGATACGAACGCTCGTTTACGAAGGCCTCAGTCCTGACCGTCTCGGCCAAGAGATAAATGCTGCATTCCAGTCCGTTGTCTATTTGCTCATCTCGGAATACACGTTTAGCAGGTTTCCCTATGTTCCCGACGCTGAGGACGGCCCTCCGGATTTTATCAAAACTTTGCTTGATTTCGAGAACGAGCCATCGGCCGCACAGATATTGACGTGTTTGTGGCAGCTGTGGGTGTCAGACGGCATTCCAGCAACGATTGGCGAACACCACATCTTTATCAGATCAAAGAAGCCGGAAGCGACATGGCGTGTGATTGCTGATGTGAGCGTGACCGGATGGATCGCATCCGTGCCCGGCTCATTTACCCGCAGCGTCTTGACGAATACGGGAACGGGCGAAATTGATCGTCTGCACGTCTCAGCGAAGTTCGATGAGATCAAAGGTCCTTTGAACCTCGAACCCGTCACTTCAGAGGACGCCATGTCGCAGGTTCAGTCCAAAAAGCCGATGACGATCATGATGCGCGTTCGCGTCCCACGCATAGTATCCAACCTCGGTTACTGGCCTCTCACCAACCAAGCCGTGCAAAAAGCCAAGGCTCTTCTTGATGCCGGCAAGCCTGTGACCTTTGAAGATATTGAGAGCTCGAATCTTGCGGAGGCATGGCGTTCTGGTGAACGATCCAAATGAAACTTACTTGAGCGGTCGCCTACGAAAATCCTTGTTGTGGGATACGACGATCGGCACTCTAAAATGCAAAAATGCCGCAGGCCTTTACGCAATGACACCTGTGTCCGACTTCACTATCTTTCGCGATCTGCGCAACAACAGCCGGATCAAATTCACCTGCTTGATCTCGAGAACGCATAACTACAATCTCGGCGCGAATATAGATCGCCAGCATCTCAGCTATTGCTGAGGACGCTCACTGTCGGTTTCGTCAGTCTCCTTTCAGAGACCTCCCGAGAGGTGTGACCAGCGGCGACTTTTGATCTCCCGATGCTCTGGGAGTGAAGCATGCATTCGCCGCGCCAGAATCCCGCTTTCGGTTCAAACGTGTCCATGCCCATCTCGCCCGTTTGGTGATCTTGCTGGAGCTGTCACCTCTGAGCTTTCATATTACCAACTGGCGCGACCCGCTATGCCGGGTCGGGCTGTCGCGAGCCGAGCCCAGGGAGTCTCGGCCCTTCGGGCGTCCATCCCTCGCGCAAGATATAAGGCGCTCCTCGCCGGGGGCGCGATCGCTATCACTGCCCCGTTCCCGGGTGCCGCTAAAGCCGCGCGCTGATAGTCGAACTCCGGCCCGACCACGACCCATTCCAGCCATTGGCCATCACGGTCTCGGCGATCTTCTGGAGCTTGTCGCGGACGATCGGCACGAGCGGCCGTCACGATGGACCGATACGGGCACCTGCTTAAGTCGGACGATCATAAAAAGGCGATGGATGCGATTGCGGCGGATATGTACGGCTGACCGGCTAATTATCGTTAATTTTCGGAACATTGATGGAACAAATGAAAAGAGGAGTGCTTGAATCACAAGCTTCGATTGACGCGATGCGGATCTTGCACGTAGAAATAATGTGAGATTCGTGAATTTCCGCTTCGCTAATTTTTCCTGCTTCGCTAGTACAAGCGCTTCAGCTTTTGCATACCGATTTTACTGATGGAGCAGCATGCCTACTCGTGACCAACCCACGCCTCCAATTGCAGCGGTCCCTGATCTCTCCGCGAGACGTCAGTTCAATCCGACTGATGCGGGATTTTCCCTTCTTGCTGATGAAGACACATTGCTCGAGATCGAAAGTATTCAAGACGAAACAGTCAAAGCTGCGCACGAGACATTAAAGTTTGCTTGGCGCTAAGTAGGATCGCTGGGCACCATTCGTCTTGCCGCATAGGTAACCCCTTTTCATTGACCGGCGATGAATGTCACTTTTCAAATCGGAGCACTGTTAAACGACACGGACTGGAAGCAACTGGGCTCCGTGCTTGGTGGGCCGTCTACAGTTGTAAATAGCGTCATTCGTCATTTGATGCTGTCAAATGTGACTTCGTATCTTCTTGAAGACCGATACATCGACCGGGACTATTCTTCAGACTATCGCCACTTCTACGCTCAGACTTTCAAGACCTATGATCGTCACTGTAAGCGCATTCATTTCTTTGCTGAAGACATCAGCAAACTGTTTTCGCTCCCTCATTGGAGCAATCGTGTCAAGGCTCTCGAATATACGTCGCAACGGAGCTATTGCGGATTTTGCGTCATTCGTCCGCTGGCCAATGCTTCGATAGGGCGTACGGCCCTGAAGATGCGCGGCCCCGAAGGCAAAGATCTGGAAACGGTAATTACCTGTCGGGCCGATTTTCGCGCCAATCTCATGGGCGCGGAACTCGATGTATGCGGCGCTACATTCATGCAACAGGATTCTCGTATCGGTGCCTGCGCGCAGATTGCTATCTGGATGGGCGCGAGACATATGCACCAGCGCTACAGATACAATTGGCTTTCAGTCGCGGACATCACGAAGCTTGCGTCACCTACGACGTCGGACGAGTCGACGACTTTGCCCGCCGGCTCGGAATTTCTGACATCCGAACGGATGATCCGGGCGGTGCATGAGATGGGCTTTCAGCCGCTTTGCTTTAAAGGCCCAAACATCGGTGAGCAAATCTTGCCGTACGTGGAATCAGGCCTGCCAGTGATTTTAGGTCTCGATATTCCTGGAGCTAACATCGGGCACGCGGTTACGGTGATCGGCCGCGTATTCTCAAAATTAGACAAAGCAACGTCTCGGCCGATCGACTTTATCTCCGGTTTTATTGTACATGATGATCAGGCCGGACCGTACAAGGTAATTCCAGCCACACAAACGTCAGCCAAAGAAGTTGGCTTTGCACCGGAAGATACCGTGCTGTTGAAGACGCGTACGGGTAATCTCGAATTCAATATCAAGGAACATGGTGTTTTCGCTATTGCGCTCATGCCGATCAGAGCCTTTTCGACTGCGCGCGCTGCTGAAGTAACAGCGCATCGGCGTATCAATGATGCTTTCTTAAAGATCGATCTAATCAAGGCCGAGATTCAAAAGTCAGGCAATGTCAATCCATTACTCGACGAACTGATAGCGGCACACCAAGCTGGGGACATTGTTCTAAAAACTTACCTTACGTCAACCGACGGTTATCGGAGGCATATCGCGAATGGAACGGCCTGCGACGCTCTAAAGGACGTATTGCTTGGAATTCATCTTCCTCATTTTACTTGGATCACAGAGATTTCGAGCAAAGACTCCTACAACAATTCGTCTGCCGGACTCCGCAGGATATATGGACATAGCGTTATTGATGCGACTTCCTCCGGCCGCGATGCGGCGGGCCTTTTGATACTTCACCTTCCGGGCGTAATCTTCCTGCGTGATGTAAACACTCAATCCCAGACCGCAGTCATGATAGACAACGATAATCTTTATGAATGCAGGGAGAAGCGTTAGGCTATTTTGAGCGGGTCGGGAGCGGAAAGAAATCTCCTCGGCCCAGCCTGCTCTCGTCTACTCTAGAGCATTCAAGGCACATTGCATCACTTCTCGGGCGATCATACCCCGCCGTGCCTTTGCGTGAATTCCAGCGAAACCACTCCTCTTGCGCATCTGAGTTCTTGAGACCCGTGACGTGAAAGAGAAATTCATCGGCAGCATGAGCGCAAGCAATCGCGTTGAGCGTAATCACGCTCGGTGCTGCGACTTGAGGGTCGGCAACATAGGCAAACCCGCGCCGCGTTTCGTCCGACGTGGCCTCATCCTGCAAACGCGAAGGATTTATCAAGCCGTTGCACCATAAACAGCCCTGTCCTGGTGTAACCTTGCGCGCAACGCAGAACACGTCTCCCACTTCTCCAGTTGAGGAGACGGGAACTTTCGCACCGACCTGTACGCCCGGTATCCCATGCTGGTGGACGATGGCGTTGAAGAGTAATCGCGCGCCCATCGTATCTGCCGCTAGGAACAGATAGTCGCAGCCAACGAAGTGTTTGGCGACTTCGGGATCGAGAAAATTCGAATTCAGTGTAGTAGTTGTGGCAGACGGATTTGCACGACGAATGTTTCGTGCAGCCATGTCTACTTTGAAACGGGCAAAGCGCTGCTGAAGACCTCTAGGCAGCCACTCAATGATTGCGTCCGTTGTGCGTGCGCCAATGAGGCGAGGGAGGTTTGTCACCTCCGCACGATCGGGATCGGCGAGAACAAACTCGCCAACCCCAAGCCGA
The DNA here is from genome assembly GCF_000938285.1 of Bradyrhizobium sp. LTSP857. Classification (NCBI taxonomy): domain Bacteria; kingdom Pseudomonadati; phylum Pseudomonadota; class Alphaproteobacteria; order Hyphomicrobiales; family Nitrobacteraceae; genus Bradyrhizobium; species Bradyrhizobium sp. LTSP857. The sequence goes on along the minus strand of NZ_JYMS01000026.1, from coordinate 161,969 downwards.
CCAAGCAACTCCGCCAAAATTGATCCCGCGCCGCCGAGTCCAATAATGCCGATGCGGAGCGACCGCAGAATGTCTTGCCCTCGATCGCCGAACATTCTGGATTGCCGATCATATTCGGGCCTCTTGATATGCGCCTGCTTTGATGGTGCCGGATAGAGTAGTTCACGGCGCTGCCCGAGGACGATAGCTTCTTTGAGTGGTGCTCTTTGCCCTCCCTCAAACCATAAGTCGCCTGCTACGGCTGACTGGGCAAAGACAAGTGCGCCAACCGGCATGCCACGAGAGATGTCGACTAGTGAAGGGTAGCCGCGTTCATGCGACGCGAAATCATCTGACGAAAATCCGACCGAAGTCGTGCCGCCATGGTTATGGATGGCGAGATAGGCAAGCTTTAGATCCCGCGCGCGAAGAATGCGGCTCTGAATGAACTCGCCCTTCAGCATTCGGTAGCCGCGCCGTCCCGGTACATAATTCTTGCCGTCGATGGCCAGGTGGAGTTCTCGCGCGACCAACTTTAGCCCGCGGTCGGTCTGGCAAACCCCGGCTAGAATGATTGCGCCGTGCTCATCGTTATCGCCGGGAAATAAATGGCCAAACAGTTCGGCCTTCATTGCTTCCGTGAGCACCAACCGCCACGGAGTTACTGCGATCGAAGCCATTGCATCACCTTGAGAAGCTTGAGAACGGCCGTGTCCGTCGCGGGATTGAGCCTGTTCGATTTGCGAGAAATTTGGACGGCCGGCTGATTGCGAAACTGCGCCTGGCCAAAACCGACCCCAAGCGGTTGCCGATCCAGACGAGAAAGATCGGGTCGAACGAAGTGCGGATATACGTCTGCGTATGGATACTGAAACGTGATCTGAAAACTGATCCACGTATCTGCTTGCGCCCATGGCGGCCCAAGCGGGAGGTTTCTTAGCGTCACAAATGCGCCGCCGCTGCCATCCGGAGAGGTTTCAAGCGGGCAGTCCGGGAATGAAACCCTAATCTGCTCGATGGCCTTTTGAACGATGAGCGTGATCTCGCTCACGAGTTGTCATCGTCCGGAATCGCGAGAAACCGGTCGCCTTCCTTCACTTTAATCTTGTCATCGTTGCCGATGACCTCGGTTTTGCCGCCGCCAAGTTCGATGCTGAGAATGAAGTCAAGCTGGATCGGAACTTTTTGCTCTATGGCGGCCTGCTTGAGGCTGAGGCCCGTCTGTTTCTTGTCGTGGACTTTAACGGGATATTTCTCGTTAAAGATCACGTCGATAGCTTTCTTGTTCTCCAGCTCTTCAGCTTCTTCTTCGAGTTTCTTGGCCTCTGCTTCCAGCTCTTCGGCCGTTTTTTCGATTTCCTCGGCCTTCTTCTCAAGCTGTTCGGCTTCGGCTTCGAGCTTCTTGGCGTCCGCCTCAAGCCTTTTGGCCGAGTCTTCGTCATCTTTCTCGGGATTATGCTGCGACATCGCCAATTCTCCAGTTGCAATTTTGACTAGCAATTGCTAGAGTGAAATTAATATTGCACCATAGATGGAGAATTGCAAGAGTGAAATCGAAGAAAGTTGAGCCCCCTCAATTTGACGTTTCAGCCCTCCACGCCGCTTTGGACTCGGAGCGGGTATCGCGACGCCTAACCTGGAAGGATGTGTCGGCCGCGTCTGGCGTTAGTGCGTCAACCTTGACCCGCCTGTCGCAGGGCAAGCGGCCTGACGTTGACAGCCTCGCCGCACTTACGGGTTGGCTTGGAATGTCGGCTGATCGATTTATGGGGCAAAGAACGGTGGCATTCGGCAGTGCCAGCCCTCTCACTCAAATCTCATCCATTCTGAGGGATGATCCTGATTTGAACAAGGATGCCGCCGCCGCGCTCGACGAAATGATCAAAGCTACATATGCGCGATTACGCGGGACCAAAAAGACCAAGGCGTAATTTTAACACATCAAGGAATGACATCGATATGAAGAGCGGCATCGACAATTGAACGAGTACCTGGGCGGTATCTTCCCGGTCCGGGATGGTGCTGCCCTGATCCCAGTTGCGGGAGGCATTGCCGACAAGATTGACCTCCGGCAGAAGGCTGCCTTTGTTGGCATCGACATCGGCATCCGCCGCTTCGACGCGGAAACGGGCTGCCACCCCGGCCGGGTTCTCGGTTTCGGCGCGGTGAAACATCTCTTCCACCGTAGCTTAAGACAGCGTGCCAATTGTGCTTTGGAGCAAGGCTTCGTCGTCGAGGGTTGCGCCATAGTCCAGGACCGTTTGCATGAATTGGCGCGAGTAGCGTTCAAGTGGGCTCGTGTAGAGATATTCACCGAGGTTTGTGAGCTCAAGCCGGTCGAGCCGATCACTCGCGCGCGGGTGAGAATCCATCGCATCACGCAAACGAAGTTTTCCTTTTAGCCTTGTCTGCAGCAATTCCCCCGCCCGCTGAATGAAATCCATATAAACAAATAGTAGATAGACGCCCCCAAGCGAACTTTGGTAATCCCGCAGACCATCCGTGACGCGTTTTACGCGCGCATCGTCGGCGCGATCGGGCGCTTCCGTCGCGATCCGGGTGTTTGCAACGAGCTTTGATCGCATCAGGCCGAGCGCAAACGCATCCGCGGCGTATTCAAATTCGTGACGCACGATCTTGATGTTGAAACCGGAATCTCTTTCGGCTTTCAGCCGCCGCGGATGATCAAGCACGACGTGCCCGAGTTCGTGCATCATGATGAAGTCAAGCTGATCCACCGTAAGCCGATGCGCCATAGCCTCCATGGGCTCGTCGTAAAGCGTGGTTGTTGATTTGGTAATACGCGTCGCATCTACGTCTGACCAGAAATGAAGCACAGTGGGCACTCCAGTGGCGAAACTCGAGTCGAAGAAAGTCGTGGCCGCGATGGCGGCGGCCGTTTCCCTGATCGTCCCGTCGAATGCTCGGGCTCAGAATGCCGCGAGCATCGACGACGGCGATCGCCTTGTCGTTCCGTATGACTGGAAGGTCGAACATCGGGCCAGGAACGCGATCGATAATTTCGTCCATCAGCTGGGCACGCCCGAGGGGCGAGCGATCCGCGGAGCGGTCGGTGCGGCCGTCGGCTTCGATTCCGCCGTCGCTCGTATGGTTTCGGCGAATATTCCCCTGGCCGACAGTGAAGAGGCGAAGCCAAGCATGGCGGCAGCGGCTTTGACAGCCGGGAGTCGAAACACCCCATCATTCAGCCGCGCCACATGTACATGCCGGATTTGCATATCGATGCGTTGAGGGTGAAGATGCGGAATTCCGGTGAAGAACCGCCGCTAAGCCAATGTATATAAGAGACTTTAGCCCTCCGCACGAGCTCTGTCTCGACGGCTTGCCGCAATTGGGTTACAGCTTCCGGTAGCAAGGAAGCAATGACTAGTACCGAGTGATCCTTTCCCAATTTCGCCGTTTGGACCCGCATGGCCGTCCCACTTCGCAAGTTGAAAGACGGGGTCTTGTATCAGCGCAGGCTGCTGATTGAGAACGCGATTGATGATCTCGTGACGGTGTCGCGTTCGGATCGAGCAGATCGCTGTAAGATCGCCGACCCATCTGATCCCCGTTATATTCCGACGGAGTGCCTACTTCATTTGATCCGCGGGTGTCGCTCCGACAACTCCGACCATTTCTTTGCAATGATATTCCGCACACTAAAGCGACGAGTCCTCGCTCGATTACCGAACCCGGCGATAAAGGGGGGCAGTGAGGGTAAGTCGTTGGTTTCGCAGCGGAACATAGCGATCAACGAGTATGTGGTCGATCGATTTCAGGCGATGCTTGTCCAGGATCGGGCCGGATATGATGAGCGGCTCGATTATTACGAAGTAAATTTTGATGCCGCTTTGGCTACCCTTCGTCTGGACGGTCGAAAAAAGGCCTTAAGAGAAGAAAAGCGCTCGGAATCCATTGGCTACGACGATGAAACCAGTGAACTCAATGCTGAGGTGGAGAAAGCAGCGGCAGCCCAGAATCCAGTATCCGAGTCAAAACTTGATGATCCTGTTTACCGGTCACGGCTTTACGCCGCGATTGAATCATTACCGGACAATCAGCGCCGCGTGATCGAGCTATTGCTACGCGGAATCCAGATAGATTCTCAGGAACCCAACGTTCCTACGATCGTCCGATTCCTCGGTTGCACGGAAAAGACTGCCCGGAACCGCCGCGACCGAGCGTATGCAGCGATTCGGAAGGCTCTCGAAATGGAGGAAGACGCATGAGCACAGCAGATACGGACTCCCTTCTTGAGCATGTGCTGTTGGCGTTCGCCGTCGAGCCTTCTCACGATAAATCAACTCTTGAACGCTATCTTTCGCGTTATCCGCAATACGCGACCGATTTGGTTGATCTCTTGAGCGAGCTTAGGCTCTCTTCCGAAGGGATCGTTCATACCACAGATGATGAATCTGCAGCACAAAAGGCATGGGATGCGTTTACGGCCACGCCGCCTCGCGCCGAACGTCCCGGCTTAGTCAAGAATCCCTTCGCACTGTTTCAGGGGCCCGCCTTTGTTGCCTTAGCGACCGAGCTTCGTATTCGCCGTTCTATCCTGATTGCACTAAGGGACCGGATCGTGATTGCGACATCAATTCCCAAACCTTTCTTAAAGCGGCTAGCTATAGCGACCCGTTCAACGACCGAAGTCCTTCTTGAATATCTCGATCAACCCACGACCGTCGCTCCCGGAGCGAGCTATAAGTCGGACGGGAAGCCCGAAGCACCCGCCAAGATCGAATTCGAGCGACTCCTCATCAACTCAGGTGTCACCTCCGAGGAGAAAGACGATATTTTCGTATCGTCTACGTAGATGGACACGATCGAAATCACACGCCAGACAGCCGAACGGCTGCATTATGCGGCCGCGCAAAGGGGGGCCGATACCTGGCAGCCTTACGCCTTCGCCTGTGCCGAAGCTCTTCGCCGGTCGATTGCCGTCGAGAAGCTTCCCACGGGAGATCCCCGCTTGCGCGGCGCGCGTGCTTCATACGACCCAGGCGGACTGACCATTCTGCACGAAGATGCCGGCAACGATTTTATGAATGCGTTTCTTGTCGCGCATGAGATCGGGCATGTTGAATTTGGCGGGGCTGGAGAGAGCACGCTCTCCTATGAGGTGAGCCCAATGCGCCCGGCGGAGGCGGCGCCCATTGGTGTTGATCGGGTTATTGACTATGGACGCCGCGAACGCCGCGAGGTCCAGATGGACCTGTTCGGGCGAGAGCTGCTCTTGCCTCGATCCGTTGTGCGCAAACTTCATCTCGACGAAAATTTGACGGCCACGGCCATTGCGCAGCGGCTCGGTGCGCCCTTCGATGTCGTGGCACAGCAGTTACTCGATGCTCTTCTACTTCCTCCCGTTCGCTTAGATAAGGACGTCCATGCGGAGAAGCCGCTAAACCCTGAGCAACGTTTTGCGGCAGAACATTGGGGCTCACCTTACTTGCTTGAGGCCGGTCCTGGTACTGGAAAGACGCAAACCCTAGTAGGTCGAGTGGAATGGCTACTCAAGCACAAGAAGATTCCTGCAGACCAGATCCTTGTGCTGACCTTCTCCAACAAGGCGGCCGGTGAACTCTCGGATCGTTTGGCGGCCCGAATTCCTGAAGCCGCCGTCGCGATGTGGATCGGTACATTTCACTCATTCGGCCTCGACATTATTCGCCGCTTTCACGAGCGCCTCAAACTTCCCGCGAATCCCAGGCTGATGGATCGCACGGAAGCCATCGACGAACTGGCCGATCAGTTCCCACGCTTGGACCTCAAACACTACCGTGATGTATGGGACCCCTCGCGTGCATTAAGCGACATTTTAGCTGCGATTTCGCGAGCGAAAGATGAGGTGACTCCGCCCGAACGCTACGCCGAGCTTGCCGACGCCATGTGGGAAGCGGCAGCACCGGGTGAGACGAGAGAGGCCGCCGAAAAATGTCAGGAGGTCGCCAAGGTTTATGCAGCATACGAAAAGTTGAAAATTGAGCATCAGTGCCTTGATTTCGGCGATCTCGTCGCGCTGCCGGTAGGACTGATTGAAACGGATGAGGAGGTGCGTGCGCAACTCCGCGCTCGCCATCGCTATGTTCTGGTTGATGAATTCCAAGACGTGAATCGGGCCAGTGTGCGCCTTCTTAAAGCTCTGTGCGGGGACGGGACAAACCTCTGGGTCGTCGGCGATGCCAAGCAGTCCATTTATCGCTTCCGGGGCGCGTCGTCCGTCAATATTGCGCGGTTTGCCACTAAGGATTTCCCAGGTGGTCAAACCGGTCGCCTCAAAGTGAACTACAGGTCGACCGAAGAGATCGTGAGCGCGTTTGTCGCGTTTGCGGAGCATGGCATGAAGGCGGCGGCGGGCGCAGACGTGAAATTAACGGCGGAGCGCGGTCCGTCCGGTGTGAAACCGGAGTACTCCGCCGTCGACATGGTTTCGGACGAAGTCGCGGCCATTGCCGAAGCAATCGAAACTCAGCGGACTGCGGGGATTTCCTATCGAGACCAAGCCCTGCTCTGTACAGGTAATGAGCGCCTTGGACGAATGGCGGCCGAGCTGGAGAGCATGGGAATCCCGTTGCTGTTCCTTGGCAGTCTCTTTGAGCGAGACGAAATCCAACAGCTGCTGTCTCTACTCTCTTTGTTGGTCGACCGACGCGCAATGGGGCTTGCGCGTGTGGGAACAATACCGGAATTCCGGCTTTCGTTAGCGGCTACCGCAGCGATTATCGCCCACTTGAGGGAATATGAGGGTGAGCCGCTCGCTTGGCTGAGGGAAGGTACACCGTTGAGCAGCGTCTCCGCAGATGCGAACCCCGCGTTGACGCTGCTGCGAGATGTTCTGAACGGGTTCGGCCGTGCGTCGCCTCCTTGGCAGGTGGTATCAACAATTCTCCTCGATCGCACGCGGTTTGCGGCTGCTATTGCGAGTTCTGACGATGTCGCAGCCCGCGCGCGGGGTGTAGCGATCTGGCAATTCATGAATTTTGTCCGCGCACAGCCGGCGGCGCCCGGGCTTCCGATTTCGCGTCTTCTCGACAGGATACGGCGACTGGTTTTGCTCGCTGATGAGCGGGATCTCCGTGAGCTGCCGGGGGCGGCACAGAGCATCGATGCTGTCCGTGTCATGACGATTCACGGGAGTAAGGGTCTCGAGTTTCGCGCTGTCCACCTTCCGGGTATGAATGCTGATACAATTCCGCGTTCGCCCAACCAGATGCGCGGTTGCGTACCGCCGGATGGCATGATTGAAGGTCTGTCGGGCACCGCTCTCGACATTCTGAGGAAGGGTCACGTCGAAGAACAAGAGTGCTTATTCTTTGTTGCGATGTCCCGGGCGAGAGACCGCCTTCTTTTCTATTCGCCGACCAAGGCGAAGAACGGGCGGCGGCGTGATCCTTCGGAGTTTCTGAGTCGGCTCGGGTCGACGATCGTCAGCGGGCACGTTCACCCGAGCCGGTCGGTTCCGCCAGACGCGGATGCTGCTCCCGTTCACCTCATTTTCCCATCTGGGATCGTGCTCACGGATCACCAGCTTGCCTTGTTCCAGCGCTGTCCTCGCCGTTTCTTCTATACGCATATTCTTGAGATCGGCGGAAGGCGAACCGAGACTCCGTTTATGCAGATGCACAATGCCGTTCGGTCGATCGTCGAATGGTTGACTGCGGATCCAACGCTCACGCCGTCCGCCGCTGAGCTTGATGCCCGCCTCACTGAGGCATGGGATTCGCGGCGGCTCACGGACCATGGTTATTCAGAAGATTATCGCCGAATCGCCAAGCAGTTGATTGATTTTTTTGTATCTTCCCGCACTGGCTATGCCCGCGCCATACCCACCGAGATGCGCTTTCGCGTTGGGGCCAGTGAGGTCATCGTTCGTCCCGATGAGGTGCTTACGGCACCGAACGGCCGGAAGCATATCCGGGCGATCCGGACCGGCCATGCCGGCTCCAAGGATTTTGAGAACATTTCGGCGGGCGTCTTTACGCTAGCGGCGTACGAGGCCTTTCCGGGATGTACCGTTGAGTTCGTCCATCTCGGTGACGGCACACTTGGTGCCGTAACCATGACGGACCGGGTCTTAAGCAATCGGCTTACGACCGCCGAGGAGCTTATCGCTGAAATCCGCGCCGGGCTGCTTCCACGCAAGGAATCCGCGCGTACCTGTCCCCGGTGCCCTGCTTTTTTCATCTGTGGCCCCGTGCCCGACGGCGTGCTCGAAAAAAACTTTTCCTTGTAGCTCCGGCGGACTTACCGGTCGGCCTTCTTCCCGTCGATTGACCCTTTGAAGGCAGGCGCAGGGCCATGCCTTACGGCGGTTTTAGTGGCCGCCGGGCCTGTCGAGGCGTGCCTAGCCGGGACGACCTGCCAACCTAGAAGGAAAAGTAAGACATGAGTACCGCCACAGCAAAACGTGCGCCGATTGGCACGAAGGCCCGCACCGGAGAAGTCTGCCCGGAGAGTGGCGTTTGGAAGGTCGACGGCTCGCCGAGCACGACCGCACCGATCGCGAAGGGCAACCGGATGCCACCCTACGACGGCAAGGCCGTTACCTGGGTGCTCACCCAATACGCCTAAGTCTGGACGCCCGCTTCGGCGGGCGTCCACCAAAACGAAATGGGCATAACTGGGCTTCCTGCTAGGCGAGAAGCACATTGCTCTCTACTCTAGCGAGAAATTAAGGGGAAGATCGTCTACTATGAAATTCATCCATTCATCCGATCTCCAGATCGGCAAGGTTTTTAGCTATTTCGAGCCGGAGGTTGCTAGCGCCCTGCAGGATGCGCGTCAGGCCGTCGTTCGGACCCTTGGCGAGGCTGCGGTTAAATCCGGCGCGACGTCGATCCTCATTTCTGGCGACATTTACGAAAAACAACAGATGTCTCAACAGACCCTGGCACGGGCCATTGAGAACATGCGCGCGTTCAAAAGCGTTCAATGGCATCTCATGCCTGGAAACCACGATCACTTCCGTGAAAACGGACTATGGGATCGGATTGTCCGCATGCAGCTCCCCTCAAATGTGACCGTGCATACGCATGCGGGTGCGGTGCAGATCACGGACGAAGGTGGCGCTCCTGTCTTTGTGTTGCCTGCGCCCCTTCGTTTCACATCGAGCGCGGACGATCTCACGGCCTATATGGAAAAGGAGGCCACGCCGGAAGGCGCGATCCGTATCGGCATGGCGCACGGCTCCATTCAAGGCTTTGGATCAGAGGGTGAAGCCAGCAACTACGTGGCGCCAAGCCGCGCGGACAGCGCGGGCCTCTCCTACCTTGCGATGGGTGACTGGCATCGGCAGATGCGGGTGAACGACCGTTGCTGGTATAGCGGCACGCCCGAGGCCGACCAGTTCAAGCTTCCGCCAAATCCCATATCCTCGCACTGCAACGGCGGTTCGGCGCTTCTTGTCGAAGTCAACGGTTCAAATGCATTGCCGGTGGTCTCGCCGATCCCGACAGGCCGTTACCAATGGCACAGGATCGAGAAGGTGCTGACCGAAGATGCACAGGTGGATTTGCTCGAAAGCGACCTTCGTGCGCTCGATTCAGACCTCAGTAAAATTGTCGTCGATCTCCGTGTTACGGGCGCGGTGTCTCTCGCCGGCCGTAAGAAATTTGAGGAACAAATCCTCCAGAGCGTCGGGGCTGCGCTTCGCGGCCTGCGCTTTGACGAGGCCGGCCTTGTTCTCAATCCGACCGACCAGGATCTCGATGAGATCGATCACGCCGGCTTTGTACGTGTGGCAGCAGACCGCCTCAAGGCCATGGCGGCGGTCTTGTCCGATCAAGGCCAGGCGCCGCTTGCCGCCCTTGCTCTCAAGCGTCTTTACATCGAGCACCTTCGTCAAGGGACACGGTCATGAAGATCCGATCGATTGAGCTTACCAACTTCTGCAAATTTGTCGGAACCTTCCGCGTCGACAACATTGGCGACAACGTCAATGTCTTGGTGGGGCGAAACGAGTTGGGCAAATCGACCCTGCTGAAAGCCATCAACGGCGCCATCTTCGAAAAGGCCAAGTCGACGGCTGCGCACGTCAAGGCGTTTCGCCACTTCGTCAACGGCACTGTGCCCGAAGTGAAGCTCGCCTTTGACATCGACGGCAAGAGCTGGACCATTCACAAGCGCTTCGCGGGACAAGCTGGTAAGTCAACCTTGACCTGTTCGGATGGCCGGCTGTTCGAGGACGACGCAGCAGAGGCGGAATTGCAGCGCCTTCTCGGCTTTGCCGGCAGTCGCAGCGGCGGCGAGCCTGGTATCTGGGGAACGCTTTGGGTTCAGCAGGGGCAATCCTTCGGGGATGCGGCGCTTGACGAGCATGGCCAGCGCACCATGCAAGGCTGCCTGGAAGCGCAGGTAGGCCTTGTGACAGGTGGAACGCGCGGCCAGAAAATTCCGAAAGCCATCAAAGACGCTCTTGAAACGCTAAGGAGTTCGAAAGGGCCGCGCGGGAAGTTCAAGGACGCAATGGATCGGCTTGCCCAGAGCAAGCAGGAGACGGCCGACCTTGAAGCGAAGCGGCAGTCCGTGTTTCAGTTGATGGAAGATCTTGCGCGAAATAAGTGCGAGCTTAAGCTGGAAACGGATAGCTGGGACGACACGGCGCACCGCAGGGAGGTCGAGGCAGAACGGACTAAGCGCACGGTTGCCGCGACGCACGCTGCCGAACTTCGAAGTGCGACGGACGCGGCCAAGCTCGCGCGCGAACGCGCAACACAAGCCCGAAGATCGGTTGATGATCGCGCCAAAGCCGTTGCAGAACTGGAATCGCTCGAATTGCAACTCAGCGATCTGAATACGGCAAGCGCCGGCGCTGTTGCCGCGAAGGCCGACACCCAGGCCTCCGTCGATACCGGCGAAGCCAAGCTCTCCGATCTTCGCAGTAAAACAAGCCGGAACGCCGAACGGGCGCGGAATCTTGAGCGTATCCGTGCCATTGTCTCGCTGAATTCGGAAATCATCCAGCACCAGCTAACCCTCGATAAGGCTGCTTCGCTTGAGTGCGAGGCGGGGAAGCTTTCGGAATTGATCGGCGGCATTGCGACGACCGATGCCGCCGTAACGAGGATTGAGGAGGCCGTTACGGAGCTATCGGCTGCGGATGCAGCCATGAACGCTGTCGCAACCACCGTTTCATTCGCCCTGGAGAAAAGCGCGCTGCCGAGTGTTTCCTTAGATGGCAAAGCGCTCGATGCATCCGCAACATCGCTCCCAATCCTTGGCAAGACAGTAATCACCATTCAAGACGTGGGCGCAATCACGATAGAGCCTCAAATCAAAGATCGCGCAGCCTTGATTGCACGCCGGGACGCGGCCCATGAGGAAGTGAAAGCCGCTTTGGAGACTGCAGGCGTCATGGATCTAGCCGCCGCGCGCACGGCGGCGGCCCGGCGCAAGGAATATCTGCGGCGTTCGGCAGACGTCGGCAAGGAGCTGGCAAATCTTGCTCCCGGAAATCGGACCAAGAAGGTTGCGGCCGGGCTGGAAGCTCTCAAGGGCCATTTGGGCGAGTTGCGCGGCCGGCTCAGAGTTGAGATGGAAAAGTGCGGACTTGCGGAAATTCCCGGCGAAGATGATTTGACAAGCGACATTGCCAATAATCATGCAGAAGGCGCGCGGTTTGCTGCCGAAATCGAGACAGCTGAGGCTGAATTGGCAGGGCCTCAGGACGCTCTCGCCCAGGCCGACAAAAAACTCCTGAGCGCGCGCGAACGCCTTGCTGGGTTGAACGGCACGATCGAGACCAAGAAGGCGGACCTAGCAGCTGGACGTGCCGGCGCCAGCGACAAGCATCTCATCGCAAACGCGGAGAGCGTCGAACTCGACGCCTTTGCGAAGGACGAGCACCTGACGGCGAAGATGCGCGGCCAGGGCGAAACAGTGGAGGCTATCGACGCCCGGATTAAGCGGCTCGAAGGCGCCGCCGCTAACCACCAGCGGTCGGTCGCAAATCTCGGGATTGAGGTGACACGCCTTACCGCGCTGATCGAGGCTAACGAAGGCGCTGGCGTCGAAGAAATGCTTCTTGCCGCCGAGGCTGAACGTGATCGCCTCACGAGCGCCGTAGCCGAATTTGAGAAGGAGGCGGCTGTCCTAAAACTCCTTTCGGAGACATTAGAAGCAGCCGAAGGTGAGGCAAAGACCCGCTATCTCACGCCGGTTATCAGCCGTGTAGAGCCCTACCTGAAAATGCTCCTGCCAGGAGCCAATATTGTTCTCGACGAGGATTTGCGTATCGCCGCGATTCAACGTGCGGGACAACGCGAGGATTTCGATGTACTGAGCGGCGGTACGAAGGAGCAGCTTGCCGTCCTCACGCGGTTGGCGTTCGCCGAGCTGCTGCTTGGGCAAGGCCGGCCGGCCACGGTCATCCTCGATGACGCACTCGCGTTCTCAGACGACGACCGCATTGAAAGCATGTTCGATGTCCTGATGCGCGCTGGCGACAAAGTGCAGATTATCGTTCTGACCTGTCGAAAGCGGCTTTTCACCCGGCTAGGTGCTGCCCCGTTGGAAATTCGGGAGGCGGCGTGAGGTTTGGGCTGTGCCCGGTGCCAACTGAATGGCGTCGGCTGTTTGCGTGAGGTATGCGGGAAGTGGATAGTTAACGGGCAAAATGACCTCGCGAGAGTTGTGGTGCTACGATTATACCAGTTGAAGGGGCGCTTAAAATCCGCAACCATTCGCTCTAAAGCTGTCCGTAACTTTTAGGGGTCCCGCTCGCCGTGCCCGCCCAAGTAAATGTAGAAGACGAACTGGCCGCACGGCGGTTGACGGGCTTGCTTGATTACGTCGAGGCGCTCGTCAAGCTGGATGAGCGTGTTGCGACGCGACTGTCGCAGCACAAACTCGCCGATGGATCCCAGTTCGCTCTTCACCAACACGAAATCGCAGGACTTCCCGCGATTCAGTGCGATACAAGTGACGCTGATGGCCCGATCTGGTTGCGGGTTCAACGCTTGCAGCGCACGACGCCGCCGGCGTTCGACGAAGACGGCAAGGAGTGGATCGACGTCTCTAATGATCCGCTTCGTGTTCCGGTTATACGTGATCCACTCCATGTCCGCGTGCCTGAGGCTGAACAGCAGCGGCTAATAGCGACCGGCGAAGCGCGTCCGGAAGATTGCGTCCCATCACTGAAAACGGAGAAATCAGATACCCCCAACCAGAAATTCTACGATGTTATGTTGCGCCTTGAGGATCGGCCCGCGCTTCGCGACGCTCTTGAACAATACTGTGCCGGCCCCTGGTCGCTTTGGTCCGAGGTAGAGAAGCCGCGAAGGCGATCCATCGCCGTTTATCAGCGGCTCTTCGAGATCGCACAGCGATTACTCCAGTCTGGCGGCAGTGAATCGATCGAGTTGGTGTGGGGAATCGGTCTAGCGCGATGGAAGCACCTTTCCGAGCTCATCGACCTTCCAATGATCGAATGCGGAGTTGAAATTGAAATCGCCGAGACCGGCAATGCCGACATTACCGTCCGCCCGCGCAGCGGCGTGACGCGTGTCGAACTCCGGCCGTTCGAAAAGCTCGCCGGTGCGCGATTTGTGCTGGCGGAAGATGCGGCGCGGCGCTGCCTTCGCTCGTTAGAAGGACCGGATAGTGAAGGTATCTCGCCGTTCCGCGCGGAAACCTTTGAGCCCATTCTCAAGATTTGCGGTGGCCAGCTTGACCCCGAAGGCCGATTTCTTCCCGATCACCGGCCGCTGCCGGCATCTGAGCCGGTTCCGGAGCCCGAGGGAGAATATCTGACGGTGAGCGACCGATACGTGCTGTACGCGCGCCGCCGGTCGAACAATTCGGTACTGCGTGATATCGAACGTCTCAAAAAGGAAGTGTCTTCGGAGGACGACAAGCCGATTAAGATTGAAGGTGCGACCCGAACGCTGGTCCTGGGTCCGACCGACGGTATTGACGACACGTTCAGGCCGTTGGGAGACCGCTTGGGCGCAGCCGGAGAGGTTCAACTGGAGGCCGACGAGGGGCCGGTTGACCCGGATCACGGCGACCTGTTCTTTCCCAAGCCGTTCAACGACGAGCAGGTCGAAATAATTCGCCGCCTGGAGAAGTCGGATGGGCTCGTGGTTCAGGGGCCGCCAGGCACCGGAAAAACCCATACCATCGCGAACATCATTAGCCACATGCTGGCGACGGGGCGGCGTGTCCTTGTCGTTTCGCATGGAGAAACGGCGCTGCGGGTCATTCAGGACCAATTGCCCGAAGGTGTACGCGACCTTGCGATCAGCGTGACAACATCCGAACGGGAAGGGATGAAGCAAGTCGAGAAGGCAATCGGCCTTATGCTGGGAGTGGTCAACACGATCGACATGAACCGATCTCGGCAGGTGAAGATTATTCGAGACCTTGAGTCCAAGATTGTTGCGGACAGAAATCACCTTGCCGAAATTGATGTGCGACTTGCAAAGATTGCGACCCAACATCTCTCACCGATACCTGGCTCTACCGAACTGCCTTTCGAGGCCGCCAAAAGGGTGATTGAGGACAAGGCGCGTTACGCGTGGTTCTCGGATCGACCCGTGCGGCCGTTTTCTGACACGGGCATGACCTCCGCCGAGATCGATGCACTTTTCACGGCGCGCAGGACGGTCAAAGGCGACCTCAAGTATCTCGGGGAACAATTTCCCAGCCCAGCCAACATGCCCGATCCCGAGATCGTCCGCGCCTGGCATCTCGATTTGATTGCCGCACAAGACCTGACGGCTGAAAGCGCTGCTTCCGAACCGCTAACCCGGCGCGTAATTGCAACGCTTGGCATCGACAAAGCCGCTTTACTGAGCGAGAGGCTGCGGCATCTCGCGTCCAGTATATCTGCCCTGCTGGACCAGTCCTGGGCCTGGGCGTTGACCGAGGCGATCCTCGGTCGAACGGTAATGGCCAGCCGTCTGGAGCCTCTCGCCCGCGCATTTTTAGCCGACGCACACGACCTGGTCGCGCAGCGCGCGCCGTTTATTGCGAAGCCAGTCCAGCTTCCAAAGGAATTGCCACCTGCGAAGCAGCTCTTTCAAATTCTGGCAACCCTCAGCGCCGGTAAGAACCCGTTTGGAATGATGGCCTTCGGTACCAAGAGCCATCAACCCGTTTTTGAAGCGGTGAAAGTTGCGGGTCTGCGGCCTAGCGTGCCAAACGATTGGCAGCACGTCCAACAGTTCATCGAGTTCTGCGGTGAGGTGACGAGCCTTTCGGTGCGTTGGGAGGCGCTCAAGGTAGAGCTATCAGCGCCAAACGATCTCTCCTTTGCAGTGGAGTCGTTATTCCTGCTCGATGCGCTGTCCGACACGCTCCATGCCTGCCTGACTGACGTACCCGGCCAAATAGCCGAAATGTCGGAGCAATTATCGGCGGCCCTCGGAAATCGCGACGAGGCCAGCGCGATTTTGCGGCATCCCGCCGCGACTGCTGCCTTCTCTCAAGCATTATCACGTCACGTATCGTCCGTAAGGCTGGCGGCTGTCGCGAAAAACGTGGCAGAAGCCGTCGCACAGTTCGACGGCAGCAATACCGATCTTGCGGGCTTCGCACGGCAAATCTTGACCGAACTGGTTGGAAAGCCGAACGCGGATATCGAGCGACTGACCCGCGTATGGCAAGGTATCCTCTCCAAGTTGGGACAAGTTCGCGCGTTGGCGCCTTTCTTCGATCGCATAACTTACACCTGTAGCGAGCTTTCGAAAGCGGGAGTGCCAGCATGGGCTGAACGCCTAAGAAGCGAGCCTGCCAGCGAAGCGACAGATCCAGCGGCCCCCAACGACTGGCGGGAAGCGTGGGAGTGGGCGGCACGGCTGACCTACCTCGAAAAGATCGGGGCCAGCAGTCATCTGGCCCAGTTGCACCAGGAACGCTTGGAAATTGAAAAGGCTCTTCGCGACGGGTTCGCCACGCTCGTGAAGGAAAGAACCTTCTTCAATCTTGCCGCCACAATGAAGGGATCCGCCAAATCCGCCCTTCAAGGTTTTGCCAACATTATCCGGCGTTTGGGTGCCGGGACCGGGCAAAGGGCCGTACTGCATCGTCAGAACGCACGTCTGGCGATGGAAAATTGCTACGAGGCGGTACCCTGCTGGATTATGCCTACATGGCGCGTCTCCGAGCAGTTGCCTGCCACACTTGCCAGTTTTGATCTCGTGATCATGGATGAAGCGTCGCAGTCCGATGCGCGCGAATTGCCAGCGCTCTTACGTGGCAAAAAGGTGCTCATTGTCGGTGACGACCGCCAGATCAGTCCCAGCTCGGCTTTCCTGTCGATCGCGAACATCGCGCGTCTGCGACAGAACTTCCTTAGCGAATTTCCTTTCCGCGCAGAAGTTGAACCAGGGGCTTCGATTTATGATCTTGCACGCGTGATGTTTCCGGCGAAGTTTGTGATGCTTAAGGAGCATTTTCGATGCGTGGAGCCCATCATACGTTTTTCGATGCAGTTTTATAATCAAGACTTGGTGCCGCTTCGTATTCCAAAGCCGAGCGAGCGGTTGGACCCGCCGTTGGTCGATATCTACGTTGAGGATGGGCAGCGTCGAGGAAAGTCCAAGGTTAACCCGCGCGAGGCAGAGGTCATCGTCGAGGAGATTGCCACGATCGTCGAGCAAGCGTCGAGGGTCGAAGGTCCGGCGCGGTCAATCGGAGTGATATCCCTTGTCGGTGCCGATCAGGCTCTGCATGTTCAGAAACTTTTGATGGAGCGCATCGGCGAAACCGCCATGATGCGTCATCGCGTTGTGTGCGGCGACAGTGCATCCCTCCAGGGAGACGAGCGCGACATCGTCTTCATTTCAATGATTGCCGATCGTGCCCGCAAACAGTCGCAGACATCCATTCAGTATCAACAGCGATTCAATGTAGCATTGTCGCGGGCACGGGATCGGATGGTGCTTGTGCGGTCCGTGAAAGAGGAAGAGCTAAATCCAAAAGACCTGAAATCAAAGGTGATCGGGCACTTCCGCGAGCCGATGCCAAACGTCGTTAATCCTAGCTTGGACCTTATTGATCTCTGCCAGTCCGAATTCGAGCGGACTGTGTTTATGGCACTTGTCGAACGGGGATACCGCGTTATTCCGCAAGTGGGATCTGCGGGGTTTTCCATCGATATGGTAGTCGAGGGAGAAGGGGGAAGGCGCCTTGCCGTCGAATGCGACGGCGACAGGTATCACGGCCCGGAGCGTTGGGCGGACGACATGCGCCGGCAGCGCATCCTGGAGCGCGTAGGTTGGAGTTTTTGGCGCTGCTTCGGTTCCAATTACCAGATCGATCAGCAAGGCGTTATGGACGATCTAATTCAGACGCTCGATCGTATGCAGATTAGGCCGATCGGACTCGAACCGGTTAATCGAAGCTATTCCGAGCATCGCGTCATTTCGCCTGCTGCAGAAAGGTCAGGCGATTTTGCAGCGACAAAGGTAGACGGGACGATCTCGGTGGCAGCCTTGCGAAATGAACTCGGTCCCACATCGAATGACGCTGAACCGGAGTACCGATTAGCTCCGGGCGACCGCGTCGTCATCCGGTATCTCGACGTGGAACCGTCGCGCCCGGAATTTCTCACAATAAGCGATATCGCGGATGATCCGATCAATGGCTATCTGATGTTGTCCTCACCACTTGGACAGGCGCTGTCGCAGAGCTCGCCAGGAGATGAGTTAACCTATCAGGCAGGCGAAAGAGAACGCGGTGTTCTGTTTGTTTCATTGGAGACCGTGTCGGCTCAGGCAGCTTAGCGGACATTTCTCGCGTCGGTCTTGTCGTATTAAAACGAGACCCAGCGAATTCCCGGTCGAGGCGGCTATTCTCTCGATGAGATCAAGGGCGCTTCACTTCCACCAACGCCGTGTCGCAGACCCGACCGAGCCGGGCGAACTAAAGCTGATTGATCTTGAGGGCATGCGATGAAATGGGGAGACAACGCCCGAGATTTTGATGCCGCACTGGCTGTGTGGCCGTATTATCGCCCACTGTTCGACAACTGGCTGATGCAGGAACTGGTGGAGCACGGTGACAAGGCTCCGGTCTGGCGTGACCGCAGGGTGCCGACCGACAATGGACGCGTGCGCGGCGACGTCTATCCGGATCGCGAGACCGCACTATCCTCCGCCGCCACGCTCAATCAGACGCTCCACGACACGCTCGCAGCGCGCGAGATGGATTCCGTGAGGAAACGGTCGCTCCAGCTTAAGGTCGCGAAGAACCTGCAATCCAAAGAGCGCCTTCGCGACGAAGAGGAGCTTATGCTCGTCGAGGCACGCCGCCGGCACGCCAATGATCCGCGACCAGACCCTTCCGCAATCGCGCTGCCTGCGGAGTCGGCTCCTTTCCGTCAGCAATTGAGCGAACAGCTTTCCGACATGCCCTATCTGACGGTCGTGATCGTGACGGTCCGGGAGACGAATCGCAGTTGGCACCGTTCCATTCTTTACATCTCGCACGACAATAAATGGTCCAAGCCTTACATCGCCGGTGAGCGATCCGCGGCAAAGGCCATGCGAGCACGAATCGCCAACGGCTTCGGCTACGGCGCCGACGACCATTGGGGAAAGACCAAGGCCAAGATTCGTCAGATAGTGTTGCCCCGCGCCAACCTGCTGCTGCAACTCGCAAGCGTGCAGCGTATGCTGGCGGAAGCGTTGTCCAATGGTCAAAAGGTGCTGGTCTCGAACGGCATCGTCTTCTGGTACGAAGAATTTGGCGGCATCGGTTGGCAGGTCAAACAGACCACGTCCACCAAAGAGTCCGAGGGAAGCACCTTGTGGAAGGAAGGCACAATCCGCTCGATCAACCACGGGCGATTGGTCATTTTGCCTTATATCAAGGAAAGCGGCGAGCAGGTGCGCGGGCACACCAGGAACGGACCGAATGACGGCAGAGCCAAACCACGGCACCCCCATCACTACGTCGATATTTCGTTTGCGCAACTCGACGGTGACCTCATGATCGGTCTCTTTGGCGAATTGCCCTACGAATAGCTTGGATCGCCGCGCTAGCGTCACTATATAGCAAGCGCGCGCATGCTCGCGGTGGAGGCCCGTAGAACCGCCCCATCTCGACTGGCTTCCTTGCTAAGCCTGGCGCGAGGGATCGTCACCTTATGGCCTGCAACGGCTTGCGCAGTGAGCGCAAGCGAGTAGAGCCCGACTGGCTACAAAGCCGACGCATCCTGTGCTAAGGAGATATCCATGAAAACCGAGACAATCAGCTGCCGCTTTATTGGCGACTTCAAGGTCGGCGACAATATGGTCTACAACGCCGGCCTGCTCTGCAAGCTCGCGGAGTCCGGCAGCACATTCAACAAGCTGATGCTCTTGCAGGCGGGGGCAATTACCGAAGCGGCGCTCTGGGAGATCATTTACCGTGCGCAGAATTTTAACCGCGAGGGTGTGCCGAACATTTCCGAGGAGGACCGAGCGGAAATCGAGGGTAAGAAAGTCGAACGCTTCAAGGCGATCATCGACGTGATGAAGAAATACAAGATTCTCAATAAGGCCGGTGCCGACATCTACGACGAGTTGGATAAACTGCGTGAATACCGCAACAAAGTGCATATCCAGCTCGATGTGAAGCTGGAGGGTGTGCCGCGCGACGAGGACAAGGCCTTTACCGATCCGGTGCGTGACTGGGCGCTGAAGCTCAATGTGAGGGTACTCAAGTTCCTGACCGAAAACTTTGCGCGCCCCGCAGATCTGACGCAGTTCGCGCATAGCATAACCGTGTCCAGCCCCTGACTTGCGGGGTTAGGCACCCGCTTAGGTCCGGATCAGATCGCGGCCGACATTCTCAAGGTAGGAATCGCTTTCTGAGCTAAGCTTATTCCAGAGGATGTGGGCCTGGTCTACGCGATCGGCGCGCATCACCGGTTGATCGAGTTTTTCAAACTGATCGAACTGTGCGGTTGGCATCAGGCCGTTCAACCGCCCGCTCGCGAACAGAATATAAGCGGATACCGCTTCGGTAACGCGCGCCAGCGCGTTAATCGCGTTGGTTATCCTATTCGTTGTAACCAGCAGATGAGCCACTTCTTCACGTTTCTGCGGTGTGCCGGCGTGGGCAAGATACGCATGGCTCCATTTCGCGAGTTCGTCCGCGCCGCTATTGTTCAGCCAGCCTTCAACCGTATCGATGAGGGCTAACGGCAATCGATCCTCGCGGTTACGGTTGGTCGACGCAATGCCTGAAAGTCTGCCGAATTGTTCGTGGGCCATTTGCGAGGTGCCCCACGCCTTTGGGCCCGATGTATGGCCCCAAAACGCGCCGGAGCCCACGCGCTCCAGCATTTCGTTGTGTTGGACCGCTGCATAGTCGTAGGGCAGCCCTTCGTGGCAGACGTAGTTTTCCCGCGTGAACAGATTGAAATTTCGCCGCACATCCTTGATGAGGCGGCGCAGGGAAATAACATCGGAGCCGCTATCGACGAGACGGCGTATGGCCAGCACTTGCGTCGCGACGTGGCCGTTTATGATGGCCTCGGCAACCAGTGAATTGCCAAGGCAGCTGGCCTCATCATCGATGGCGAATTGCGTCAGCGTCCGGAATGAGACATCCGTCCACACCATTGCAGATAGGGTCTGCCGGATCGCGTGATGTTCGTCCGTATCTATCCAGCTCAGCCATACCCTGCGCTTGCCACGATAAGACTCCAGAGCCGGTCTTCGCTCAGGCGGAACATCGCATTGCGATAGCGGCGTCTCATTGTCTTCGGTCATCGGGGCCAGCATATAGCGTCACGGTGGAATCAATCCACAGGAAGACCTGCTCGTCGATGTTGCGCCCGAATAAGCAACCGCGATCGATCATCTCTTCATCGCGATATTCCAATCGATATCGAATCCGGCGGCCTGCAACTCACGGCTTAGGGCCTGTTTCCACGCCCCGCCGGCATCGAACGGTTCATAGACAACGCCTCCAAAGTCGGAAGGCACTTCGATATCGCCGCGCTTGAGCGCGCAGACGCGTGCTCGTCCAAGGCGGCCGATGAAATACCCCAGTTCGAGTAAGACGTTCTGACGCGCGCGGGGCTGAAGATCATCGCTGTTCTTCATGCCGCCGATGTCATCTGGCGTCAGCAGGATGACGGCAAATCCGACTTCTCCGTGTGCTTCAATCTTCTCAATGATGGTGCGGCCTTGGTTGGCCTGTTCGTGCAGAATGATCGCCTCGAACCCGAGCTGTTCAAGAAATCGGGCGACGGACTCGCGCGCGCCCTCATCATGGCCGTGGACGATGAAGACCTTGCGTGCAGCCGGGCCAGAGCGGACCGGCAGCATAGTGGCTTCTGTCGTGCCCGTGGCCGTCTTGACGTGCTCGATGTAATCCCGCGCAAACGGCACGATCATCTGTGCGGCCATGTTCTGCACATTGGCCGTCAGCTTGTTCCCGGCATAGTAAAACGTATGCGAAAAATCCATGGCCGCGTCAGGGATCTGGGCGAATCTGTCGATCAGGAGGATAACCAGGCCTAGCTCTTTCTGCGGATCGCTCGGCCATTCCAGCGTCGCGCTACCGACCATGCCGCCTTGTGTCGCTTCTCCTGACTTGATCCAGGCATCAAGATCGACATCCGCAATCAGAGCGCTCGAAATCGGTTCGAGCGTTTCCGAATGAAGCAGGCGCGACAGCTTTTTGATGTGCCGGTCGAACGTATTGAATTCGGCTGAGCGCAGGTCGTTCACGGTGTTTTCGATCTGCCTGAAGATGCCTTGGTCCACATTTCCGCCCACCGTCTTGTCTCCGTCCGTCAGTCTCGCGGCTGCAGCACGCGCTAGAATGTCTTCTTCATATTTCTGCTTGAGCTCAGCCACGAGGTTATCGACCATGGTGCTGCTCCGAAAGCCGCTCACCTTTTGGTCAATCGCCAGTTTCATGTCGGCGATGGCGCGCTCGACGCTTGTTTGATCATGAGGATCAAAGTTGACGGTCGTGAGCTTGCCGTCGAGCGCTTCGGCGAACTGGCCGAGAAGCGTCATCTCGCGCTGAAGGTCATCCAGTCCTTTGATCTTGAACCCCATGGATGCTCCTGCGAATCACGCCGCAGCATGACCTGATCTCGATATTGAAGGGAGATATCAGCAACTGAGTAAGTGAAGGTTTGGTGTCCCTGGATGATCTTACGCTGGCGGGACGGGCCGTCCTCTGATCGTCGTCTTCGTCGGTCACGCCGCCGGCCCGGCCGGATCTTCCTTGACGCCGCGGGCGACGATCCGGAGCGTGCCGTCGGCAACCGGCCGCTGCAGCTTCAGGGCCTCGTCCAGAGGGGCCGTCATCCAGCTCTCGACTTCGTCCGGCGTCGTCAGGATCACCGGCATCGCCTTGGGGTGGATGGCGCCGACCTCGGCGTTCGGCTCTGTCGTAAGGAACGCGTAGAGGTCGTTGGTCGTCTCACCTTCCTTGACCTTCCGAACGGACGTCCAGTTGGTCCAGATGCCGGCGAAGCAGGCGAGGGGACGGGTCTCATCGAGCGCGAACCAGATATCACCGCCCTCAGCCTTGTTGAACTCGCTGAACGAGTTGAACGGCACGACACAGCGGCTTTCGGTCCCCAGCCATCTCGTCCAGTGCTTGCTCTTCACGTTGCGGATGTTGGTCGTCCCGCCGTCCGGCTCCAGCCGGAGTAATTCCTTGAAATCAACGGTCTTGCCCTTGGCCTGAAGCTTTTCGGCCCGTTTCTTCGTGGCGTCCATCAGCGCCTTCGACGACGATGGCATGCCCCACCGCGCGGTTGTGAGTTCGCGGCCCTCGGCTCCGTAGCGCACGATCGGTGCCTTATAGTCGGGAAAAACCCCCGGCATCGGCGCCAGGTTGCCGACGTAACGGTTCACGACGCGAAACAGCGCGCTGATGGCGGCTTGGTTGGTCGTGATCGAATAGAGATTGCACATCGGTCAGGCTTCGGTCCGAGGGTGGGGCGGCTGCCACGCCAACTGTAGCAGAGTCGCGGAAGGACGCCGGCCCGCCTTGGCGCATTTGCGGCAGCGCAGCCGGCTGGCGAGATCGTGCACGAAGGTGGTTGGTGGATGTTTCATCGCCGCGAGGTCAACGTCGCTCGGCGTCTTGCAGCGCGCGCACTGGATCTCCAGCCAAGGGAAGCCGCCATTCACCGCTTGATCGATTGTCGGGGATGGATCAATCGGCTCTCCGTCTGACCACATGCGCTCGTTCCAACTCTCGCATAGCAGCTTGTCGGCCCGCTGGATGAGCGCTTCCCCCTTCGGGGCCATCCGGACATCCACGCGCAAAGAGATCGGATCGGCAATCCGGAGCGGGCTACGGCGTCTCGAATGCCGGCCAGCACCCATCTTCTTCATGCCTGCCGGTACGCTGCTGGCAGGTATTGTCGAGCAACCGCTGCGCAACGTCCTTCCAGATCGCGTTGCCGCCATACAATCGGACTGCATCGGCGGTCTGGATTTCCACGATCCGCTCGCAGCGGCGGCAGGAGATGCGCAGGACGTGGCGTTGAATCTCGGAAAGACGTCGCTGCCGCATCTGGGTCCCGGTCGCGCCGGCGCGCGGGTCTTTCAGGACTGATTCCCAGTATTCGGCCGGGAGGGGCGCGTCCGGCGCCGCAGCGGAAGGGCCCGGCCTACGGGCGGCTTCAGCCGCCAGCTTTTCCATCTGCTTTGAGGTCGGCATGCGCCAGCTCGCGGGTCGATCGGTCATTCTGAATTAGAACATAAAGTGAACAAAAGTCGAGTCCGGCCAAGTGGTCGCGGAGAAAAAATCGTCCTGTTTGGAAGGCCGCGATGTCGGAACCAAGCCGGGCCATTCGTCTTGATTCCAGCGTCAGTATTGGAGTTCCCTAGTCATGGCCCCCCGCGCTAACTGGAAAGGCTTCCTGCGTCTTTCCCTCGTCACCTGTCCGGTAGCGCTCTATCCGGCCACGTCGGAATCCGAAAAGGTCTCGTTCAACCAGCTCAACCGGAAGACTGGCCATCGCATCAAGTACGCCAAGGTGGATGCTGATACCGGCGAGGAGGTCGACAACGAGGACATCGTCAAGGGGTACAAGGTTGACACCGATACCTTCATCGAGGTGACGAAGGAGGAGCTCGAGAACGTCGCGCTGGAATCGACGCGGACCATCGAGATCGACGAGTTCGTCGACCGCAGCGAGATTGATCCGCGATATCTGATCCGGCCCTACTACCTGGTGCCGGACGGAAAGGTCGGTCACGACGCCTTCGCCGTCGTCCGCGAAACGATCCGTGAGATGAACAAGGTCGCCATCGGGCGGGTGGTGCTGACCAACCGTGAGCACATCATCGCCCTCGAGCCCATGGACAAGGGCCTGATGGGGACGCTGCTGCGCTATCCTTACGAAGTGCGTTCTGCAGACGAGTATTTCGACGATATTCAGGACGTCAAAGTCACCAAGGACATGCTCGATCTCGCCAAGCACATCGTCAACCAGAAGGCGGGTCACTTCGAGCCGGATAAGTTCGAAGACCAGTACGAAACCGCTCTCATCGATCTCATCAACCAGAAACGCGCCGGTAAACCTATCACCGCGAAAGCGCGTCCCCGCGGCGAGAACGTGGTGGATCTGATGGATGCGCTGCGCAAGAGCATCGGGGGAGACGTGGCGGCAGCGACAGAGGCGCCGAAGAAGCCAGCCAGGAAGGCGCGCAAGGCGGCGGCCGGGCAGAAGGAAATGCTGATGCCGATTGCCGGAAAGAAACCGGCCAAGGAGGCCGCGAAGAAGCCGGCGGCTAGATCGCAGCGGAAGTCGGCGTAGGGTGTCCTTGCGGTGGATTCACGGAAAGCTCGCTCGGATCCGTCGAGATGCTTCCCAGGCCGGCTGCTCTGTTCGCCCGCTTTGGAAAATTCTCTGCTCGCGAGGTAGACAGCAGAGCTGATCGCATGGCGGCGGTCAGTGGGCGGGGAAGCGTCTCATGGCCAGAAAACTGAAGACCTACCAGACTTCGCTGGGCTTCTTCGATTTGGCGATCGCCGCTCCCTCCATGAAAGCAGCTCTGGAAGCGTGGGGCGCAGACAGCAATCTGTTCCACCAGGGTGCGGCGAAGGAGAGCAACGACCCGGACGTCATCGCCGCGACCACGGCAAAGCCCGGCGTCGTTCTCAGGCGCGCGGTTGGAACCGGCCGACCTTTCAGCGAACATGCCGAGCTGCCCACCGATCTTGGCAGCGGCGGACCAACGAAAGCCGCCCGCAAGTCGAAGGGCCCAAAGGCGAAGAAGCCTTCCTCTCGCCCCGTCGACAAAGCTGCGGAGCGAAAGGCCGCTCTCGCTTTTGAAAAGGAGCAGAAGCGGCGCCAGCTTGAACAGGCGAAGAAAGAGACTGCCAGGCAGAAGGACCGTGAACGCCGTCAGCAGGCTGTCGACAAGGCGCAGGCTGCGCTGGACAAGGCTGAGCAAGAGCACGCGAAGCGGGCCGCCGCCATCCAGGCCGCGGTCGAGGCTCTCGAGAAGAGATCGCAAGCTGAAAAAACCCGCTGGGATAAGGAGAAGGAGCGCTTGGAAGCTACGCTGCGGCGCGCGCGGGGTTAGTTTCCGTCATGCTTGGCGCCGGTCCTTCTAATCAGGAGGGCATTCTGGGCAGGTATCACCAATCGAGTTCAGTACGTCGCGAACCTCTGCCGCCGCTGCATCAGGCGAGACGCCCGCGGGCGGGTCTACGCGAGCGATATCGAAGGCCCGCTCCCTTGCATGCGGATCGGCGCGATCCTGCATCCAACCGTGCTCCTCACATTCGCGGATGGCGCCCGCTTCCTGGAGCACGTCAATCGCCCATCCGCGCATCGTCCGTATCGCCGGTCTTCGTTCACTTGTCATCAGCATAGGAATAGCTCCTGATACGGCGAATCGTTTTGTCCGTCATTCGTTCCGGCTGCTAGCACATGGCTGGGATTCGCAATGGCGGGAACTCAAGCTTTGGAGTGCTACCGCCCGCGAACCCGCAAGGAAATCCAAAGCCCCCAGCTGACGCTTCATTTCCGTTTGTGCGCGTCCGGCAAGTGCCGGACCGGGCTCTCGTGAACCGAGCCGCGTAGCGTCTCGGCCGTGCGGCTTCGATCCCTCGCGCAGAATAATGTGTCGCTCGCCGGAGGCACTCGCCCTCGGTCCCGCCGTCATTTCATGCCGGCGTCGCTATCACTGCCCTTCGTTCGGGTGCCTTCTTAACCGGTCTCGCGACTGCACTCGGTCCCGGGTCCCGCCGCTATCGCGTCGGCGCTATGCTGACCCTCCTGCGGGTGCCTTTTTCTCTGCCGGGCACGGGTTGCACAGCCAACATGCCCGTCCTCTAGCTCTAAGGGGCTCCGCCCCTCGCGCGCGCCAGGGTGAAGCGCCGGTCATGCCGGCGCCGACCCGAGCGGTCTCCCCGGTCTTCCGCGCTTTCTCAGATCCTCAACAGCCGAAATCCTGGCACGCGCTTGTGCAGACCCGCTCTTCGAGCGGCCCTTTTGGGCGGGTGATCCCCCTCCGCCCGGGTCGCCCTGGCACTTGCTACCCCCGGCCTCGCCGACGGGCAGGGGCGCAGGCGCGGAGTGCGCCCTGCACCCATGAACGCAAAAGGAGATCGACCATGTCGGCCAAGCACGTTGAACAACTCCCTGAGAACGGAACGCAGATTCTCATCCCGCTCAACAAGCTCAAGAAGTCCCCGAAGAATGCGCGCAAGACGCCGCACAGTGATGCGGCGATCGAGGCCTATGCGGCGAGCATCGCCGCCAAGGGCATTCTGCAAAATCTGGTCGTTGAACCGGAGATCGATGAAGAAGGCGCGGCCACCGGGTTCTATTTCGTGACCATCGGCGAGGGAAGGCGGCTTGCCCAGCTCCTGCGGGTGAAGCGGAAGGAGATCAAGAAGACCGAACCGATCCGCTGCATCGTGGACACGGCGAACGATCCGCACGAGATCAGCCTTGACGAGAATGTCACCCGGGAGAACATGCATCCCGCCGACCAGTTCGAGGCGTTCAAGAAGCTGGCGGAAGAGCGCGGCTTCGGTGCCGAGGAAATCGCCGCCCGCTTCGGCGTGACGCCGCATGTGGTGCGGCAGCGTCTCCGGTTGGGCGCGGTCTCTCCGAAACTGATGCAGGTCTATCGCGAGGGCGATCTGGCCCTTGAGCAGTTGATGGCCTTTGCCATCACCGATGACCACGCCCGGCAGGAAGGTGTTTATGAGCGGCTGTCCTACAACCGGGATGCCAGCACCATCCGCCGCCTGCTCACCGAAACCCATGTGGCCGCAACCGACCGACGCGCGCGCTTCGTCGGTATCGAAGCGTACACCGAAGCAGGCGGCTCGATCCTTCGCGACCTCTTCACCGAGGATCGCGGCGGCTATCTGGAAGACGTGGCGCTGCTTGATTTGCTGGTCACGGCAAAGCTTGGTCGCGAAGCCGATGCGGTGCGGGCGGCCGAGGGATGGAAATGGACGGAAGCCCATCTCGATTTCCCGCATGCCCACGGTATGCGGAGGACCTACCCGCATCCGGTCGAGCTTTCGGCGGAAGACAAATCCGCCCTTGAGGCGGCACAGACCGCGTTCGATTGTCTCACCGAGCAGCACCAGACGGCTGATGAACTGCCCGATGAAGTGGACGCCCGGTTCGGCGAGCTTGAGGCCGAGATCGAGCGGCTGGAAGCGAAGCGGCAGGCCTACGATCCCGACGATGTCGCGCGCGGCGGGGCGTTCGTGATCCTCAATCACGACGGTGCCGTGCGGATCGAACGCGGTTTCATCCGGCCCGCGGACGAAAAGCCTCATTCCGAAGCGGACCAAGCCGCGGAAGCGGCAGCCGATCCGGAGGGAGCAGATACTCTGGCCGCGGAAGATGAGAGCAGGGAAGTAGAGGGTGCCGCCGATGAAGAGGAGGACGACCGCCCATTGTCTGATGTTCTCGTTCGTGACCTCACC
Source organism: Bradyrhizobium sp. LTSP857 (assembly GCF_000938285.1). Lineage (NCBI taxonomy): Bacteria > Pseudomonadati > Pseudomonadota > Alphaproteobacteria > Hyphomicrobiales > Nitrobacteraceae > Bradyrhizobium > Bradyrhizobium sp. LTSP857. Next base: position 134,111 of record NZ_JYMS01000026.1, on the reverse strand, counting down.
GCTCACAGAACTTTGGGCCTCCGGCTCAATTTGAGCGAACAGCCGGAAGTCGCCATCGTTGCGGTCACCCATGCCCTCGCTTCGCAAATCTTCTATTTTGGCGCGGACGCCCATGTCGTCGGTATCCAACCGATCAAGACGGATTTGGCAGGGCATGCGGACGGGATCGAGGACACGCCCACCGGCAAGGCTTGGGCGGACCGCCACGCCAATTGGGCAAGGCAGATTCCGCGCGACGTCACGAGCCTGTGGGCATTTGTGGCCGAACTCGATTCCGACAGCCGCATGGCCTTGTTCGCCCATTGCGTCGCGCTGACCGTCAACGCGGTCAAACTGCCGTGGGAGCGGAGGCCCCGAGCCTTGGCAACAGCCGACCGGTTGGCGGAAGCGGTTTCCCTCGACATGACCGGCTACTGGCGGCCGACCGTGCGCAGCTATCTCGGTCGCGTCACCAAGGCGCGCATTCTGGAGGCCGTCTGCGAGGGCGTGAGCGGCGAGGCGGCCGAGCGAATGGCCGATATGAAGAAGGTCGATATGGCGGAAGCGGCCGAGCAGTTGCTCGCTGCGACCGACTGGCTGCCCGCCGTGCTGAGGACGGCCAAGCCGCAAGAGCAATCCGATGCGCCCACTGCTGGGCGTGATGATGCCTATTCGGAGGCTGCCGAGTGAGTTTTGGCCGGGGCCGCGCATGCGGCCCCGGCCAACCACCCAAAATTTCGGCCGCGCGCCTCGGCGCGCGGCCGATTTAATTGATGCAAAGCGACGACTCTCCGACGCAAGCCCGCACCTGGACGACGGAATGCGGGACCCTCCGATCTGTGCCGATCGTAGCGAACCGCGAACACAGGATCGTCGTCTGGCCCGCTTCATCAGCGGCGATGTGCCGTTGGCCTGGTCCTTGATCAGACGAATGACTGCCGCCATTCGGATCGTCTTTCGGCGGGGGCTTCTTCCAGCGGCGCCCCGACGCGCCACGACAGCATGCAAAATTGGTCGCTCATCGTTCTCTTTTGCGCGTTTCTATCGCCGTTGATGCGCTGACGTCAGCGTGTGTTCGACCGATCAAGCAGGGTCCTTGTGCTGTTCGCATGCCGGCAGCCATGGTTGTCTCCGTCAGTTCGTTCATGGGCGGCGTCCAACGCAACCTCGAATGGGCTGATCAAGCCCGAGGGACGGCAAGAGCCTCGATCGCCTTCCCGCAACGGCTACGCCTGCTTTTTTCCCCTGCCGCAAAGAGGCGGCATTCCTCGCGGAAAACAAAAAAGCAGGCTTACGCCGTCCTCCGCTGCGCTGCGGGCCTGGCGGCTGCGGGCCGCTCGCTCCCCGGGCCAAGGATCGCCATCGAGGCCGCGATGGGCGCGGCCCGAGCAACCAACGGAGACCACCATGGCTACCATCGGCACCTTCACCGCTTCGGACAACGGCTACGTCGGCTCGATCAAGACGCTGACACTCAACATCAAGGCAAGGTTCGCCCCGTCCGAGAAGGACAACGACAAGGCGCCCGACTATCGCATCTTCGCCGGCACCACCGAATTCGGTGCCGCCTGGAAGAAGACCGCCCGCGAGACCGAACGCGAATACCTCTCGGTTAAGCTCGACGATCCGAGCTTCCCGGCGCCGATCTACGCCTCGCTGGTGAAAGTCGAGGGCGACGAGGGTTTCACCCTGATCTGGTCCCGCCGCAACGGCGACTGATCCATCCGGATCATCCGCCCCGCCTCCTTCCGGAGGCGGGGCCTTTTACGTGTCCGGTGCCGCCTTGCAGGAAGCAGGAAGAGCATTGTTTTTTGAAAGTGAATCGCTAAGGGCTCCGCCCTCGCGCGGGCAAGGGTGAAGCACCTGACGGTGCCGGCCGGAGCGGTGTCCCCGGTCTTCCGCGCCAAGGATCTTCATGACGACCAAAGTCGTCAGGGCGCGTGCAGACGCGCGCTCATCGAGCGCGCCCTTGTCAGGCGGGTGATCCCCCTCCGCTTCGGCCGCCCTTGCCCTTGCTACCCCAGGTCTCGCCGACGGGCAGGGTTGCAGCGCAGCGCTGCGCTTCAACCTCAGCCCATAGGAGAAACGACCATGAACGTGATGACGTTATCGCAAGGCCAACAATCTGCTTCCGGCGGTTTTCGTGTGGATGTATCGCGCGGCCAGCGGATTGGCCGTGTGTCATCGGAATGGTTCTCGCGACCGGATGACGAACGTTATTTGAACCTGCCGGACCTCTACGACGCCGTGCGCGGTCGCGCCGAGCGCGCGCACGCGCGGACGGTGGAAAGCCGGGCCATCCGAGTAGAGGCTAACAGCAACCATCCCGAGCGACTTGCCTTGATGGTCCCCGGCCGTGAGGAGCTGGTCGCGCCCACCCATTGGAGCTTTGGCCAGTTGTGCACGCTGGTCGGCGCGCCGACGTCGTATTTGCGGCAGCTTCCCGCGGCTCTCTCTGGCATCAACCTGCAACACGGCTTGCTGACACACCGCGCCGAGCTCGTGAAAACCCTCGAAGCCGACAACGGGCAGGTCGAGCTTCGCGCCGTCACTGGGCCGGACTATGGTCGCATCTGGGACCATGAATTGGTCGCCGCCGTGATGAAGATCGCCGGCAACGGCACTGGCGACACGCGCTGGAAGGTGCCGGGCGTGCTGGATTGGTCAACGATGACCCACAATCCCTTTGTCGATGTGACCAAGGACACGACCACGCTTTACGCCAGCGACCGCGACGTGTTCCTGTTTCTGGTCGACGACACCAACCCGATCGAGGCGGGGCGACTACGAGACGGATCGCCGGATTTGTACTTCCGGGGATTTTATTGCTGGAACAGCGAGGTTGGCAGCAAGACGCTGGGCATTGCGAGCTTCTACCTTCGCGCTGTCTGCATGAACCGTAATTTGTGGGGCGTGGAGAATTTCGCGGAGATCACCATCCGGCATTCGAAATTCGCGGCGCAGCGTTTCGCGCATGAGGCGGCGCCAGCGCTGGCGAGCTTTGCCAATTCCTCACCTGCGCCATTCGTCGCCGGGATCAAGGCAGCACGGGAGCGGATCGTTGCCCGCACCGACGAGGATCGCGAAAGCTTTCTCCGCAAGGGCGGATTCTCCAGATCGGAGACGACGAAAATTATCGAAACCGTTTTGGGCGAAGAAAACCGTAAGCCGGAAAGTATCTTTGATTTCGTGCAGGGGATCACGGCGCTTGCCCGGACGAAGTCGCATCAGGACGCGAGGCTTGAACTTGAAGGGAAGGCAAAGCGCTTGATGGAACGCGCCATCTGAAGACACGGGCCGCGTAACCGGGCGCCGGTTGCGCGGCCTTGCTGCGCTAGGCCTATGCGCTGCCGCCGATCCGGCTTACCGGATCGGCGGCGGTGACGCGTGCCCGCGTCCGGNGCCGGGCCTTCGGCCCGGCTCGCGAAAGTCACGGTCTACGATTGTTCAAAATTGGCTTCGCACCCGATCATTTCCGCTTTGCAGGTTTTGATCGCTCGCTTCGTGCCTCTTCGTCTGGCAGGACGAGGTCGACATGACTGACGCCCAATGTGCTTGCCAGTTCAAACAGTGTTACGACAGTTGGATTGCGGCGGCCACGCTCCAGGTCACTGATATATTGTTGGGTAAAGCCGGACGCTTCGGCGAATTTCTCCTGCGTGAAGCGCTTCTGCTTCCGCAGTCTTGCGAAATTCCGACCGACCAGCTTGCGCATGTCCATCGGCGCAAGTTGCGGCTTTACATACTATGAGGTTTATCTCCTATAATATGTATTCAACTATCACGTGCTGGCCCCGTCGGCGGAATGCGGCTAAATTTGGACGCGCTCACCACTCTGGCGGCCAAGCGTCTAGAATCGTTGTAAGTGGATTGGAAGCCATGAAGAAGCAGCCGCTCGATCCTGACGTCGCGGACGTTGCGCCCACCGATTCGGCGCTAACGGTCTACGATGAGCAGCATGTTGTGACGTACATGCGCCTTCTTGCCGCCGAGTCGGAGGGGGCCGACTGGCGCGAAGTCGTGCGCGTCGTGCTGGATCTTGATCCCGACAGTGAACCCGTTCGCGCGCGCAATGCTTTTGAAAGCCATCTGGCCCGCGCCAAATGGATGACTGAGCATGGTTATCGCCATTTGCTACGCGGTGGGGCGACCAAATAGAAAAATAAGCCACGCGAGCTTTCATTTGAGAAACCCAATTCTCGTCGCTGCAGTGATCACTTTGAAGCATCACCTGCGATGCTCAATTGGGGACTTCCTGCAACCTCTTGGATCGGAATTTATTGCTCCGCAATCTTTGATAGGTTTGTGTGGGATCAGAGCAATGCCTGAATTCGACTGGCGATCACCGGAGTCGTACAAACGCGTACGAGATGCCGAAACCACCGCCATCGCCTGGGAATACCTTCGTCGCAATCCGGACTATCGGCGTGACTACGAGGAGATGGTCAAGGCAGGGCGCGTCCATAATGTGACTGCCGGATTCAGGAGGAGATGGGGCCTCTGCTTTCGCTCATGATCCGCAAGGGTCCTTCAACGAACAGACGATCTTCTGGGCGCCGGAGGCTCTGCCGACGGTGGTGCCAATCGGTCGGTCTGCCTCGTCTTCGGATCTTGTCGGCGTAGGCCAGTCGCTCGTCGATCTTGCTGCGGGCGATTTGCGCCGAGCGTCCGACGGTTGGCACGCGGTTCTACGCATTCGTGGAGCTGAGCATCGTCTGTGGCTAACTGAGCCGCCGACGATCAGCATGCCGTATACGGCGGTGCTGCCGCTAGACTCTGACTTCGAAGTTCGCGCGCATGCCGCCCGTCGGCTGTGGCGGGCCATCAATGGGCGTGCGCCCGGTCCGGCATTTCACGAGTTGTCTGCTCAACGCCGCGAACGTTTGGTTCTGGCGGTTCGCGCGCTTGATGGACGAATGGACGACGGTACCTATCGGGCGATCGCCGAAGTGTTGTTCGGCAGGAAGCGCGTCCCCGAGCGTGCCTGGAAAACCCACGACCTGCGCAACCGGACCATCCGTCTCGTGCAAAGCGGCGTTGCGCTGGTGCGCGGTGGCTATCGCGAACTCCTGCGCCAATCACGTCGCAAGAAGTAGCTGACAATTTCGAGGGGTATCGCAGACGCACCCCCTGATCATCGGCATCCCCCTTCGCGGCCTTGCTCCGCCATCGTGACCACCGACGCGCAACGGTTCTCGCCGACGCGCGGCGTTACCACGGAGCCTTCAAATGCCCGATCCTTTGGCCGGCTTGCCGCCGCGCTTTCTGCGCACCCCCGAGGCCGCGCGATTCTTGGGTCTCTCCGGCCGCACGCTGGAAAAACACCGCACCTACGGCACCGGTCCAACCTACCGGAAGATAGGTGGCCGCGTCGTCTATGCGCTCGACGATCTGCAGGCCTGGGCCGATCGCGGTGCCAAAACGTCAACGTCCGATCCGGGGAAGGGCACCGTGCTGCCCGCCAAGAAACACGAGGCGGTGCTGCGTCCGTATGCCGGTCAAGAACGACGCTGATTGTCACGGGAGCGCGTCGTGACGAGACATCGGCATAAATCGGAGCGCGAACAGCTTGATCTCTTTCGCGCGTTGACTGGTGATCTCGCACCGCGCGATGCGCAGGATCTGATGGCATATCCGTTCTTTTCGCTTGCAAAATCCAAGCGTGTCGTACCGATCGATTTTCGCGCGGGAACCATCACCATTCGTGTCGAGGCCGTGCCCGAACATGGCATGGCGACCATCTGGGATGCGGATGTTCTGATCTGGGCCGCCTCGCAGATTGTCGAGGCACGTGACGCCGGTTTGAAGACATCGCGTCTGATGGCTGCAACACCATATGAAATTCTGACCTTCGTCGGCCGCGGCACCGGTGCACGCGATTACGATCGGCTGAAGGCCGGTCTCGACAGGCTGCAATCAACGACCGTGCTGACCTCGATCCGTCAGCCGACCGAACGGCGGCGGCATCGCTTCTCCTGGATTAACGAGTGGAAGGAGACCGCAGATGCGCATGGGCGACCATTTGGCCTCGAGCTGATCCTGCCGGATTGGTTCTACGCCGGCGTCCTGGACGACGCGCTCGTGCTGACAATTGATCGGGCCTATTTCGATCTGACCGGTGGACTTGAGCGCTGGCTTTATCGGCTGGTGCGCAAGCATGGCGGTCGCCAGGAGGGGGGCTGGAGCTTCGACTTTATCTACCTTCACGCCAAATCCGGCAGCCTCTCGCCGCTCAAGCATTTTGCCTATGACCTGCGCGAGATCGTGCGTCGCCAGACGTTGCCTGGCTATCGGCTCACTATCGAGCGTGACCGCCGCGGCACCGAGCGTCTCATCTTCGCACCTCACCCGGTCGATCCATTCGCCGAGCGGCTGCGCAAGCGCGGGCTCGTTCCTCAATCGGAGGACGGCCTGTGAATCAACTCGTGCTATCGGGGACCGCAACCCTCGTGCCATCAGGGACCCAATCCTCGTGCTATCGGGGACCGAAATCGGGTCTAAGGCCTTGTTGCTCAACGCTTTGCGTCGCCCGTAACTTTCCTAACCTAAAATCCTTCGGATTTTTTCTAACGGACCCGGCGTTCGTTGCTGCTGGGGATGACCAGCAAAGGCTCAGCGCGAGCACAGTTCTCGTCTCGCTCCACTCCGATTCAGAGCCAACGCTTTGGTAAAACGTGGCTGCGCCAACAGGTGCCCTCCGCGCAAGACTGGGTCGCGACGGCATTGCGGCCGGTCAAGCGTCGCCGTCGATTGCCAGGTTTCACCCCACGCGATCACTGTCTGCGATCCGAAACGCATGGCCGACGCGCAGCATCGCCGTCGACCGGCAATCCGATTCATCTTTTCAAACATGGAGGAGGTTCATGAGCGATCTCACGCAGGTCGAGATTCTGTGGCTTGAGAAGCGTATCGAGAACCGGATTCGCTTCGGCCGCATTGTCGAGGAGAAGATTCTCGATCGCCGCCGGCGTGTCGTGTCATTTGCGCCCGGCAGCATCTTCGCGTTCGTCCGCTGGACCTCAAGTGATTTTGGCACGGTCATCTCGCGGATAGATATCTTGCGGGCAGTCGCAGTCGGTCAGCGTTGTTCAACGGTGCCCTATGTGAAACCCGGCGGGGAGATTTTGCTGCGGCTCTCCGGTTGGCCAAAAGTCGAACGGGTACTGCAGATGGTCGACGCCATCGAAGTGCTCGGCATTGATCCCGCCGACGTCGCTCCTGATCATTGGCATCACATTCATAATCGTCTGTCCGTCAACGAAAATCCGCGCCCCTACACGAGAGCCCGCCACCAGGCATGGCTTCACCGGCAGAGGGTTATGCGATGACACCGCGGCTCAAGACGTTGACCACGATGCTCTGCGGTGCCGTCGCACTTATCGCGCCAATCGTTCTGGAGATCACACCGCTCTACATCTGGAATGCATCCGAGAGCGTACCGGTTGGCCTCTATCGTTTGCGACCGGTTGACAACCTGTTCGTCACGGAGCTCCTCGCCGTACAGCCACCGGAGCCGCTTGCGACCTTCCTAGACCTGAATGGCTATCTGCCGGGCGGGTTGCCGATGCTTAAACGCGTGTTGGCGCTTCCCGGGCAGACCGTCTGCAGAAGCGGGCTCAAAATTTCCGTCGACGCGATCGAAATGGGCGAGGCCAGAGATCGCGATGGTCGTGGTCGACCGCTCCCGAAATGGCATGGCTGCCGCGTCGTCGGCGAGGACGAACTCTTTGTCATGAACTGGCAGTCCGCGGACTCGCTGGACGGCCGTTATTTTGGGTTCCTACCGGTATCGGCTGTCATCGGCCGTGCGCTGCCAGTGTGGACCTGGGAGGGCTGATCGTGCGCATCTTGGGAATCCAATTTGCTATTCCTCTGTTCGGCCACGTGCTGCACCATTCCTCCGTCCCGACCAGCGGTTCCGCAGCCGTCGCGCGCAGCGGCGGTCCAGGGCGGCCGAAAGGCCGGCGCGAAGCGGCTTTACCCTGGACGGGCGCGAGCACGGCGGCACGCTGGCGTTTGTTCGGGAGGAGCCTGTGCGCTGTCGTACCATTGTTCTTTGCGCTGACGATGATTCACGCTGCTGCTGTTGCCGAGTCGCGCCCTACGCAACCTACGGCCAGTTATCGATCTAGCGATCGATTTACGGCTTTTGTCGAGGAGGCCTCGCGTCGCTTCGGGGTCCCGGTGCACTGGATACGCGCAGTCATAGAGGTCGAAAGCGCCGGAGACGTGCGTGCCAGGTCACCGAAAGGCGCCATTGGGCTGATGCAGATCATGCCAGAGACGTGGGCAGAGCTACGCCTGCGATACGGCCTCGGCAACGATCCCTACGATCCCCATGACAACATTCTTGCGGGGACCGCGTACCTTCGCGAACTGCGCGACCGCTACGGTTCACCAGGCCTCCTTGCAGCCTACAATGCGGGACCTGCTCGCTACGAAGAGCATCTCGCCGGCCGTCCATTGCCAACTGAGACCCAGGTCTATTTGCAGAAACTTGTGCCAATCGTCGGCAGCGATAGTGCGGCTTCCAGCACGGTTGTGAGTCTGCGTCCATCGGCGGGATCGCTCTTCATTGTGCGGTTTGAAAGCTCAATAGCCGCAGTCCGCCTGCAGGCTGTGCGCCCTCCGAACCCGGCACCGACGACCGCTTCCGTTCACGACATCTCGGCCATTGTGCCACAGGCAACAGGGTTGTTCGTCGCGAGATCTGATGCGGGAGGCCCGCGATGACCGAATGCGCAAGCTCGCATGCGTTGGCGTGCTCTGGAGAGGAATGGAGGGGATCGGGAGAGCAGTGGGGAAGCACGACGTATGCGTCCGGATCCTGCACATGAGCTCAGGCCTTGACAGGATGCTGAGCGTTCCAAGCCCACGGCAGCAGTTCGTCCAGACGGTTGATCGGATGTCCGTCGACCATTCGCTGCAGCACGTCACGCAGGTATGCGTAAGGCTCGACGTCATTGAGCTTGCACGTCTCGATCAGCGAACAGAGGATTGCCCATCGTTCCCCGCCGCCGTCGCTACCGGCAAAGAGATGGTTCTTGCGGCCGAGTGCCACAGGTCGGATCGCTCGCTCGACAGGGTTCGTATCGAGTTCGATACGGCCGTCGTGCAGGAAGCGGGTCAATCCATCCCAGCGCGACAGCGCATACCGGATTGCTTCGGCGAGATTGCCGCGGCCGGGCAGTTGCGGGAGCTGCACCTCGAACCAAAGGCGAAGGCTGTCAATGATCGGCTTAGCGAGTGCGCGCCGCGTGGCCAGCCGATGCGCTGGCGATTGACCACGCACCTGCGCTTCGACGGCATAAAGGCTGGCGATGCGACGCAGGGCCTCGTGCGCGCTGGGCGTGTCCTCGGCTTGCGCAACCTCATAGAACTTGCGCCTGGCGTGCGCCCAACATGCGGCGAGAGTGACGTTTCCGCCGTCGGTCAACCGCTCGAATCCAGCGTAACCGTCGACGTGCAGAACGCCCCTAAAGTGCGTCAGATGCGCTGCCGGGCGCTCCGCTTTCCGGTCGGGCGCGAACACATAAACCGCAGCCGGCGGCTCAGGCCCAGCCCAACTCCGTTGATCGCGGGCATACACCCACAGCCGTCCGGTCTTGGTGCGGCCTCGGCCCGGATCGAGCACAGGGATTGGAGTGTCGTCGGCAAACAAGTGATCCGACGCGAACATGTGCTTGCACAGCCGATCGTGCAGGGCCTTGAACCACCAGCAAGCGCCGCCGACCCATCCGGCCAGTGTCGAACGCTCCAGTTCGACGCCATGGCGTGCAAAAATCTGCGCCTGTCGATAGAGCGGTGTGTGATCGCAATATTTGCTTACCAGCACCTGTGCGAGCAGAGCTGGCGTGGCCAAACCGCCGGCGATCGGTCGTTCGGGTGCCGGTGCCTGCGTGATCGTTCCGCAGGCGCGGCAGGCATATTTCGGGCGGCAGACGCGCACCACCCGCAACTGCGCCGGCACCCAGTCCAGCATCTCGCTGACGCTCTCACCCATCGCATGCAGCGCGCCGCCGCAGCACACACATTTCTCACTATCGACGTTGAGCACGACCTCTTCGCGGGGCAGATGGCCCGGCAGAGGTTTGCGCTTCGGCTGCAGTTTCTGCGTCGGCGCAGACGCCTCCACGGAGGCTTGATCTGCCTCGACAGCCGACAGATCGACGTCCAGGTCTTCCAGTCCAAGGGCGAGTTGATCGGCGTCGAGACGCTCGGAACGACGCCCAAACTGTGCGCGCTGAAGCTGTTTGATGATTGCCTGGAGACGCTGGATCTCGCTGTTCCGATGCGTGATGACCGAAGCAATGTCGCGCACCAGGCGATGCAGAAGCGCAGTATCCGACGGCAGATTGTCGAGATCGAGCTGCATGACCGATTCTACTCGGACACGCTGATTCGACGAAGCAACTTCGCTATATTCTATGCGTGTTTTTGCGATTCAACCCGCGATGACCGGGCGCCATCGACGCTCGGGTGTGCGCCAATCGATGCCTTCGATCAGCATGGCAAGCTGCGCCGGGGACAGCGTCACCGTGCCGCCCGGATCGCTCATTCTCGGCCAGATGAAGCCGCCTTGGTCGAGCCTTTTGCTGAACAGACAAAGGCCGTTGCCGTCCCAGAACAGGATCTTAAGCGTGCTTGCCTTCTTGCCTCGGAAGGCAAACAGGTGGCCGGAGAATGGGTCCTTCTTGAGGTGTTCCTGAACGAGAGCGGCGAGGCCATCCAAGCCCTTCCGCATGTCGGTATATCCCAAAGCCAAATGCACTTTCACGCCGGCCGGCACGATCATCATCGGGCAGTCTCCTGCTCAATGACGTGGCGACGGACTGCATCCGGATCACTGCCGATCGGTGCGAAGACGCGACGCCCATCGTCCAATTCGACAACCGTCATGCCGTCAGGCGGCTGCAACAGATCGTTCAGGACGAGCGTTGCGGATTGTGCGCCGGCGACCCTCACAGCCGCCAATTTCGCCGGCACTCGCTTGCTGAACCCGAACTGTACCCGCCACCGGAACAACATGCTGGTGACGATGTCGTGGCGCCGGCAAACCTCGGCAGCGGTGGCACCGGGGAGCTCGGACTGGGTCACAATCGCGAGCTTTTCCTCCTCACTGAAGCGACGCCGGTTGGCGCGTTCGTCGCTCGGCGGATCGACGGCTGGTGCATCTGTCAAGCGGCTTCTTGCGCGAGACCCCTTAGCAGCGCTGCTAACACTAGTGCTTATTAGTGGGCGGGCACTCGGATGAAGTTGCGTCCGCCAGTCGATTTCCACCTCATTGGCGTCGATCAGATCGCGCCACCGTTTCAGGCTGTGCTGCGATATGCCATGTGCCCGGGCATAGGCTTGCATGCTCAGTCCGCACCACCTCATCGCTTCAACGTGCATTGTCCAGAACGCTTGGACGGCTCTGCAGCGCTGGTCCTTCGACACTGGACTCCGCTTCTTGCGAAGCCGCTCCCGACGTTCCTCGCGACGCAATTCCGCACGTACTTTCAGCGTTTCGGCGTCAATCAGATGCCGCAGCCAGCGATCGAATGTGCCGCCACTGAGACGATGCTGACGACAGTATTTGCGCTTGCTGAGACCGCTTCGCCGCCACGCCTCAACGTGTACCGACCAAAAAGAGCGACGCGCTTCGTTCTTGAAATATTCCGTACCCACCGGAGATCCTCCAATGCAGCAAGGAACCCGATATGGAACGACAACGCACTCTCGGAAAGTCGTGCAGGATTCGGACGCTTACAGCACGACAGCAGGACGGCGAGATAAAAGCGGCTCGCCGGTCGAACCTCAAGCCATTGGAATGGCTTGGGTTCGGCCGTGCCGGTCGGTCGGGGCGCGTGCCGCGCCTGATGCTTTCGCCAATGAATTCAATTGTCTTTTCGGCACTGCGCCCCATTCCGTATTCGTGGAGCCCTTGCCGTGAGCGTGGGTGACAGCGATTTACGAGTCCGGCCTGGGCGTATCCGCGGCACGCGAGCGCCAAAGCCCAAGAGCTTCATCAACCAGGTGCTGCGTGCGGCGAAGAAGGCCGGTCACACCTCCAGTCTTTCCGCTGCGGGTAAGCTCTCCCTGCGCTACGGGCGCTCGACCTTCGGGCGTGGCCGGATCAGCTTTGGCCGCAACCGCCTGTTCAGCCCGGCGCGGCGCGTGGTGGTGAAGGCACGTGTCGTTCGCCATCAGGGCCGTTCGTTCCGTTCCGCGCCATTGACCGCTCATCTTGCCTATCTGAAACGCGACGGCGTCACCCGCAACAGCGAGAAGGCGGTGATGTTCGATGCCGGTGGTGACCGCACCGACGACGCGGCCTTCGCGGATCGCTGCAAGGACGACCGGCATCATTTCCGCTTCATCATCTCGCCCGAGGACGCCGGCGAGATGACCGATCTCAAAGCTTTCACGCGCGATCTTGCCAGGCAAATGGAAGCCGATCTCGGTACTCGGCTCGATTGGGTCGCCGTCGATCATTGGAACACGGACAATCCACATGTTCATCTGCTCGTGCGGGGAGTCGATCAGACCGGCGCCGACCTCGTGATCTCGCGAGATTACATCAGCCGGGGCCTGCGCTCGCGCGCTGAGGAATTGGTCTCGATCGAACTTGGTCCGAAGCCCGAGCACGAGATCCGCAACGCCTTGGAAAAGGAGATCTCGGCCGAACGCTGGACGCGGCTCGACGTCGAGATCCGTATGGCCGCCGATGAAGCCGGCGCCATCGACCTGCGCCCCGAAAACCCGGGCGCGGCCGACCCCGAAATCCGCAGCCTGATGATCGGACGGCTCCAGCACCTGGAGAAGATGGGCCTCGCTGCGCCTGCCGGCCCCGGCGAATGGATGGTCGGGCTGGAGGCCGAGCGCAATCTCCGCGACCTCGGCATGCGCGGCGACGTCATCAAGACTATGCACCGCGTCTTCACCGACCGGGGGGAGGCCCGTGGCGTCGGTGACTATGTGATCGATGGTGAGAAGCCGGGATCGCCGATCATCGGCCGGCTGGTCGACAGGGGACTCCATGACGAACTGAGCGGCGAGGCCTACGCCGTGATCGATGGCACGGACGGACGCGCCCACCACGTTCGCTTCCGAGGCATCGAGGCATTCGAGCACGCCCCGCCGATCGGCGGGATCGTCGAGGTCCGCCGCTTTGCGGGGCCGGACGACCGGCGCCCGATGTTGGTGCTCGCCAACCGCAGCGATTTCGACCTCAACCAGCAGATTACCGCTCCCGGCGCGACCTGGATCGACCATCGCCTCGTTGAGAGCGATCCCATGCCGCTCTCCATGGGCGGGTTTGGTCGCGAAGCGCGCGACGCCATGCAGGCTCGTGCCGAACATCTCGCGGGCGAGGGGCTCGGCCGGCGACAGGGCCAGCGCGTCATCATACAGCGCGATCTCTTGAACACTTTGCGTCGACGCGAACTGGACGCGGTGGGTGCAGAACTCTCAGCCACGACGGGTTTGCCGCACATGAAGGCCGCGACCGGCGAGCATGTGGCCGGCACCTATCGTCAACGCCTGACGCTCGCCTCCGGCCGCTTCGCCATGATCGACAACGGCCTCGGCTTCCAACTCGTGCCCTGGTCGCGCGAGATCGAGAAGAAGCTCGGCCAGCACGTCGCCGGCGTCACCAAGGGCGGTGGCGGCATCGAATGGACGCTTGGTCGCAAACGAGACCTTGGCTTGTAGCTCCATTGTTTCCACGAGGCTTAATCACAAGAAGGACGTCCGCCATGTCCGCGACCAAAATCCTCTGGGGCCAGATCACCGTCGTTTTCCTGATCGTGTTGCTCACGATCTGGGGCGCCACCGAGTGGACGGCGTGGCGGCTCGGCTTCCAGCCGGAGCTCGGCCGGCCGTGGTTCGAACTCGCCGGGATGCCGGTCTACTATCCGCCGGTCTTCTTTTGGTGGTGGTACATCTACGACGCCTATGCGCCACAGGTCTTCGTCGAGGGCGCCTTCATAGCTGCGTCCGGCAGCTTCATCTCGATCGCGGCGGCGATCGGCATGTCGGTCTGGCGAGCGCGTGAGGCGAAGAACGTCGCGACTTATGGTTCGGCGCGCTGGGCCCAACCGCGCGAGGTGAAGACAGTCGGGCTTCTTGACGCCGATGGCGTCGTGCTCGGCCGGCTCGGCCATGACTATCTCCGTCACGACGGCCCGGAGCATGTGCTGTGCTTCGCGCCGACCCGTTCCGGCAAAGGAGTCGGTCTGGTCGTGCCGTCTCTCTTGACCTGGCCGGGCTCGGCGATCGTTCACGACATCAAGGGCGAGAACTGGCAGCTCACCGCCGGCTACCGCTCGCAGCACGGCCGCGTGCTGCTGTTCGATCCGACCAACGCCAAGTCGTCGGCGTACAATCCGCTGCTCGAGGTCCGCCGCGGCGAGTGGGAGGTGCGTGACGTCCAGAACGTCGCCGATGTGCTGGTGGACCCGGAGGGATCGCTCGACAAGCGGAACCATTGGGAGAAGACCAGCCATTCACTGCTCGTCGGCGCTATCCTGCATGTCCTCTATGCCGAGGTGGACAAGACACTGGCCGGCGTCGCCGCGTTCCTCTCCGATCCCAAGCGGCCGATCGAGACGACGCTGCAGGCGATGATGACCACGCCGCACCTCGGCGAGAAAGGTCCGCATCCCGTCGTTGCCTCGACCGCACGCGAGTTGCTGAACAAGTCCGACAATGAGCGGTCGGGCGTGCTTTCGACCGCCATGTCGTTTCTCGGCCTCTACCGCGATCCCGTCGTCGCCGAGGTCACCTGCCGCTGTGATTGGCGGATTGCTGACCTGATCGCCGATCCGCGGCCAGCGACGCTCTACCTCGTGGTACCGCCGTCCGATATCTCGCGGACCAAGCCTCTGATCCGCCTGGTGCTGAATCAGATTGGCCGCAGGCTCACCGAGGATCTGCACGCGAAGGATCGCCGTCACCGCATCCTGATGATGCTCGACGAGTTCCCGGCGCTCGGCCGCCTCGACTTCTTCGAATCCGCGCTGGCCTTCATGGCAGGTTACGGCATCAAGAGCTTCCTGATCGCGCAGTCGCTGAACCAAATCGAGAAAGCCTATGGCGCCAACAACTCGATCCTCGACAACTGCCATGTCCGCGTCAGCTTTGCCACCAACGACGAGCGCACGGCCAAGCGTGTCTCCGATGCGCTCGGTACGGCGACCGAAATGCGAGCCATGAAGAACTATGCTGGTCACAGGATGAATCCGTGGCTTGGTCACCTCATGGTCTCGCGGCAGGAGACGGCTAGGCCGCTGCTTACCCCGGGCGAAGTGATGCAGCTCCCGCCCACTGACGAGATCGTCATGGTTGCCGGCACGCCCCCGATCCGGGCGAAGAAAGCTCGCTATTACGAGGATCACCGTTTCACCGAACGGGTGCTGGCGGCGCCCGATCCCGCGAAGTCCGGCCGGTCGTCACGGACGGACGGATGGTCGGTGCTGAAGCCGCAGGTGCCGGACACGGTATTGCTCGCAGAAATCGAGCGGGCCGAAAAGGATGCCGCCAACAGCGGCTTGCGCCGCGAACCCGAGCTCCCCGACCATGTCGCCATCGCCAAGGAGACGACCGAACCGAGGCCGGCGGACGAGTTTTCCATTGTACTCGACGACGAGTCGGAGGATGCCGCCAGTCAGGCCCGCATTCTGCGCCAGCAGATGCGTGGCATCGCTCGCCAGGTCTCGCTCGACCCGAATGATGGCATGGAGTTGTGAGACCATGCGGGACCGGATGAATGTGTATTTCCCGCCGGAGCTTTTGAGGCAGATCGCCGATCTTGCCGACCGCAAGAAGCTTTCTCGATCGGCGATCGTGGAAGCAGCCGTCGCCTCGTTCTTATCTCCCGACGGAGAGGACAGGCGCGAGGCGGCGTTTGCGCGCCGTCTCGACCGCCTGTCGCGACAGATGCAGAGGCTGGAGCGGGATGTAGGCCTTACCGCCGAGACACTGGCGTTGTTCGTCCGCTTCTGGCTGACGATCACGCCACCCTTGCCGAACGATGCGCAGGCTGCCGCCCAGATCAAGGGCCGCGAGCGTTTTGAAGGTTTTATCGAGACCCTTGGCCGCCGCTTACAGAAGGGTCAGAGCTTCTTGCGCGAGATCCCGGACGACATAGCAACCCAAAAACCGGATGACCGGGTCTGATGGACTTCTCAGAAGCCTGAATTCTCAGGGCCGAGACGTCGATAGCAAAGTCTTCGGGATCACTGATCTCGCCGAGTCTTTCTGTTTCTACGCCAATCTACGATCGCCTTGGGAGGGTTGTTGCGCCGGCCAGTTCCTGCCTTTTCTATTCATCCCCATCAGAGGGCGCTTCTTAAGTGGCCTCTTTGTTGGGGGCGGCGGTGGCAATTCATTCGACTCAAGCAGAGGTGATCTCGCGCGGCGCGCGCATGCTCCGCAGCGCGCTTGGCCCAGCTATTGCGCGATACCTGGAGGACGCCTCGATCGTCGAGGTGATGCTCAACCCCGATGGCCGGTTGTGGATCGACCGGCTGTCGAGTGGCTTGACCGACACAGGAGAGACCCTTTCGGCCGCCGATGGAGAACGCATCGTTCGGCTGGTGGCGCACCACGTTGGTGCCGAAGTGCATGCTGGTGCGCCGCGCGTTTCCGCTGAACTGCCCGAGACCGGCGAGCGCTTTGAAGGCCTGTTGCCGCCGGTGGTCGCGGCTCCAGCCTTTGCTATCCGCAAGCCAGCGGTTGCCGTCTTCACGCTCGACGACTACGTCGCCTCCGGCATCATGACCTCGGAGCAGGCTGAGGCCTTGCGCAGCGCCGTCGCCGCACGCAGGAACATTCTGGTCGCTGGCGGTACCTCCACCGGCAAGACCACGTTGACCAACGCCCTTCTTGCGGAAGTCGCCAAAACCTCCGACCGCGTCGTACTGATCGAGGATACCCGCGAACTGCAGTGCAAGGCGCCGAACCTCGTGGCCTTACGCACGAAGGACGGCGTGGCCTCACTGTCAGACCTCGTGCGGTCGTCGCTTCGTTTGCGGCCGGACCGCATCCCCATCGGCGAGGTGCGCGGCGCCGAAGCACTCGATCTGCTCAAGGCCTGGGGCACCGGCCATCCCGGTGGCATCGGCACCATTCATGCCGGGACGGCGCTGGGCGCACTGCGCCGGCTGGAGCAGCTCATTCAGGAAGCGGTCATCACCGTTCCGCGCGCCCTGATCGCTGAAACCATCAACATCGTCGCCGTGCTAGCCGGCCGCGGCACGGATCGTCGTCTCACCGAACTCGCCCGCGTCACCGGGCTCGGACCCGCCGGCGACTACAGCCTTTCATCAGCAGGAGACCAAATATGAGACCTCGATCATCTCTTTCTCTACGTGCCATGTCGCTCAGCGCATCAGGCATGGTTCTATTCGCTGCCGCTCCGGCTTGGGCTGCCGGCTCCAACATGCCATGGGAGCAGCCGCTCAATCAGATCCTGCAATCGGTCGAGGGACCGGTCGCCAAGATCATCGCGGTGATCATCATCATCGTCACGGGTCTCACGCTCGCTTTCGGTGACTCCTCCGGTGGTTTTCGCCGGTTGATCCAGATCGTGTTCGGCCTGTCGATCGCCTTCGCCGCATCGAGCTTCTTTTTGTCATTCTTTTCGTTCGGTGGCGGGGTCCTGATCTGATGGACGAGCCTGTCGCTGGCTTCGTGGCGCCCGTGCACCGCGCGCTGGCCGAACCGATCCTGATGGGTGGCGCGCCCCGGGCGGTCGCCATCGTCAACGGCACCCTCGCAGCCGCCCTTGGTCTCGGTCTGCGGCTCTGGATCGCGGGTCTTTTGCTGTGGGCGATAGGCCATGCGGCCGCGGTGTGGGCTGCCAAGCGCGATCCCGCCTTCGTCGATGTGGTGCGCCGTCATCTGCGCATTCCCGGTCATCTCAGCATTTGAGTTCTTGGTCATGATGAATCTTGCCGAATACCGCCGCTCAAACACCCGCCTCGCGGATTTCCTGCCGTGGGCCGCATTGGTTGGGGAGGGCGTCGTCCTCAACAAGGACGGTTCGTTCCAACGCACGGCAAGGTTCCGCGGACCGGACCTCGACAGCGCAGTCCCGGCCGAACTCGTCGCCGTCGCTGGCCGCCTCAACAGCGCCTTGCGCCGTCTTGGCTCGGGCTGGGCCGTTTTTGTCGAGGCTCAGCGCCATGCTGCATTCCGATATCCGGCAAGCACGTTTCCGGATGTGGCGTCCGCATTGGTTGATGCGGAGCGCAGAGCCCAGTTCGAGGAGGCGGGAGCTCACTATGAGTCGAGCTATTTCCTCACATTCCTCTATTTGCCGCCGGCCGAGGACGCCGCGCGGGCGGAACGGTTTCTCTACGAGGGCCGCGATCGGACTGAGAACGCCGACGCCCGCGAAGTGTTGCGCGGATTCGTCGACCGCACCGATCGGGTGCTGCAGCTGGTCGAGGGCTTTATGCCCGAATGCGCCTGGCTGGATGACCCGGAGACGCTGACATATCTGCACTCCTGCGTGTCGACGAGGCGCCACCGCGTTCGGGTGCCCGAGATCCCGATGTATCTCGATGCGCTGCTGGCGGATCAGCCGCTGACCGGCGGCCTCGAGCCGATAGTGGGTGCGTCGCATCTGCGCGTTCTCACTGTCGTCGGGTTTCCGACCGCGACGACGCCGGGAATACTCGACGAACTCAATCGTTTGGCATTTCCGTATCGCTGGTCGACGCGTGCGATCATGCTCGACAAGACCGATGCCACCAAATTGCTGACGAAGATCCGGCGGCAATGGTTCGCCAAGAGAAAGTCGATCGCCGCCATCCTCAAAGAGGTGATGACGAACGAGGCATCGACGCTGCTCGACACGGACGCCCACAACAAGGCGATGGACGCCGATGCCGCCCTCCAGGAGCTGGGCTCCGACCAGATCGGCGAAGCTTACGTGACTGCGACTGTCACCGTGTGGGACGACGACCCGCGCGTGGCCGATGAGAAGCTGCGTCTGGTCGAAAAGACGATGCAGGGTCGCGACTTTACCTCGATGACCGAGACGGTGAACGCTGTCGAAGCCTGGCTCGGCAGTTTGCCGGGGCATGCCTATGCCAATGTCCGGCAACCACCGGTCTCGACCCTCAACCTGGCCCATATGATTCCGCTATCGGCGGTCTGGGCCGGAGAGGTGAGGGATCATCACTTCGCAGGCCCGCCTCTGCTGTTCGGAAAAGCCGAGGGTTCGACCCCGTTCCGATTTTCTCTCCATGTCGGTGACGTCGGTCATACGCTGGTAGTTGGTCCGACCGGCGCTGGGAAATCGGTGCTGCTGGCGTTGATGGCGTTGCAGTTCCGCCGCTATCCGGGGTCGCAGATCTTTGCCTTCGATTTCGGCGGATCAATCCGGGCGGCTGCCATCGCTATGGGTGGCGACTGGCATGACCTCGGGGGTGCGCTGTCGGACGATGCGTCCGAGCCTGTTGCGCTGCAGCCGCTGGCCTGGATCGACGATGCCTCCGAGCGGGGTTGGGCGACGGAATGGATCGCCGCGATCCTGACGCGGGAAAAAATCGAGATCACGCCAGAAGCCAAGGATCATTTGTGGTCCGCCTTGACGTCACTGGCCTCGGCTCCGATCCAGGAGCGCACGCTGACCGGTCTTTCCGTTCTGCTCCAGTCAACGGCGCTGAAGCGGGCCCTCCAACCTTATTGCCTGGGAGGGCCCTACGGCCGGCTGCTCGATGCCGAACTTGAGCGCCTCGGTGAAGCGTCCGTTCAGGCCTTCGAAACTGAAGGATTGATTGGCACCGGCGCCGCCCCCGCAGTCCTAGCCTATCTCTTTCACCGCATTGGAGATCGTCTCGACGGCCGCCCGACCCTGCTCATCGTCGACGAAGGCTGGTTGGCGCTCGATGACGAGGACTTTGCTGGGCAGTTGCGCGAATGGCTGAAGACGTTGCGCAAAAAGAACGCCTCGGTCATTTTCGCGACGCAGTCGCTCTCGGACATCGATGTATCAGGCATTGCGCCCGCCATTATCGAGAGCTGTCCGACCCGCATATTGCTGCCGAACGAACGCGCGATCGAGCCGCAGATCACGGCGATCTATCGCCGCTTTGGTCTCAACGACCGGCAGATCGAGCTTTTGAGCCGGGCAATACCGAAGCGCGACTACTACTGCCAGTCCCGCCGCGGCAATCGGATGTTCGAGTTGGGTCTGGGCGAAGTCGCGCTCGCTTTTACGGCGGCCTCTTCCAAGACCGACCAGGCGGCAATCGAACGCCTGCTCGCAGAACACGGCCGCGACGGCTTTGTGCCCGCCTGGCTCCGGCATCGCGACGCTTCGTGGGCCACTGATCTGATCCCAAATCTGAGCAATCTGGAGACATTGTTATGAGACGTCTTTGCGTTCTCGCGGCGGCGAGCGCGGTCGCGTTGTCGCTTGCTGCGGTGTCACCAGCATCTGCGCAGTGGATTGTCTTCGATCCGAACAACTATGTCCAGAATGTCCTGACGGCGGCGCGCGAGCTGCAGCAGATCAATAACCAGATCACGTCGCTGCAAAACCAGGCGCAGATGCTGATCAACCAGGCGAAGAATCTGGCGAACCTGCCATACTCGTCGCTACAACAACTTCAATCGTCGATCCAACGTACCCAGCAACTGCTCGCTCAGGCCCAGCGCATAGCCTATGATGTGCAGCAGATCGACCGTGCGTTCTCGACCAACTATGCGCCGGCGACGAGCAGCCAATCCAATCAAGCACTCATCACCAACGCGCAATCGCGTTGGCAGAACTCGGTCGCCGCGCTGCAGGACGCCTTGCGTGTGCAGGCCGGCGTTGTCGGCAATCTCGACACCAACCGCACCCAGACGTCGGCGCTGGTGACTTCGAGCCAGGGCGCAAGCGGCGCTCTGCAGGCCACGCAGGCCGGCAACCAGATCCTTGCGCTTCAGGCTCAGCAGCTCGGCGATCTCACGGCGATCGTGGCCGCCCAGGGCAGGGCGCAGAGCCTTGAAGCCGCTCAACGCGCAGCGGCGCAGGATCAGGGCCGCGAGCAGCTGCGGCGGTTTCTGACCCCGGGTCAAGGCTATCAATCCCAAGACGTGCAGATGTTTCATTGATGAGTGCGTTCAGCAGGTTCAAACGACTGCCGGTTGTCGCGGCAGCCGCATCCGTGATGTTGGTGATGGCGGCATGCGCCATCCAGCTCCGCGGTGATGGCGACGAAACGGCGAATTCGGCGGGTCCACGGACCACGGGCACGCTCGCCTCCAGCCTGGCGCGCTGCCGGACGGTCACGCCGGAACAGACGGCAACCTACGACGACTGTCGTCGGATCTGGGCTGAGAACCGAGGCCGGTTTTTCGGTCAGAAGGGAAGTGCGACGGCTCCCGCTCGCAGTGATGCGCTCTCCAGCCAACTGTCTGAGTCGCCGCCAAAGGATCAGAGCCGGATGCCAAAAGGTTATCCGTCGGTGGCCCTCCCGGAGAGCGAGTAAGTCATGACAGGCACCGGCGTGATCGATCAGTTCCTCGATACCTATACCCGCTATATTGATTCCGGCTTCGGCCTTCTGGGTAGCGAAGTTGGCTTTCTTGCAACGACGTTAGCCGCCATCGACATTACCCTCGCGGCTTTATTCTGGAGCTGGGGGACGGACGACGATCTGATCGCACGGCTCGTCAAAAAGACTCTGTTCGTCGGCGTCTTCGCCTACCTGATCGGCAACTGGAATAATCTCGCTCGTATCGTGTTCGAGAGCTTTGCCGGTCTCGGGCTCAAAGCCTCCGGCACAGGCCTGTCATCCGCAGATTTTTTGCGGCCAGGGCGGATTGCCCAAGTTGGCCTCGATGCCGGCCGGCCGATCCTCGACTCGATCTCAGGTCTGATGGGATACATCAGTTTTTTCGAAAATTTCGTCCAGATCGTCGTTTTGCTGTTCGCCTGGGTCGTGGTGCTGCTCGCCTTCTTCATTCTGGCGATCCAGCTCTTCGTGACTCTCATCGAGTTCAAGCTGACGACACTCGCCGGCTTCGTGCTGATCCCCTTTGGTTTGTTCGGAAAGACCGCATTTGCGGCTGAGCGTGTACTCGGCAATGTCGTCTCGTCGGGCATCAAAGTCCTGGTCCTGGCCGTCATTGTTGGCATCGGCTCGACACTGTTCTCTCAGTTCACGTCCGGGTTCAACGGCGGGCAGCCGACCATCGAAGACGCTATGGCGCTGGTGCTCGCGGCATTGACGCTGCTCGGTCTCGGCATTTTTGGTCCTGGGATCGCCAACGGCCTGGTGTCCGGCGGACCTCAGCTCGGCGCGGGTGCCGCGGTCGGAACAGGCCTTGCTGCCGGCGGCATTGTTGTCGCAGGCGCTGGTCTCGCTGCGGGCGGAGCCGGGCTGGCGGGGGGAGCGATGGCGGGAGCTGCACGAGGTGGTGCCACGCTCGCAAGCAGTGCGTCCGCGGCTTATCGCAGTGGCGGCCTGAGCGGTGTCGCCGATGCCGGGCTCTCGGCAGTGGCAAGCCCGCTGCGCCGGGCCGTGGCAACTCTCAGCAACAGCGCTCAATCGGCTGGCCAGGCGCCAACCACAGGGGGCGCCGCGACCGGGAACACCGCGTCAGATAGTCCGCCCGATTGGGCGCGGCGCATGAAGCGCGCCCAGACCATCAGCCATGGCGCATCAAACGTCACCCATGCCGTTCGCTCCGGCGACCATGGTGGAGGCGGCGCATCGATCGACCTCTCTGAAGGAAACCACTGATGTTTAAACGCCCATCCGTTCACTACGGCCGCATGCCCGAGCCCGTCACGCCCTATCAAAAAGCAGCGCAAGTCTGGGACGACCGTATCGGGTCAGCCCGCGTGCAGGCAAAAAACTGGCGATTGATGGCATTCGGCTGCCTCGCGCTGTCGACGGGCCTCGCCGGCAGTCTTGTCTGGCAGTCGACCCAAGGCACGATCACGCCCTGGGTGGTCGAGGTCGATCATCTTGGTCAGGCCCAGCGGGTGGCTCCGGCCAATACGGACTACCAGCCGACAGACCCACAGATCGCCTACCACCTGGCGCGATTCATCGAGGATGTCCGGGGCCTGCCGGCTGACGCCATCGTGTTGCGTCAGAATTGGCTGCGCGCCTACGACTTTACGACCGATCGTGGTGCTGCCGCTCTTAATGACTACGCCCGAACCAACGATCCCTTTGCCAGGCTCGGCAAAGTGCAGGTGTCGGTCGAGGTATCCAGCGTTATTCGCGCGTCGATGGAGAGTTTTCGTGTGGCGTGGGTTCAGCGCTCCTACGACAACGGGTCTCTCAGTTCAACCGAGCGCTGGACGGCCATTCTCAGCGTTGTGATCGAGACGCCGCGCGATGCCGATCGGCTGCGCAAGAATCCCCTCGGCGTCTACGTCCACGCCATCAACTGGTCGAAGGAGCTTGGGCAGTGAATACGCGATTTCGTAATATGGCTTCTCCGCGCCGGACTTCATGCAGTCGCTCCGTCTCATTCAGGTCAGATGGTTCGGCGCTCCGAAGGGCGATACTTCCGGCACTGCTGCTTTGCGCTTCTGCTTTGGCTGGTTGCTCCACGTTTGCGCCGCCCGAGATCAGCTACGACAGTGACGTTCCGCCATTGCCTCCGCCGCCGGTGCCTGCCGACGACAAGCTGCGGCCGCTTCATGTCCCGCCACTCTGGAAGCCGGCCCTAGGCGGTAAGTCCGGCAGCAAGGAGGAGACTGAGCCGGTGAGCCGGGTTGAGACCGCGAACAGTGCGGCGCGTGTCGAACCGCGCAAGAAGGGATACTTTAACGCGGCGCAGGTCTACGCCTACAGTCCAGGTGCGCTGTACCAGATTTATGCCGCGCCCGGGCAAATCACCGATATCGCGCTCGAGGAAGGCGAACAACTCACGGGATCGGGTCCTGTCGCGGCGGGCGACACCGTTCGTTGGGTGGTCGGCGATACCGAAAGTGGCAACGGAGATACCCGGCGCGTCCATATCCTGGTGAAGCCGACTCGCGCTTCGATCGAAACCAATCTCGTCGTCAACACCGATCGGCGCACCTACCTGATCGAGTTACGCGCCCGCGAAAAGCCCTACATGCCTTCGGTCGCCTGGTACTATCCGGAGGACCGGCCGGGCAGGGTGCGGCCCGTGGCTTTGACGCCGGTGTTGCCCGATCCGACGCAGCGCCGTTTCCGCTACGCCATTGAAGGCGACGGTCCGCCCTGGCGGCCGCTGACTGCTTATGACGATGGACGCAAGGTCTATATCGAGTTCCCGCAGGGCATCGTTCAAGGCGAGATGCCGCCTCTCTTCGTCATTGGTCATGACGGCAAGACCGAGATCGTGAACTACCGCGCCTACGGCAACGTCCTGATCGTCGACCGGCTCTTTGCGGCCGCGGAGTTGCGGCTTGGTGGCGAGCATCAGCAGAAAGTCCGGATTGTCCGGACCGACGGGAGGCCGTCGTCATGAACACGCTTCAGAGTGATGACGGCAACGTGCAGCCTGGCGAGGCAAACAGGTCGGAAGAATTGGCGCAGGGGTTCCGGTTAAGGGCAGATCATCCGCGCGTCACGCGGCTGTCCCGAAAGGTCCTGGCGGGAGGGACCGCCGTTGCATTGGTTCTTGTTGGGGGTGCAGTGCTTTGGGCTCTCCAAAACAACCGCCCGCGCGGACCCGCGCCGGACGAACTCTACAGCACCGATCACCATAACGTCGCTGATGGCCTCGCCGGATTGCCGCGGGACTATGCTGGCGTTCCGCGCCAGGTGCCCTCGCTGGGCCCACCGCTTCCTGGTGATCTCGGCCGGCCAATCCTTGCCGCTCAGGGGCAGCTGCCAACCACAACCACGACGGGCTTCGATCAGGAGCAGCAGCGCCGCGACCAGGAGATCGAAGCCGCGCGTGTGAGCCGCTTGTTCGCCTCCACCAATGTTCGCGAGACGATGCCCGCTGCAGCTCAGGCTTCGGGCGTGGACCGAGCGGCCGCATCGTCCATGCAGGGAACTGATGACGGCTTTGCACAGAACGGCCAGGACCGCAAACTTGCCTTCGTCAATGCATCGGTTGATCGCCGTACCACGAGCCCGGATCGCGTCACGAAGCCGGCTTCGCCGTATGTGGTACAGGCAGGGACGGTTATTCCTGGGGCTCTCATCACGGGCATACGCTCAGATCTGCCCGGGCAGATCACGGCGCAGGTGACCGAAAATGTTTTTGACACACCATCCGGTCGCTTGCTGCTGGTCCCACAGGGAGCTCGTTTGATCGGAACCTATGACAGCCAGATCGCATTCGGTCAGTCACGCGTGCTGCTGGTCTGGACACGCTTGATCATGCCGAATGGTCGTTCGATCATCCTGGAGCGACAGCCAGGTGCGGATGGGGCAGGATATTCAGGGTTGGAAGATGATGTCGACAACCATTGGGGCGAGTTGTTCAAGGCTGCAGCCCTTTCGACGCTGCTGGCTGTCGGCAGCGAAGTGGGAGCCGGCTCCGACACCGGCAACAACGGTGACATCATTCAAGCTCTTCGCCGCGGATCGAGCGATAGCTTAAATCAAACAGGCCAGAAGATCGTTCAGCGCAATCTCAACATCCAGCCAACGCTCACGATCAGGCCAGGATTTCCGGTTCGAGTCATCGTCAACCGAGACCTCGTACTTGAGCCTTACAGAGGGTAAGGAATAAGATGGCTAAGCTAAAGATTGGAGCGCTTCCAAATGACAAGCCTGTCAAAGTCACCGTTGAACTACCGGCTGGCGTGCATCGAGATCTCGTCGCCTATGCGGAAGCCATCGGGCGGGAAACCGGCCAGCCGGTCAATGATCCGTCAAAGCTGATCGCGCCGATGCTGATGCGATTCATGGCCACGGATCGAGGTTTTGCGAAATGGCGTCGTGCGACTCAATCATTACCAGCTGGCGACGGGTAGCGCTCGGTCAACAGTTTCAGGAAGTCATGAAGTGCTGGGTTCTCGTTATCGCCGCGCCAATGCGCTGAAAAGCTGATGCAGCTCGGTCGTATCTCGTCGCGCAATTCGCGATAGACCAAGCCGGCAAAGCTGGCGCCGATATCGGATTCCATTACCAGGCTGATCCCGAGCCTCATACTGATTAAACTTTTAATAATGCCTCGACTGACGTCGTGACGCTCTATTTGAGGTCTGTCCTCTGGCAATGGCAGCTTAGAAATCAGGACGTCCTCAAGTTCGCGTCCAGGGTCATATTGGCTCAGCAAGACTGTTTGATTCCGAAGGTCGGTCCACAAGACGACGTCTCGCGTCGTCAAGGGATGATCCTCGGGCAAGGCGACCAAGATCCGTTCCCTCCAGAGCGGAAGGGTCTTGTTTTCCAAGAGAGGCGTAGTGCCGGTCACGACGAGGATATCGAGTGTTCCGTTTCGTAGTGCAGTCGTCAGGCGCGTCCGCGATCGTTCGACGGTTGCGAGTTCAATGTGTGGAAAGCGTACTTTAAAGTCGAGCAGCGCTGCACGCAGGTTACCCGTCGAGAGAGAGGTGCAAAAGCCTACCGCCAATCTGCCGGCCTCGCCGCGACTGCTTGTCTTTGCGCTCGCAGCGAGCGAATCGACCTGCTCCAAGATTATTCTCGCCGTCCTGAGAAACTCGCGGCCGCCCGGGGTAGGCTTCACGCCACCGCTCGATCGCTCGAAGACGATGACGCCAATCGAGTGTTCAAGCTGGCGGATACATCGGCTCAACTGCGATTGCCGAAGCCGCAAGACATCCGCAGCTTGCCGAAAGCTACCAATATCCGCCGCGGTCACTGCAAATCGCAACTGCTGTAGATCAACGGCCTGCGGCCGGGCGTCAGGTGGCCGCTTATCGTTTGCCATGGTTCTGTCCGCCATGCTTTGATGTTAGATACTCGCGAAGGAAAAATGCGGGACATCGCCGCGCGTGGGTAGAGATGTCGCCTTAAGTAAGCTCTTGAGGTCTTTATGAGTGTCTCAGGCGGCCATAAACGCCACCGGAGCCCAGAGCACGGGTCCACGCAGGCCACCAGCGGTATGCACGCGGGCCAATGCCTGCGACGAAATCTCTAGATACCCAGCAACAGCCTGCGTCTTGCCGAGACAGCGAGGCCTGCCGATCCGCCGTAAGGGCCACCCCGCGCGCCTCAGGATCCTTTCCATCCGGGCATCGGTCACCGTGACGATATCGGTGAGGTGCTGCGCGAGACCAAATTCGATCATGCCGGCGAAAAGTTCGTAGGTCGCGCTAGCGATACCATGAGCAGCCTTGGGCGCGTCAGTGTGAACATCGAGCGCGAAGCGACTGCTCTCCCAGATGGTCGAGCTAGTAGGAGCGGCTGCTCCGTCTAACAATACAGGAAAGGTGTCGCGTAACATGGTGGGGCCGCTGGATGGAAGCAGGCGCACGCAGCCTTGGATACGGTCATTGCTTGCTCGCTGGAGCAGATAAACGGGATGAAGGGCGTCGAATTCGTCGATCTCCATATCGTCGCTGACCTGGACGTCCCAGTCGAGCCTTTCCTTAAAAACGCGGTGCCGCAGGCGGTGCATCTCTACGATCTCGTCAATAAAATTACCGTAGTAGTTAGACGTTATCAGCTGCATCATGGTCGCCTCCTCGATTGCTTCTCTTTCAACATTGGAGGCGAAGCGACAGAGAAATTCACCTCCCGTAGCTGCAGGAGATGATCTGGCCGGCGTGTTACAGAATAATCTGCTTGGATGCCGTGAGGCGTGCCACCGCCTGAACGATCGTGCGCACACCGAGTTTCGTCTTCGCATTCTCAAGGTAAGTGGCTGTGGTGTGCCGCGAAATGCCGAGAATGCGTCCAGTTTCCCAGGCCGTTTTCCCTCGCGCAGCCCATTCGAGGCATTCGAGCTCACGGGGTGACAGAACCGCGCCGTTGATGGTGTACTCTGGAATGACCTTCCGTCTGGCATGGACATGGAAATACATTGCCATAAGTTGAAGTACGTATCTGTGCTTTTCGATGCGCCGGCAGAACGCAGCGATGCGCGGTTCGTCAGTAGCAAACGTGAATGCCGCGATAGGGCCACGACCGTCATGAATGGGCACGGTGTAGCCGCGACGGATCCCGAACTCGGCTGCCTCATCAAAGAGTTGTTGCTGTGATTTCGATAGCCGCGTTGGTTCGACATCCATTCCCCACTCGAAGGGTTCGGGGCCGCCTAATGCCTTCACGATGACCGGATCCAATCGTTCGTAGTGGTTCCGCAAGTAATGTTCGGTCCAACTGGGCGGGTAGCTCGAGATGAGTCCAGGCTGATCAATCGCTCGCTTCGGCACGATCAGATAAGCAAAGCAGCGCAGATCAAGTGCGACCGCGGCTTCTGTCATGCCAGCGCGCAGCGTCGCCAAATCGACACTTTCCGTGAGGTGATCAATAAAGGTTTGAAATATCCGATGCATCGCGATGAGGCTATTGTACGGTGCTCCCGTCCGTTGCTGACTATATGAGGTTCGATACGGATATGAAGCAGAACCAGTAAGAACGAGCGGATCTCATTGCTGCGACAATCAAGCCGCACGGACTGTCGTGAGAAAATCTCCGGTCTCGACCTGCAGGGCGCCGGCCTGACTCGCAAGCTTGGCAGCCTCGCCGAGCAGGTCCGACGCCGCTCGTCCGGCGGCTTCGACCGCCGTACTGACGCCATTGATATTTTCAGAGACATGCTTGGCTGAATCGGCGGCTTCCTGGACGTTGCGAGTGATTTCCTTCGTTGCTGCCGCCTGCTCCTCCATTGCCGATGCAATTGTCGTGGAGATTTCGTTGACCTCGACGATGGTAGCCGAGATGCGCATGATCGCATTTACGGCGTCCGCTGTCTCAGCCTGGATGGCCTCAATCTGGGCGCGAATGTCGTCGGTCGCGTTTGAGGTCTGCGTGGCCAGCGATTTGACCTCCGATGCGACCACTGCAAATCCCCGCCCGGCGTCCCCGGCGCGCGCAGCCTCGATGGTGGCGTTCAGTGCCAGAAGATTGGTCTGACTGGCGATCTGGGTGATGAAGGCGACCACTTCGCCGATCTTCTGTGCCGCGCCGGCAAGGCTGGACACGCTGGCATTGGTCTTGTCGCTCTCCTCTTTGGCCTTGCGGGCTACCACGGAGGCTTGCGTCACCTGTCGGCCAATTTCGAAGATCGACGCCGCAAGCTCTTCGGAGGCGGCGGCAACGGTCTGGACATTGACGTTGGATTCCTCGGCGCCGGCAGCTACAGCGCTGGTGCGCTGTTGGGTTCCTTCGGCATTGACCGACATCGCCTTAGCGGTGTTTTGCATCGCTGCTGCGGCGTCCGATACCGCACCAACGATGCTGCCGATTCGAGCTTCGAATCCGTCCGCCATTTCCCGCAGAGCTTGCTTCTTCTGCCATTCGGCGCGATCGGCGATCTCCGCTTGCTCGGCCTGAAGATCTTGCATCGCGACGGCGTTGCTCTTGAAGACTTGCACCGCTTTCGCCATGTCGCCGATCTCGTCCCTACGGTCGGCTTCGCTGATGTCGACCGAATGATCGCCACCGACCAGGCGCGCCATTTTATCCCTCAGACTTATCAGTGATCGGCTGATGTTTCGGTTCAGAAAAAGGATCGCGCCGCCCGAGATCAGGAGAAGAACGAGGCCGAATCCCGCTAATCGGAACAGAGCAGCGTGGTAATCTGCATCGATGTCATCCACCCAGACACCGGTCGCGATGATCAAATTCCAAGGAGCAAACTTCTTGATGAAGGTCAACTTCGGCAGTGCTTCGGTGCCGCCGGGCTTAGGATAATCATACAGCGACATTCCCTCATCGCGATTTCGTACGACATCGATGAGATCATCGAGAATATATCTTCCATTGGGCATCTTTGTTCCATGGGTACCGTCGACCTTAGGCACCGCCGCGTTCATCAACCAGAGGCCGTCAAGACCGCCAACGGTGATATAGCTGCGATGATCATCGTACCACATGGCTCGAGTGTCGCTCTTGAAACGGTCAATTGCCACTTCTCGCGTTAGCTTTCCAGCTTTGACTTCTCCATCGAGATACCGGGCCAGTTCCGAAGCAACCTCGACGATCGCACGCAGTTTAGCGATGCGGTCCTGCATCATTCGCTGATGGAGGATGGAAGTCGAAGCACCGATGGCGGCGGCCAGAGATCCCGCTGTCAGGAGCAGGACTAACAGCAACTTCGTCCGTATTCTGATCATGTTGATGATGTTCATGAAACCCAAATGCCTTACGGTGAGTTTTCGCCAGCCAATCTCCGACGTTTTGCTAAAAGTCTCGTTAAGTTCATAAAGACAAAGACAGATGCTTTATTTGCCATGCGAATATATTTCGAGGCGAATAAGAAGAATTGCATCCACATCTCCGTCAAAAATAGCGGATATCCTTATCAAAAAATGGATTCGTAATTCGCATAGCAAATAATTAGACCGTCCCTGGCCGTGACAGTTATGGTGCCTCAGTGAAATGATGAATTGGGATCTCTATCGAATTTTCCTGGCAGTCGCGGATGCCGGAAGCTTGTTGACCGCAAGCAAGCGTCTCAAGCTGAGCGCCCAAACGGTGAGCCGACGCGTTGTGGAGCTTGAGGATGGTCTCGGCCTCAAATTGCTGGCGCGTAGCCGTGCTGGTCATTCACTCACACCTGCGGGCGAACAGTTACGCGCGCGCATCGAAGGCATGGGGGACGTCGCGAACAAGGTCGAGACCGCAATGGCCGAGGCCAAACATACGCCGGCAGGTGTGGTCCGCATCTCGATAAATGAGGTTTTGTCTGGCCCGTGGTTGCTTGGGCAACTCACCTCCTTCTACGAGGAGTTTCCCAGCCTGAATCTTGAAATTCGCGTTAGCGGCTGGCCCGCAAGCGTGCGCCGCCGGGAAGCCGATATCGTTTTGCGGCTGTTTGGACCGGGCGAAGAAAACCTAGTCGGCCGTCGCATCGGCCGGGTCGGGGTGGCAATTTATTGCGCGCGATCCTATGCGCGCGACCATGGCCTTCCGGCATCTCGCGCAGAATGGGAGACACATAACACTATAGGTATGATCGTCGATATACCGCTGATGAGCTGGTTCAATAGCGTCGCAGGAACGTCTCGGCGGGTACTTCAATGCTCGTCCCACACCGACGTTGTTGCTGCCGCCAAGGCCGGCCTGGGGCTCGCGCCCTTGCTTTGCATCACCGCGGATCAAGAGCCGAATTTGGTAAGGATTCTTCCCGTCAAATTGCACCGCGCTGCGGATCTGTGGCTATTATCGCATCCTGATCTCGCCGATGCGCCTCAGGTCCGCGCCGTTTTAAATTTTATCGCAAATTGCGCGAGACGCGATGCCGCCATTCTTCTCGGTCATGATCCAACTCTGGAGTTACGAGATTCCAGATCTGGTAAACACGGCGCCGTGAAGAAACGCTAGGGTCAGGTCCTTGATGCAAAGGAACTCCCGATGTCTCTTCCCGAGCTTCTCCATGGTCGGTTATCGCTTCCCCTTGTTGCTTCGCCATTGTTCATCGTGTCCGGCCCCGAACTGGTGGCCGCACAATGCAAAGCGGGAATCGTGGGATCATTCCCGGCCTTGAATGCGAGGCCTGCCGAAATGCTCGACGACTGGCTGGTTCGGATCAAGGAAGAGGTTACAGAATACGCCCTCCAAAACCCACAGCTGCCGGTCGCGCCGTTCGCGGTAAACCAGATTTGCCATCCCTCCAATGATCGCCTGGAAGTGGACATGGCGGTCTGTGTGCGGCATCGCGTCCCGATCATCATCACGAGCCTTCAGCTGCCGCAGTGGATCGTGGATGCCACGCATTCCTACGGCGGGTTGGTGTTTCACGACGTCACTAACATCCAGCACGCCCGCCGGGTAGCGTCGATGGGCGTCGATGGTCTCATCCTGGTCTGTGCCGGCGCGGGAGGCCATGCCGGCACCCATTCGCCTTTTGCGCTGCTGCGAGAAACTCGCCAGTGGTTCGACAAAACCGTTCTTCTGTCGGGCGCGATTTCCGATGGTCACGGCATTGCGTCGGCGCAAATGATGGGTGCGGACATGGCCTATATCGGAACGCGCTTCATCGCGACCGAAGAAGCAAATGCAACGTCTGTCCATAAGCAGATGCTAATCGATTATGCAGCGAGCGACATCGTTTATACCAATCTGATTACCGGCGTTCATGGCAACTATCTGGGACCCTCGCTGGTCGCCGCCGGGCTCGACCCGGCCGATCTGCCTCAGTCCGACAAATCGAAGATGAATTTTGGCTCGGGCGGCAACACCAAGGCGAAGGCTTGGAAGGATATCTGGAGCGCGGGGCAGGGGATCGGCGGCATCAAGGATGCCCCGGCGGTGGCGCGGGTCGTCGCGGCTATGCGTGAGGATTACGACAAGGCGGTCGCGAGTTTCGGCCACAAGTATCCCGCCGCCACGCCGAACGTTCGGGCATGATGACTTCATTATCCGATATCAAGCCCCGGCTGAAGATACCCCTGATCGCAGCGCCGATGTTTCGCGTGTCAGGTCCGGACCTCGTCATTGCGGCCTGCCGTGCCGGCGTAGTCGGCTCGTTTCCCAGCACAAACTGCCGAACGCCTGACGAGTTCGACCGGTGGATCCGCATCGTAAAGTCGGCCCTGCGGCCGCAGGATGCGCCGTTCTGCCTAACCTCATCATTCGCCGAGAGACGCTTTGGGATGATGTTGCTGCGGTGGTGCGTCATCGGTGAGATGGTGATCACAAGCGTGGGGGCGCCCGACGCGGTCGTCGAGCCGCTGCACGAGGCTGGATGCCTGGTATTTGCGGATGTTGCGTCGGTCCGTCACGCGAGAAAGGCCATCGCTGCCGGCGTCGATGGCCTGGTCCTGTTCTCCACGGGCCCGGGCCGGCAGACCGGCTGGGCCAACGCCGTTGCCTTTGTTAGCGCTGTGCGATCGTTCTACGATGGGGCCATCGTGCTGGCCGGAGGCGTTCCGGACGGAGGCACGGTATTTGCCGCTGAGCTATTGGGTTGTGACCTCTGCTATATGGGAACGAAGCTCATTGCGACGATAGAGAGCATGGAGCCGGAGGAATACAAGGCCATGCTCGTATCCTCCCAGTGCGACGACTTTCTGTTGTCGAAAGCGTTCACCGGCCTTGAGACCAATACACTCATCGCATCCATTGTTGCGGACGGTCTCGACTACAGAAATGTCTCCACCGACGTGACAGATGAGCGCGCCAACGAGCTTTACGGCCGTAACGCGACGTCCGGTATCAAGCGTTGGCACGACACCCGGAGCGCAGGACATCTTGTTTCGAGCGTTGGCTCAATCCCGACCGTACACGAATTGATCCGGCAGACATTCGAGGAATATGCCGCCGCGCGACAGGCAACCCGCCGCCTTCCTGAGGAAGGTCGTCCGGTGTCGTCGTCCCGAACACACTTCAACCAGGACGAGCTCTGACATGTCGATTCAAGCTCTACCCACAATTTTTTCACTGACAGCGCGCGCGCTCACAGCTTGCGCCGATCGCGTGGCTTTCAAGACCCGGACCGTGCAATGGACGGGAACGGCGGCGCTGGATTTCATCTCGCGCGCGCAGCGGGTACTTGCGGGAAATGGAATAAAGACCGGCAGCAAGGTCGCACTGCTGACCGCCAATCGCGTCGATTCGTGGTGTTTTGGTGTCGCAGCGCAGGGACTTGGCGCTGCGGTCACATCGCTTCATTCAATGGGTTCCGCCGGCGCTCATCGCTTTCAGCTCGAGGATGCGGAGGTTTCGGTACTCGTCCTCGACAGCACCAATTATCTCGCGCGGGGCGCTGAATTGGCGGAGTTGCTGCCCGGCATCATCATCCTGACGCTCGGCGAGGCGCCATACGGAAAGAACGCGCTGACTCTGGTCGAGAGCGCGGGCACTGCGCGGCTCGGAGACGTCTCCTCACCGCAGGATATCGGAATGCTCAGCTACACGGGCGGCACGACCGGGCGACCAAAGGGTGTCGCGCGCTCAAACGCCGGTTCGGTCGCGGTGACGCTCAGTGTGCTAGCGGAGTTCGAGCTGCCGCATACGCCGCGCTATCTTGCTATTGCACCGATCAGCCATGTGAGCGGCACAAACGTGGTACCGACGCTTTTGCGTGGTGGCACCGTCCATCTGCTCGAACGGTTCGACCCCGATGTATTGTTATCGACGATCGCGCGCGAGAAAATCAATTTCACGCTGATGGTTCCGACTATGATCTACGGTCTTCTCGATCATCCCGCGCTTGAAAAACACGACGTGTCGTCCCTGGAACTGCTTCTCTATGGCGCCGCGGCGATGTCGCCGGGCCGCCTGCTGGAAGGTATAGAACGAATCGGGTCGATTTTCTCTCAGTTGTATGGCCAGACCGAATGTTATCCGATTGCCGTTCTGCGCAAGGGCGATCACGATCGGGCGCGGCCAGAATTGTTCGAGGCGTGCGGCTTCCCGACCGCAGCCTGTTCGGTCCGCCTGCTTGACGACAACAATCAAGATGTTTCTCCTGGTGAGCCAGGTGAAATTTGCGTACGCGGGCCGATGGTCATGAGTCACTACTGGCATCAGCCGGAGCAGACCGAGTCGGCGCTCGCGGGTGGTTGGCTGCACACCGGCGACATCGCGCGTGCCGATGCTGAGGGCCGTCTCTATATCGTTGATCGCAAGAAGGACATGATCGTCTCAGGCGGCTTCAACATCTACCCACGCGAAGTTGAGGACGTCTTGGCCAGCCATCCGGGTGTCAGCATGGCTACCGTGATTGGCGTACCTGACAAAAAATGGGGCGAAAGTGTTTTCGCGCTCATTGTTCGCAAGCCGGACAGCGATGTTAGCGAAGCTGAACTCGTCGCACTCGTTAAAGAGCGCAAGGGAAGTCTGCATGCGCCGAAAGAAGTGTCCTTTGTCGCGCAGCTTCCGATGACGGCCGTGGGTAAGATCGACAAGAAGGCGATACGGGCGTCGTTTTGGTCCGCTCACGGTCGCATGGTCGGATGACCAAGCACGTCTGCACGTCAATAAAAAACCGAATGAGGGGATGAGGCGTGGGATATCGAGTGAAGATGGTGTCGCTTTTTGCGACAACTTTGGCGGCGACGGCTGCATATGCGCAATCACCTGGTGTTACGCCGCAGCAGATTACGCTCGGGACCGTCCTTCCCTTTAGCGGGCCGGCGTCATCTTACAGCGTCAGCGGACAGGCCTCGATCGCCTATTTTGACAAGATCAATGCTGAGGGGGGCATTAACGGCCGCAAGATCAAGGTCATTTCCTATGATGATGCTTACAGCCCTTCGAAGACAGTTGAACAAGCCCGCAGGCTCATCGAGAGCGATGAGGTTCTGCTGCTGTACGGCACTTTCGGTACGCCCACCAATGTCGCAATCATGCGTTACATGAATGCCAAGAAGGTGCCGCTGCTTTTCATCGTCAGCGGCGGGACGATCTTCGGCGACTATCGCAAGAGCCCCTGGACGATGGGATTTCGGCCGAGCTATCAGAGCGAAGGGCAGATTTACGCGAAATATATTCTGAAAACGAAGCCGGACGCCAAAATCGCGGTACTCTATCAGAACGACGATTTCGGAAAGGATCATCTCACGGGTCTCAAGGCCGGCCTCGAAGATAAGGCTTCGAAAATGATCGTTGCAGAGGCGCCCTACGAGACGGCCGAACCAACGGTCGACTCTCAGATCGTTAGATTGAAAGCGTCAGGTGCCGATGTTTTCATCCTGTTTTCTTCGAATAAGTTCAGTGCGCAAGCCCTGCGCAAATCCGCCGAAATCGGCTGGAATGCCTTGAGGATACTCGCTGGCGCGTCCTCGTCAGTGGGCGCTGTCATGAGGACCGCCGGATTCAGCAATGTTCAAGGCGTGGTTTCCGCTACGACGCAAAAGGACCCCGATGATCCGCAGTGGAGCGACGATGCCGGCGTCAAGCGCTGGCGCGAATTCATGGATAAATATTATCCGTCGGGTGATCGGCACGATCTGACTGTTGTGAGCGGATACAGTACCGCGCAGATACTCACCGGCATCTTAGGCGAATTGGGCCGAGATATCACGCGTGAACGCGTAATGGATGTCGCCTCAAATCTCCAGATCAACCAGCTCGACATGCTGTTGCCGGGCATCCAGCTGAAGACGTCTCCAACCGACCACTATCCGATCGAGCAGATGCAGCTTGTCAAATTTTCAGGCGAACACTGGGCGCTCTTTGGTGACATCATCGATGCAGGTAAAATCGCTATCGCTGATTAGAAATCCGTCGGGGCTCCCGAAAGCTAGAGTGTGAATAGCGGCACCCAACCGAAAAGATAACCGAACGTCATGCTAACGAAACCGGGCGTGATCGACTGCCGAACGGCAGGCGAGCGTTCCGCATAGCGGCAGACTGCGATTGACAGCGCTCGCTCAGTAATCCATTTTGCGAATAATTAATTCGAAAATGGATGTCCGGGGAAATATCTATGAGTGACGTGATTAACGTTGGCCAAGTTGTTGATTCATCACGGGTCGGTGGTCTGCAGGCGAGGGTGTTCATTCTCGCAGTCGCGGCCGCGCTCGTCGATGGATACGACACCCAGGCCATCACCTACACGCTGAGCTCTATGGCATCCGAGTGGAAGGTCAGACCCCAAGACTTCGCACCAGCCCTCACGATTGGCCTTGCCGGGCTCATGATAGGCGGGATGGTCATGGGGCAACTCGGAGACAAGTACGGTCGACGACCACTTGTGATCCTGTCTACGATTGTTTTTGGCGTGTGCACCTTTGCGATCGCCAGCGCCAGAAGCCTCGACGACCTGCTCTGGATTAGGTTCGTCGCCGGCATCGGGCTCGGTGGACTATTTCCTAATATCACGACGATTGTCGCCGACTACGCTCCGGAGGCGAAGCGGCGCACCGCGGTAATGGTCGTCATAGGCTCACTTGCGGCCGGCGCGTTCCTTGGGGGGCTTCTCGCCAAAACAGTCATTCCAATTTTCGGATGGCGGGCTGTCTTTGAAATCGGCGGTGCGCTCAGTCTTTTGACGGCGTTGATCTGCTTCGCGTTGCTACCAGAATCGCCGACGTTTCTCGCCGCGCGGGACGGTCGAGATCCTCGCATCGGGCCGCTGCTGCTTCGCATAGCGCCACGTCTTTCTATTGGCCCCGAAACTCGCTTCGTCTCTCATTTGGGACAGGAGAAGCAAGCTTCCTTTTCTCGCTTGTTCGCCGCTGGACGAGCGCCCGTCACGATCCTTCTTTGGGTTGCGATGATAGCGCAACTGATCGTGGTTTATATTTTCAGCCTCTGGCTTCCTACTCTGGTGAAAGAGAACGGCAATCCAGTGGATGTCTCGCTGCTGGCATCCGCACTTTTCAGCCTAGGGGGGCTGGCAGGCTCTTTCCTCCTTGGCCCGATTTCGGAGCGGATTGGTCCCCACATAACCTTGGCGGCCAGCTACGCTCTAGTCGCTGCGATCAGCGTGGTTCTCTCCGGATCCGGAACGAATGTGCCGTTGCTGTACGCTGCGTCGTTTGCGGTGGGCATCGTTGCGTTCGGCACGTGGTCGGCCTTGAGCGCTTTAGTAGCGAAATTCTACCCTACTGAGATCCGTGCGACGGGAGGCGGTTACGCGCAGGGATTGGGACGCATTGGCTCAATGCTGAGCCCAATCATCGTCGGTTGGGCCTTGGCTGTCGGGTGGAAAGCCCATCAGGTGCTGTTGCTGCCAGTGGTGCCGGCTTGTCTGGCCGCGGTCTGCGTTGTCATGATAGGCGTGCTTCGTAAATATGCTGTCGATGATGACAAGGGCGCTGGCCACAATCTCCAATCCATGCCGATCAACACTCTGTCCGCCGGACATTCGTCGGGGTCCGGCTGAGCTCGTTATAGGGGTTCTGGGCGATGCGGTTTCGTTCGCTAGGTCGCGATTGTTAAGGAGGGACGCGGAAATGGTGCGTAAAGCTGTTGTGTTCCGAAGCCGGATCGCAAGCTGTGGATCGCGCCGTCCAATCCTTTGGCGGTGCCGGACCGGGGCGGCATCATCGAGCGGCTCTATCGCTATACCCGCGTCTCGCGCATCTATGGGGCTCCTTCGGAATTTAGCGCAATCAAGTCGCGTAGTCGTTGTTGGACCGAACCGTTGCCATGCATTGTTTGATCAATAAAGGATCGCCTAAGTGAATCCCTACAACGAATATGCGGAGTTTCGCAGCGCCGTACAGAAGCTGGTGAGGCAGGAGGTTGCTCCGATCGCCGCGCAGATCGAAGACAACGACAGCTTCCCGGTCGAGCGGTTCCTCGAGTTGTTCGGCGATATGGGGCTTCTCCAGATCCTCGTCCCCGAGCAGTATGGTGGACCTGGCGGCAACATCATCATGAAATGCATCGCAAAGGAAGAGATCGCCAAATGCTCCGCGGCGATGGCCATCCTTGCGGGACAAAACTCGGCGGGCGCTGTCCTTCCATTGTTGCATGTGGCGAGCGAGGCGCAGCGTCAGCGTTTCTTGCC
The DNA here is from genome assembly GCF_000938285.1 of Bradyrhizobium sp. LTSP857. NCBI lineage: Bacteria > Pseudomonadati > Pseudomonadota > Alphaproteobacteria > Hyphomicrobiales > Nitrobacteraceae > Bradyrhizobium > Bradyrhizobium sp. LTSP857. The sequence continues at coordinate 95,663 of NZ_JYMS01000026.1, read as the reverse complement.
GGAGTTCGCCAAAGGGCGGTTACTTACGGCCTTGGCAATCACCGAACCGCATTGCGGATCGGATGTGCGGGCCATGCGAACCAGAGCGAGGCGCGACGGAAGCTCATACGTCATCAATGGCCAAAAGTGTTTCATCACGATGGGAAGCCTGGCGCATTATGTACTGGTTCTCGCAAAGACATCTGAAAGCACCGGGTATGACGGCATCAGCGCGTTTCTTGTCGATACCAAGACGCCCGGATTCAAAGTGGGAAAGCACGAGAGGACGATGGGCCTTCGAGGCATTCCGGACGTCGAACTCTTCTTCGAGGACATGCGGGTTTCCGAGGAGAACCGCATCGGCGAGGAAGGAGCGGCGTTCAAATCCATTATGCAGGTGCTGAACTTCAATCGGCCTGGCATTGGAGCGATTGCTCTCGGCATTGCTCAGGGAGCGCTGGATGTCTCTCTCGATTATGCAAAGCAGCGCAAGGCCTTCGGTCAGATCGTCGCGGACTTCCAGGGCATCCGATTCATGCTGGCCGATATGGCGCTGCAGATCGAGGCCGCGAGGGCGCTGCTCTACGAATGCGTCAGGAAAATCCATTCTGGTGAGTGCGGGGACCAGCTTGCGTATACCGCATCGCTGGCGAAATGCTTCGCCAGCGACATGGCGAACAAGGTGACCTCCGATGCCGTACAGATATTCGGAGGTGCCGGGTACATGAAAGACTATCCGGTCGAGCGAATGATGCGCGACGCAAAGGTAACGCAGATCTGGGAGGGCACCAATCAGATCCAGCGCGTCATCATATCCCGCCAACTCGTCGCGTAACAGACGCCACGGACGGAATTGAGAGAAGAAGCGCCATGATTGACGGTAACACAGAGTCCGCCAACGAATTGTTGGGCCAATTCAAGGTGCTGGATTTTTCTTCGGTAATGGCCGGTCCGTTCTGCACTCGCCTGATGGCGGACCTCGGTGCGGATGTCATCAAGGTCGAGACGTTCGAGGGCGACCAGATGCGGCACCGGCCGCCCGTCAGAGAGGGGGCCAGTTCATATTTTGCGAATTTGAATTGTGGCAAAAAGAGCATCGTACTGGATTTGAAGAGCGGGGAGGGGCGGCAGCTGGCGCGTGACCTTTCTAGGCGGGCAGATGTTGTGATCGAGAACTTTCGGCCAGGGGTGATGAAACGGTTGGGCCTGGGTTACGAGGAACTCTCCGCGTCCAATGCCCGGCTGGTCTATTGCTCGATTTCCGGATTCGGACAAACCGGGCCGTACGCGGAACGCCCCGCATATGCGCCCGTGCTACATGCGGCAAGCGGCTTTGATGTCGCCAATTTCAACTACCAGGATGGTCTCGAGCGACCTCTGAATTGTGGGACATTCATCGCGGACGTACTGGGGGGAGTTTATGCGTTTTCGGCGATCCAGTCGGCGCTGTTGCACCGTGAGAAAAGCGGCGTTGGCCAAAGCATCGACGTGTCGATGATGGAGGCGATGCTCAGCATGCTGGTCTACGAAGTGCAGGAAGCACAGTTTCCGCAGGGAAAACGTCGCTTTTTGTTCACGCCCTGTCGCGCGTCGGATGGATTTCTCATGATCGCCCCGACGAGCCAGCGCAATTTTGAGCAGTTCTGCGATGCAATCGACCAGCCCGACCTGAAACTTGATGTCCGTTTCACGAAACAACATATCAGGGAACAGCATTGGCCGGAGCTCATGGAAATTGTCGAGCAGTGGACTTCGACCAGAGCGGCCAAGGTCTGCGAGGAGCACTTTCTCAGTCACGGCGTGCCGTGCTCGCGTTATAATTCGGTCAGTGATCTGCTGGACGATCCGCAGGCTTTACATCGAGGAACGTTTGAGAAAGTCGAGGATGCTGCCGGGTCTTTCCGCGTTACCAACCCACCGTTTCGATTTTCCGGGGGCCGCGCATTGGCGCGCAATAAGATCGCGGCTCTAGGGGAAGACAGCGAGGCGGTCCTCGAATCGGAGCTCGGTCTCAGTGCCGACGATATACACAAGCTGCGCGAGGCCGGCATCGTCGGCTGATGCAAGGAAGCCCTGCCATGTTCCGATGATGTGGACGGTAGAAATCCCGACAGCGGGTAGACGACGCTTCGGTATTTTCGTTCTGGCGGACCTGCTGAAGGGCAGATTCATCGCTCCGGGCAGCATTTGGAGCCAACTTGGCAAACACGCGCTTGACAAGATGCATCCTGTTCTCGATGACTAACAATTAGCGTCAAATAAGCAACTCGCTATGCAAATAATGAGGATAAGCTTGTTTGCCGCCGATGGCCGCGGGAACCGTCGGCTCACTTAGAACAATATTTGACGATCGCTCACCACGAGTCGTTCAGTCGAAACGCAGGGTTTGGAACGGCAACGATGGGCAACGTACGTGAAGTGAAGGTGGCTACGGAATTTTCCGCGGACGAGGATGCAGTTGTTCGCAAAGTTTACCGGCGGCTGGTGTGGTTCCTGATCCTGCTTTTCATCTGCTCATATCTTGATCGCATCAATATCAGCTTCGCTGCTCTGGCGATGAACAGGGACCTCAATCTCACGGCGACGATGTTTGGGCTGGCGAGCAGCATCTTTTATGTTGCGTACATCGCCGCGGAAATCCCCAGCAATATGATGATGCCGAGGTTCGGTGCCCGGATATGGATACCCCGGATCATGATTACCTGGGGCCTGGCGTCCGCCGCGACGATGTTTGCGACCGGTCCCTACAGCCTCTATGCCTTGCGCGCGTTGACCGGCCTGGCCGAGGCTGGGTTCATGCCGGGCATCCTGCTCTACCTGACATATTGGTTTCCCTCTTCCTACCGCGCGCGTGCCACCGCGCTTTTCATCATGGCGCAGCCGATTACCATCATGTTCGGCTCATCCTTGTCCGGACTGATTATCGATATGCACGGCTTCCTCGGCCTAGCCGGGTGGAAATGGCTGTTCCTGCTTGAGGGATTGCCCGCAGTCGTCCTCGGCGTCATCGCCTATTTCTATCTTGCCGACCGGCCCGAAACTGCGAAATGGTTGTCGCCGCGCGAGCGAGAGGTGTTGCTACGGGCGCTCGCACGTGACGAGACAAATATCCAAAAATCGCGTTCAGTCGCTTCGCAAGGCGGGATTTTCCGCGAGCTCATGAGCCTGCCGGTTCTGCTCCTTGCATTTACATATCTTGGTCTCGTCGTGTCATTGATCACGAACTCGACGTGGGTGCCGCAGATCGTGCGCGCTGTTGTGCCTGATGGAAGTTTCGCAACCATCGGACTGATCGCGGCAATTCCACCGTTCGCGGCCATCTTGACAATGTCGTTCTGGGGAAAGCATTCCGATCGCCATCGAGAACGGCGATGGCACATCGTGCTTCCCATGAGTCTTGCGGCCTTGGGCTGGCTCTGCGTCGCACTGCTCGATAATCCGACCGGTAGGCTCATCGGGTTAGTGTTCTGCGCAGTTGGAACATTTTCCGCCCAAGGAATTTTCTGGACGTTGCCCGCAACGTTCCTGTCCACCGAGGCGAGGCCGATTGGCATCGCGATGATCAACACCATCGGAATGCTTGGTACGACGGTCGGTCCGATCGCCGTCGGCTGGCTCAAGGACTACACCGGGACTTTTGCTGCCGGCCTCGTGTTTGTCGCCGGCAGCATCTTGCTTGGCACCGTCTGCGTATTCGCAATACCAAGAGCGAGGAAAGGCATCTTGCAACCAGCCGCAGTCTAGGACGCGCGCTGTAGCTGTTGCCAGTTCTAGTTTTTGGAAAAGAAATCAGGAGAGTCACTCGTGGGAATGTCCGGACCTAGCGACCTGCAAGGCACCAGCCGTAACGCAGTGCTGAAGCGCATGATGCAGCCGAAATCTGTCGCGATCATCGGCATGTCGACCAAGCCCAATACCGTCGGGCATCTGGTTCTTCAAAACATCCGGGCGAATGGGTTCACCGGCGAGATCCATCTGGTCGGCCGCAGCGCCGGCGAAATCGACGGACTTGCGATTCATGCAGACATCGCTGATCTTCCGGAACATCTGGACGTTGCTGTGCTGTCCGTGCCGGCGGCAGGCGTGAGCGAGGCGCTTCAAGGTTGCATTTCGCGCAAGGTAGGCTCAGCTGTCATCTTTGCGGGCGGCTTCGCGGAACTCGGCGATAAAGAGCGCGGCGAGCAAGAAAAGATCGGACAGCTGGCCCGTGACAGCGGGATCGGCGTTATTGGTCCCAACTGCTTAGGCTACAACAACTACGTCAACGGCTTTTTGGTCAGCTTCACAGGTGTCACCAAACTTCCCCGTGTCGCACCCGGCACCAGCGACGGCGTGGCTTTGGTTGCCCAAAGCGGCGGCCTTGTTGGTCATTTACGATTGGCGCTGCTGTCGCGCTCGGTGCCTGTGACCTATTCGATTGCAACTGGAAATGAGGCGGATCTCGGACTTGGGGATTTCGTTCGCTATCTCATCCACGACGAGGCCACTCGGGTCATCACGATCTACGCTGAATCGGTGCGCCATGCGGGAGCCTTCCTGCAGGCGGCGCAGGAAGCGCGTGCAAAGGGCAAGCCAATCGTCATGTTGCACACCGGGCGTGGAGTGCGTGCACAGGAGGCGGCAAAATCCCACACCGGCGCTCTCGCAGGTAACTATGCCGTCATGCGTTCCAAAGTGGAACGCGCCGGCGTTATCCTCGTCGAAACCATGGATGAACTCCTGGACGTCAGCGAAATCCTGTCACGCTATCCGAAACCGCAAAAGGGAGGGCTCGGGATCGTGTCCTTCTCAGGCGCATTCTGCAGCATCGCCCATGACATCTGCGAAGACCTTGGTGTTGAGGTACCATCACTGTCTCCTGAGATTGAAGCGGCACTCAAGCCGCAGGTTCCGGCCTTTATTCCACCGAAAAATCCGCTTGATCTGGGGACGCAGCCGCTTTGGCAGCCCGAACTTGTCCAGATCGGCGTCGAGGCGTTGCTGAGTGATCCGGCGATCGGTGGCGTGGCGATTTCGATTCCGCCCGCGGCTCCGGCCAACGCCAACGCGTTTATCCAAAAGATCGTTGCGGCCAAAAGCAAGAGCGACAAGCCTGTCATGCTTGCGATGCTGGGTGACTCCTCGACGCTGCCGCCGGAGTTCATGGACGCCGCACGCGAGAACAAGGTCGTATTGTCGCGTTCCTCGGATCGAACACTGCGAGCAATGGCCAAGGTCGTTGCTTACGGCAATCATTCTGACCTGGCTCCGACGCCTCGGGCGATCCCGTTCGACGAGATGCCCGGGATGACTTCGGGAACGCAACCCGAATGGCTTGGGAAAAAGGTACTCAGCGCGGCAGGGATATCGGTGCCGCAGAGCGATCTAGCCACGACAGTGGAACAAGCGCTCGAGATCGCAAACCGGATCGGCTTTCCGGTCGTGCTCAAGGCTCAAGCTGGCGCTCTCGCTCACAAGACCGAAGCGGGGGGCGTCATCCTGAATCTTGGAGATAGCGACAATGTCCGCGTCGCCTGGAAAGACCTGCACGATAACGTTCAGCGCGCGAAACCTGGTCTGCAGCTCGACGGCGTCCTTGTCGAGACCATGTCGCCGCGCGGCCTCGAACTCGTTGTCGGTGCGCGACGAGATCCGCAATGGGGGACGGTGGTGCTTGTCGGACTCGGCGGAGTGCTGGTCGAGGCTCTGCAGGACGTACGATTGCTTGCGCCCGATGCGACGGAATCAGAAATTCTTTGCGAGCTTGATAAATTGAAGACGGCGAAGCTGCTTTATGGTTTTCGCAACATTCCGCCCGTGGACCGCGAGGCCGTTGCAAAGGCCGCGATGGCAATCGGACGCTTGATGCTGACGCATCCGGAAATCGCTGAGATCGATGTCAACCCTTTGATGGTTTACGGGAAGGGGCAGGGAGCAGTCGCTCTCGATGCGCTCATCGTGACGAACTAAGAGGGAGGCAACACGAATGTCCACGGGATTGATCACATACGACGTCGAAGGAAAGGTCGCCCTCATCGGCCTCAATCGGGCTAACAAGCGCAACGCCATTAGCGAAGCTGTCATTACCGAACTTCGTGACGCCGTGCTTCGAGCCGGAGACGAAGCTGATGCCGGCGTTTTGTTCGGGCATGGTCAGAATTTTTCGGCCGGCCTTGATTTGGCAGAGTTAGCCGAGCGAATAGCGCCAGAAGCTCAGCGTCCGCGCAAGCGGCGCCCGCACTCTTGGCACACCACGTTCGATCTAATCTCGCGGGGCACGATTCCCTTCGTTGCGGCTGTGCAAGGTGCCGTGATTGGGGGAGGGCTAGAGCTCGCGGCAGCCGCACATATCCGCGTTGCCGACGACACCGCTTTTTTTGGGTTGCCGGAGGGTCAACGCGGAATTTTCGTGGGCGGAGGCGGCTCGGTTCGGATTCAACGGATCGTCGGATATGAGACCATGGCAGACATGATGCTGACGGGACGGCTGTTGTCGGCCGAGGAAGGGCGGCAGGCAAAACTCGTCCAGTATATCGTGAAGCAAGGCGAAGCGCTGGCGAAGGCCAAGGAACTCGCCGGGAAGATCGCGCAGAACGTGCCCCAAACGAACTGGCAGATTACCAACGTGCTTCCACGCATCAACGACATGTCGCACGACGATGGATTGTTCATGGAATATATGAATTCGGCGATGACCAAACCTCCGGAATCGCTGGAGCGTCTTCGCGCGTTTCTCGACAAGCGCGCCGCTCCGCTGGACAAGCCGAAGGGCGGAAATCTGTCGTCAAAATAATGGCTGGACCATTCGAATGGAAAAGATCGAACGCGCTCCTGGATTGAGGGGGGTGTTTCTCCCGCTTCGCGGAGCCGAGCTCCCGGGCCTGCCGTCATCATCGCGCCCGCGATTGCGGGCATCGACGATTACATTCTGCGTGTGGCGATCGTTTCGTCGCAAACGCAGGGACATGCATCTCCAGCCAGGAAGAGACGATAAGCGCTCTGCAATAAGTCAAGCCGCGGGCATTTTTCAACCGGCCTAGCTAGCCAATTACCCTCTATCCGCTCTGCGAGCTGTCGTGCGGCGTTTCGCCCGAAGCGTTCTGACCAGCGATGCGTCCGAATACCAGGCATTCCGTGAGGTTTCCCGCACCATCATAGAGCGGTCCCCAGATCGAGCCAAGTTCGCCAGCTGCATATAGCCGGGGGATTGGGTTGTTGTTGGGATCGATGACTCGAGCCCTTGCGTCGCGTTTCGGCCCGCCTTGGGTATTGACCATCACGGGATGCAAGGGAATCGCATAATATGGCGGCCTAAGCTGTTCAAGCGAGGTGGGCTCCCTGTCGAATACGGAATCTTTTCCAGTCTCACACGCGGTGTTGTAGGCGTAGAAGGTGTGCTTGAGGGTTTCTGAACGAAGGCCAAGCCGTTCTGCCAAAAGATCAAGTGTGGCGGCCTTGACGATCCAGCCTCTATCAATCTCGGCCTGATTGTCCGTGCTCCATTGATATTTATCCCGATTGTATCCAGCGATCGACCAGGTTAGCGGTCCTGCTTTCAGAGTCCTCTCGTTGAAGATCGCCCAACTCGGGATACGCGGATATTCGATGTTAACGGGATCGAAATGGGAAAAGACGCGATCGAAGTCATGCAATTCGATTGCGGTCTCATCTATGTAGCGTTCTCCGTATTTATCTACATAGATGAACCCGGGAGCGCGGAAGAAAATGCAGAACGCCGCATCATATTCAGCGGCTTTGTAGCCAATCAACGTTGCAGTTTGCGCCATGTGCCAAAGATCGGCGCCGACGAGTTGAGCCATTCTCACACCATCTCCCGTGTTTCCCGGGCTACCAGCGAACATGATGGGTTTGGACGCCACGAAGTTATTCAGCAATTCAGGAGCATTTTCAAATCCGCCACATGTTAGAATTACCGCGCGATTGGCGGAAATTCTTTGGAGTTGTCCGTTTTGCTCGACAATTGCTCCGACAATTGCGCCGTCCGCAGCGCGTGTCAGTTCGCGCGCTCTGCAACTCAGCTGGATCTCGATACCTCGCTTGCTCACATTGTGCGATAGAAAATCCCACATGCGAAGGGCGGGTGGTAATTCCGCCGGCCCCTTGGCGACGCGGATATCGAACATCTTGCGGGATCGTGCGATCTTTGGAAAGGCAGGACCATCGACGACACCTGGAAATGTATTCGCCAACGCGCTGACACGAGGCACCAATTCACCACCAAGCGCAGAGAACCATTTTTCGAGTTGTTCTGAACCTTGGGCATAGGCCTCGAAGACATCGTACGGTGTCATACCAAGATTTAGACGGTAGAGGTATTGGGCGAATGCAGCGGAGGCGCGGGGGCGAACGACGCCAAAATTGCCCGCGCTATAGCACGAATTGCCACCTGCTCTCGGCATCTTCTCAACAATCACGACGTTCGCGCCGCAATCGTGAGCGGTGATTGCAGCTACGGCTCCTGCAAAGCCGTAGCCGATGACCAGGACATCAGTCTCCATATGCGGTATCGACATTTCAGGAGAAGCATTCATTCGGGGGTTTCTGGAGAGCCGCCACAAATACTCGATCTGGCAATTGTTTCAGTTGCATGTTGGTTCGCTTTCGCAAGCTCTCTGATAGAGAAAATTGGGTGAGACCTAGTTTCCAGAAACGTTGGCCTCTTCAATTGCCGTTCGCCACTTGGCCCGGTCAGCTGCGACCGTCTCTTCCATTTGGCTTGGCGTCATTCTTGCGATCTGAAGGCCCAATTCAGCGTATTGATTGACGATGTCTTGATCTTGTAGCGCTTCATTTACAGACTGATTGAGCTTTTCGACGAGTGCAGATGATGTATTCGGCGGCGCGAACAATCCAAACCAGGTGGTTAGGACGAGGCCCTTGTAGCCGGCCTCTTCGAAAGTCGGGACATCCGGTAAGGAGGAAGAGCGTTCCCTGGAGCCGACGGCCAAAATGCGCATTTTACCCTCTCGAACGAACGGCAAAGTGGAAGACATGCTGTCAATATAAAACTGAGCGTCGCCCGAGAGCACGGCCAGCAGCGCCGGCGACGCGCCGTTATAGGGAATATGAACAGGTCCAGTTATGCCGGCGGCCTTCAAGAGCAAGAGGGTGCCGATATGAGCGTTTCCGCCGATGCCATTCGAGGCATAACCGATTTTTGCCACGTTGGCATTTACGTACGAGACAAACTCTTTCATGTCCCGGGCGGGAAAATCAGCCCGTACCGTCAATACGAGGGGGGCGACCGCCAAGAGAGCGATTGAGCGAAACCTTTCGGGCTCATATACAATGGACTTCTGAATGAACTGATTGACGATAATCGGGGAGCTGGGTGAACTTAGAAGAGTGTACCCGTCCGGTTGCGCGCGGTAGACAAAGGTCGAACCAATTGATCCCGATGCCCCTGGTCGATTTTCAACTATCACAGCGCGGTTCATCCGCTGATGAAGTTTTTCGCCGATTTTCCTTGTAATTGAATCGGCTATACCGCCCGCCTGGTACGGCACAGTGATCGAAACATTGCGACGCGGATAGCCGTCAGCATCGGACTGTGCCCGAGCCTGGCTCAAGAGTGATGCCGCCAGGAGTGTAGTCGTTGCAATCGTTTGAATGATGGATCGATTTGCACTCACTGCGTTCCTCCGGTTGTTGGTGCCTCTTCGGGAAACTCTAGGTCATGCCGCGCCGAGGTACCATTATTTGCGGTGAAAATATACTATTTGCAAAATGCGATAACGTCGGGATTAAGTCAATTTACGTGCATGCGGGCAATGCAGGCCGCTTTAGCCGTTAGGCAGCAGGCCTATCGGGCAACTTTCGTGGGACGTGGATGACTATCTGCGCTCCGACGGAGTTGTGACGCAGGTCTTAAGCGCCTCAGACAGCGATCGTAATTTCTGTGGAAGTGCCCCATCCTGGCGAGCTCCGGTGCTTTCACCGCCGTCACAGTCGAAGGCTCGACTTGACAACGAGCGTTGGTCGGCAGATATTGCAAATAGGATATTCACTAAGCAAATAAGGCTGGCAAGGGATGCTGCAAGGGATGTTCCGGACCCGCCTGAGTCGGCTGTTAGATCTGGACTGGGTCTCGATGACGATGGCCGTGGCGTACGGGTCCGACGGCTTCGGCTTCGGCATCGTCAGACATGCAGAGGACTGGCCGTTGGCGAGTTTCCTTCCCAGGCTTTCCGCCGATGAAACGAGCGCAGCGCGCTACGAGACAACCTCAGAGTAGGATAATCATGAAGCTTGTTAGGTTCGGCGGAGGCCGCATCGGTGTATTGCAGGACGGCAACGTTTACGACGCGACGGATGCGGTCGGGGCGGATCCGAAAGCTTGGCCGCCGACCGGCATGGTTCAGCTTATCGCGAATTACGAGGCGCTCCGCCCCAAGCTTGAGCGGGCTCTGAAGGGCGAAGGCAGGCCGGTAGACAGCGTCGGCCTGGAGGCTCCGCTGGTCTGGCCGCATAAGCTCCTGGCCTACCCCGTCAACTACCTTGCGCACGGTCACGAGATGAACTCGAAGAATCGCGCCAATATTAACGGCTTTTTTCTGAAGTCGAATTCCTCGATCAGCGGCCCGCGGGATCCAATCGTTCTGCCGGACGTGCCATCGCGGGAGATCCATCACGAGTGCGAGTTGGGTCTGATTATCGGGAAGAGAGGGCGCCACATCGCGCTCGCCGACGCGCTGGATTACGTCTTCGGATACTGTTGCTTGATCGATTGCACGGTGCGCGGTCAGGAGGAACGTGTGATGCGAAAATCGTATGACACGTTCACGCCGATCGGTCCTGCAATCGTCACCAAGGACGAGGTAGGTGACGCCTCCAGCCTGGGCATGAAATTGTGGGTGAATGATCAACTCAAGCAGGATGCCAACACCAGGGATCTGCTGGTCGACATTCCGAACATGATCACTCTTGCGGCGTCGGTTCTGACGCTGGAGCCCGGGGACGTCATCGCTACCGGTACCCCGGCGGGCGTCGGCCCGATTCGGGCCGGAGATACCGTCAAAATCGAGATCGAGCGCGTGGGGCGGATGGAGATCCCGGTCGTGCAAGGCGAGGGTGGATTCAATCTCGCGATCAAGAAGGAGCAAGCGCAATGAACAGAATGGTCTCCTCACCGGCAAGTCTCTCCAAGGCGCCGGATCTTGAAACTCTCTACCAGATGCTGGCGCCGCTATCGGTCGGCGCGGGCTGGGCGAAGCCGACGCCGTCGCTTTGGCCGGCTCCGCACAAGACGTTTCTTCCCGCTCACTGGTCCTATGAGCAGGGCAAGGCTGCGCTCGACGCCGCAGGCCGGTTGATCGACACCAAGCTGGCCGAGCGGCGCAATCTCATTCTCGCCAACCCTCTGGAGGGCAACACCTACGCCACCGCACGTACATTGATCGCGGCCTATCAGATGATTCTTCCTGGCGAAAAGGCGCGGTCGCACCGGCACACGCCGAATGCGCTCCGCCTGATCGTCGATGCTGAACCGGGTACCTATACCGTTGTCGACGGCGAGAAGTTGCCGATGTTGCCGGGCGATGTGCTGTTGACGCCGAACTGGCGCTGGCACGGTCATGGCAACGATGGTGCGGCGGCGGCTTACTGGATCGACTTCCTCGACGCTCCGTTGATTCAGTTGCTGGAGCCGATGTTCCTGGAGCAGCATCCTGATACGTACGAGCCGATCAAAGGCAGCGTGTCGAACTCACCGATGTGGTTCCCCTGGACGGAAACGGAGAAGCGACTGGCAGCAGCAAGCAAGACGCCTGCGGCTGCTTATGCCACGTCGATCGCGCTCGGCGATCCAGCCATGGAGACGATCGGTCTTGCCATGATGGAACTGGCGCCGGGGATTTCAACTCAGACGCTTCGCACGACGGTGAATAATGTCTACGCCGTTGTCGAAGGCACCGGCGAGAGCGACATCGACGAGCAAAAGATCGAGTGGAACCGAGGAGATGTCTTCGTGGCTCCCTCTTGGCGGCCGCATTCGCACCGCTCGGAGGGCGGCGCGGTGCTGTTGCGTGTCAGCGACGAGCCGGTGATGTCTAAGCTCAATCTAGTCCGCGCCCAGGTCAAGCCCGAGGCGGGGGCGGACTGGGAATGGGTCGCGGCGAAGTCGAAATAGTCTGTTGGGGTGATTGTCGTGACCTTCCGAACTCCGATTCTAATCGTCGGCGCCGGCCCGATCGGACTTGCCCTTGCAGGCGATCTTGCATGGCGTGGAATTTCCTGCACGCTGATCGAACGTACGGACGGCAGCATCACTCAGCCGAAGATGGATCTCATCGGGCCGCGGACGATGGAGTTCTGTCGCCGTTGGGGCATCGCCGACCAGGTTCGCGACTGCCCCTACAATCCCGACCAACCACAGGACAACGTCTGGCTTGAAAGTCTTACCGGATACGAGTTCGGACGTGAACCCTTTCCGGCGCCACGAGACGCCAAACCGCCAGCGCAAAGTCCCGTCAGACGGGAGCGATGTCCGCAGGATATGTTCGATCCTATTCTCAAGAAATGGGTTGAAGGCTTGCCGCAGGCGACGTTGCGGTATCACACTGAATTACTGAGCTTCACCGAAAAGGTGGATGGCGTAACCGCCAAGTTACGCAACGCAGCCGGGCAAGAAGAGACGGTCGAGGCTGACTATTTGGTGGGAACGGATGGCGGAGCCAGTATCGTTCGTCAGTCGCTCGGCATCGAAATGACCGGTAAACCGGCGCTCACCTACACGACCAACGTTATCTTCAAGTGCAACAATTTCTGGCAGCTGCACGACAAGAAGAAAGGCTACCGATTCATCTTCATCGGTCCGGAAGGGACCTGGAGCACACTCGTTGCGATTGACGGCTACGATCGCTTCAGGTTCTCTGTGGTGGGCGACGAGACGAAGCGTACGCTTTCGGAAGCCGATGTGCGCGCGCTCATCGTACGCGCCATGGGCAAGGAATTCGACTTCGAGGTCCTGTCGATCGTGCCGTGGGTCCGCCGGGAGTTGGTGGCGGACAGCTACGGCACGAACCGCGTTTTCATTGCCGGCGACGCCGCTCACCTGAATTCACCGACCGGGGCGTTTGGCATGAATACCGGGATGCAAGATTCCGTCGATCTCGGGTGGAAGCTCGCTGCAATGATTGAGGGCTGGGGAGGGCAGCATCTGCTCGCCTCCTATGAGCCGGAGCGGCGGCCGGTTGCGCTACGAAATGTTGAGGAGGCCAGCGAAAACCTTCGTCGTATGCTCTCGCCTCGCCTTAAGCTGTCGCCGGCGGTATTCGCGACGGGTGCTGCCGGCGACGTTGCTCGGAGAGAATTCGGCGATGCCTACACCGAAATGATGAAGCGAGAGTGGTTCACCTTGCACATTCATCTCGGGTACATCTATGAGGACTCGCCGATCATCTGGCCGGATGGGACGCCTGCTCCTGACGATCCTGTCACGACATATACCCAGACGGCGCGTCCAGGGTCTCGCGCGCCACATGTCTGGCTGTCATCCGACCGCTCCACGCTCGATCTGTTCGGCCGGGAATTTGTGCTGCTGAAGTTCGACACCGGATTACATGTATCGCCATTTGTGCGGGCGGCGGAGCAGCGGAATGTGCCGCTCAAGGTCGTCGATTTGCGACGTCCCGAAGTCAAAAGTTGCTACGGCAGCAAGTTGGTGCTGGTGCGGCCAGACGGCTTTGTGTGCTGGCGCTCAGACAAAGTTCCGGCAAATCCTCTCGGGATAATCGATCGAGTTCGCGGCGAGGTCACCGCTCAGGTCCGCAAAAATCCGTCCCTACAGAAACGAGCCGGTGAAACGTTGATTGACACACTCGCGGGTATCGCGGATTCGTCCTGACAGCCACGTGAGATAAAAGGCGCTGGTTCAGGCCGCAGGTGACACGTGCCGCGCCATCCGGGTGCAGTGGCGCGTCAAGCCGGGGACTATCATGATGGAAGCGATTCAACTGCGCGTTAACGGAGAGGTTCGTTCAGTCGACGTCGAAGGGCGAACTCTTCTGGTCGAGCTGCTCCGTGACAAGCTCGGACTGACTGGAACGCATGTGGGTTGCGACACCAGCCAATGCGGCGCGTGCGTGGTTCACGTCGACGGTGATTCCGTCAAATCCTGCACGATGCTTGCAAGGCAGACGAACGGCCGTGCGGTCACGACCATCGAAGGATTGGCAGGTGACAGCGGCGAGCTCCATCCTCTGCAGGCGATGTTCAGGGAGCATCACGGTTTGCAATGCGGGTTTTGTACGCCGGGCATGATTATGAGTGGAGTCGACTTGATTCATAAAAGCTTCGGAGAGCTCAGCGAACGTGACGTCCGCCACGGTCTGGAGGGCAACATTTGTCGTTGCACAGGGTACCACAATATCGTCAAGGCCATTCTTGCTGCTGCCGCGATGATGGCGGGCGACCGAGAGATTTCTGCCAAATCCGCTGACGCTTAGGCAGAATCTGCGATGTATGATTTCGAGTTTCTGTCGCCGCATAGTGTTGCCGAAGCGGTTGCGATGTTGCGCGATCATGAGGAGAGCAAGCTTCTCGCCGGCGGACAGACGTTTATTCCTGTGCTTAAGCAGCGATTGAGCCGACCATCGCACGTGATCGATCTCTCCGGGGCTGGCCTCGCGGGCATTTCAGTCCTGTCCGATCGCGTCGTCATTGGTGCGATGACGACGCACGCGACTGTTGCCGCCCATGCGGTCATCGGCGAGCGAATTCCGGGAATCAGCAGACTCGCGTCCTGGATCGGCGACCGTCAGGTTCGCCATCGTGGCACGATTGGCGGATCGCTCGCGAACAACGATCCGACGGCATGCTATCCGTCCGCGGTGCTCGCGCTGAACGCAACAATAAAGACCGATCGCCGCACAATCAACGCCGACGACTTCTTCGATGGCCTCTTCACCACAGCGCTCGAGCCTGATGAAGTCATCGAAGCCGTCGAGTTTCCCATTCCTGAAAAATCAAACTATGCGAAATTTCGCCATCCGGCGTCGCGATACGCGATGGTCGGCGTGTTCGTCGCTAAGACTGGCTCAGGCGTACGCGTCGCCGTCACCGGCGCGAGCAGCAATGGTGTCTTCAGGCACCGGGCGATGGAGCTTGCCCTAAGCCGAGATTGGTCTGCCGATGCCGTGGCCGAAATTGAGACGCCTTCCGACGATCTGAATGACGACCACCATGGAAGCGCAGCCTACCGCGCCCACTTGGTGAACGTGATGACGCGGCGCGCGGTGGCAGGCGCCTTGTGAATAAATCGCAACAATCCACAAAAGCTATCGGAGGAAGCAACGGGGCGGGTAACCCTTTCAAATCTCAATCCTCGCATCAGCTACACGATCGAAGGCGAGGGAGCAGGCGGTGTAGCAGGGTTCGCAAAAGGAGGCGCTGATGTCAGTCTTGCTGAGATTGGTCAGGAGACGCTTCTTGCTTATACGGTGAGGGCGGATGTCGGCGGCAAGGTCGCACAACTCAGGGCGCGCCGCATCAATGCGACCGCAAAGAGTCTGGCGGGTCAATTCTTCGATCGATTCTCCGAACAGGTTGTAAAGACCTTGCCTCGCCGACGACTATAGGCCCCACGAATCCCGGAACTACTTCGTCAGCGCCGGATATGCCTCCGTCCAATTGTGAAACGCGCTCCAGTTCCATCTTTCGACTGCGATACCCGTGGCCTGCGATCTCATGAGATCGGAGCGTCTGGCAAAAAGCCCCTCGACCGTGCATCTCGACGTCTACAAGTGCGCTCCACGATATCGCACCCGGGCGACAAACCGCCTTCCGCTCTCGCCGAGATGCCCATAGGGAACTCAGGAACTGCAGAACGTAGCATTTGGACTGCAAGGCGCCAGAATTCGTTATTTCGGGATGATCGCCCGCGTGGCGATCCAATTGTCGTAGAACTCCTGCGTATAGGCTTGCTCCGGCGCTCGACGAACGAGTTCGTCGATTATATGGGCGTGGTGGCCGACCAATATACGCCACCGATCCGACTTGACACCGTCGAGGATGATCTTTGCGGCCGCTGCGGCCGTGAGGGGAGCGTTATCTTGGAAAGCACGGTCTTGGTCGTCCATCATTCGTTGGATATCCTGATCCGACATGGCATCGTGATCCACCCCCGTGCGCGCTAATGTCAGACGCATTTTCGCGAGTTGGTCGGCACTGAGCTGGTCGCAATCTGCTCCGCTCAGTACCTTGCGCGTGTTAGCGTTCACAGCGGTCCCAACATGACCTGGCATGACCACGGCACATTTGACGTGAGGCGCATTTAATCGAAGATCATTGATCAGTGCCTCGGTAAAGCCCTTCACCGCGAACTTTGCGGCGCTGTAAGCAGTGTGAGGTTGGCTAGGGCGGATCGCTGCCCAGAAGCCACTGATGCTTGATGTGTTGATGATGCGTGCCTCGTCAGCTTTGACTAACAGCGGCAAGAAGGTACGCACGCCCAGATACACTCCACCCCAACAAATATTGAAGGTACGCTCCCACTCTTCGCGTGGGTCGGTCACAACACTGCCACCGCCTCCGATGCCGGCGTTGTTAAACAGAAGGTGGATCTTGTCGGTCGAATGCTGCTCGATGAGCTGCTCGCGAAAGCGCTTGTAATGATCTTCGACCGACACGTCGGCGAAATGGGTGGTCACGCGAACTTGCGCCGGATTTTGCGCTTCACATCGGCGTTTCGTTTCGTCCATTGCTTCAGTCGAGACGTCACAAATCGCCACATTACAACCCTCCACGACGAGCTGGCGCGCCAACTCGCGGCCCATTCCTGAGCCGCCTCCGGTTATTACGGCTATCCTTCCGGAAAAATCTTTCATTGAGACTACTTCCTCCGTCTATGTCTCTCTTTAGAGAGCTCTCTGTTGTTCTGGCCGTTCAATCATCGTGGGATGAAGCAAGCTCTGATCTTCCTTGCACCGCGAAATTGTCCGTAGCCGAATGGAGGGAGTATTGCAGAACGTAAGGTAATGCACAATGCAGATAGCTTACTCGAATGTGATCGCTGCTTGGCCCCCACCGTTGTGACCGCAGAGCGCATTTCGGTTCCGCAAAGACGGCGGCCGACTACGCTAACACCGGTTCGTCGCTCGCTACCCGAAAACGAATGTTTCCGCCGCGGCAACTCGTGGCATCCGGTTCCAAAAAAAATGCTTGGCGATGCACGTGGCCAGTCAAACCAGTCTTTTCCAGGCGTCGACTTCGCGGCGCACAAGCACCTCTCAGGCCTTCGGCGCTAGATCGCTTGCCCAGGCCTTGGAAGAATCTCCGAAATCGCATGTCAAATAAACTATTTGCATAG
The DNA here is from genome assembly GCF_000938285.1 of Bradyrhizobium sp. LTSP857. Taxonomy (NCBI): domain Bacteria; kingdom Pseudomonadati; phylum Pseudomonadota; class Alphaproteobacteria; order Hyphomicrobiales; family Nitrobacteraceae; genus Bradyrhizobium; species Bradyrhizobium sp. LTSP857. The sequence goes on along the minus strand of NZ_JYMS01000026.1, from coordinate 78,379 downwards.
CAAACGGTCAATCGATACTATCCGGCAACGGCGGACGGTGCCGATAGGGTTCCTTTAGAAGCCCGGTGGACCGTGACGCTTGGTAGCCAGCGCTTTGAATGTTCGCAAACTCAATGCGATGAAAGCAGCGCTACTGAAGACGGGAGGAAGAATGCAATGCCGTACTCACCGGTAAAGTCTAGTTGCCTGTTGCCTTACCTCACAAGGACGGTGGCGACCGCCGCGTTGGTTGCCCTTTTCGGGGTTGGTACCGTTCGCGCAGAGCCAAAGTATGGGCCTGGCGCCAGTGACAAGGAAATCAAGCTTGGTCAGACCGCTCCTTACAGCGGGCCAGCTTCAATATTCAGTATTAACGCCAAAGTCGAGTTGGCCTACTTCAAGATGCTCAATGAGACGCAGGGGGGCATCAACGGTAGGAGGATCAACCTGATATCGCTTGACGATTCCTACTCTCCACCCAAGACTGTTGAACAGACCAGAAAGCTGGTCGAGGACGACGAGGTACTTGCGATCGTCGGCATGGTTGGCACACTGGCCAACGTCTCGGTTGCAAAATATCTGAACTCCAAGAAGGTGCCTCAGATCCTGGGAACGACAGGTACCGACAAGCTGAACGACCCTAAGGCGTATCCATGGACGACGACATTTCTTTCGAGTCAGGATGTCGAGGGGAGGATGTACGCACGCTATATTCTAGATCAAATGCCGAAGGCACGGATCGGCGTATTGTATCAGAATGACGACTACGGGAAGGGTTATTACAATCCATTCAAGAGCGAGTTCGGCGAACGAGCCGAGCAGATGATCGTTAAGGCGGAGCCCTACGAGATCAGCTCGCCAACGGTCGACTCGTATATTGTGTCCTTGAAGGCCGCTGGAGCGGATCTAGTATATCTGGCGGTCACCCCAAAATTTGCTGCACAGGCGATCCGAAAGATCTACGAGCTTGCTTGGCATCCTACCGTGATCACTCTGACATCGACGGCGTCGATTTCATCCGTGTTTCAGCCTGCTGGCCTGGAGGCCTCTAAGGGAGTATTGACGGCTCTCTGGCGCAAAGACGTCGACGATCCGAAGTGGAGTGATGACCCCGACGTCGTCGAATACCGTGCGTTCATCAGGCAATGGGTGCCAGAGTTTTCGCTTAATGATTCGACGCAAGGCTATCAGACGGCGGTAATCATCGCTGAGGTGCTCAAGCGATGCGGCGACAACTTGACTAGGGAAAACCTCATGATGGAGGCGACGAACATCAAGGGCCTTCGTCTCCCGTTGAACCTAACTGGCGTTACGATCAATGTTTCGCCCGAGGATCGAATTCCCTGGCGCTCGGCTCATATGGCCAAATTCGACGGCACGGGCTGGCAGTTCGTTACTGATCTTATGACCATCCCGCCGCGTCCGTAGTCCTCCCGGGCTTTCTGATCAAGAAGGAGGGCAGGTCGCTTCTTGAGCGATAAGCCAGGTGACGATCAATGAACTCGACCCCCGCGGGGCGGTTACAAGATCTCGCGCGAGGGCGGGGCGGCCGGTCTCGCTAAGGGTGGCGCGACCGTGATGCCGTCGGAGACCTATTCGAGGCAACGTCGCGCCATTCCATGGTCGGGACGACTTCACTTAAAGGACTATGGTCACTTAGAAAAATACGTTGTTATTGGAGGAAACATGGTGGACGGCGCCAAGCACTTGAATTGTCTCATCAGTGACTTCGATCCGTTTTGCAGGAAGTCCATGATTGATCCCTACCCCGAGTATGGGCGATTGCGGACAATCGGTCCTATCGCCCGTCTCGAGAAGTATGGGGTGTGGGCATTATCTCGATTTTCCGATGTCAACGCAGTTCTGTCGAACTCCGCGGTGTTTAGTAGTGCCGGCGGCACGGGGCTTGCTAACTATTTCAAGCAAAAGCCCTGGCGAACGCCAAGTTTATTGCTCGAAACGGATCCACCTCTTCACACGAGAACACGGGCGGTGGTGGTTCGCACCATGACTCCGGTCGCTTTGCGGAAGCTACAAGACGGCTTTCGAAGAGAGGCGGAAACTTTGGTCGAAAAACTAATAGAGCGTGGCAAGTTTGACGCCGTAACGGACCTCGCAGAGGTCTTTCCGCTATCGGTATTCCCCCAGGCGCTCGGGATCGACAGCGATAACGATGAGATGTTACTCACATATGGCGCAATGGTGTTCGCCATTTTTGGTCCAGAAGACGACTACTCCCGCGAGGCGATGTCACACGCATCTACCGTACTTCCGTGGATCGAGTCGAAGTGCCGGCGAGATGCGTTGCGACCCGACGGCTTTGGCGCGCAGATCTACGAAGCAGCGGACGCCGGAGAGATCACGCCGGAGGAAGCTCCCCTCCTCGTTAGATCCTTTTTGTCGGCCGGCTTGGATACAACAATCAGTAGTATCGGCATGGCTATCAATTGCTTTGTCCGACATCCGGAACAATGGGCGGTCCTAACCGAAGATCCTTCGCTCGCGCGAAGTGCCTTCGACGAGGTGCTTCGATTTCAGACGCCAGGCCATGCACAGTTTAGGACGACAACTGACGAAACGGACTATGCAGGCGTTAGGATCGCAAAGCACGAGAAAGTCATGCTGCTGATGGCGTCTGCCAATCGCGATGAAGCGCGATGGGAAGAGCCGGACGCTTTCGACATTAGACGCAAGCCGGGGCATATTGCCTTCGGCACAGGGATTCACACTTGTGCTGGTCAAATGCTGGCAAGGATGGAGGGCGAAGCACTGCTGAAAGCTCTGGCGAGCCGGGTCAAATCGATCGAATTGGCGGGCGAGCCAGTGTGGCGACCGACCACTGCCTTGCGCGTCTTCTCATCTCTTCCAGTCTCGGTACAAGCAAAATGAAGCTACGCGATCGGAACGTTCCTGGCCGAAAGTCTCCAGCAAGTTTCTAAAGCAGTTCATGGCAACGCCGAATCGTCAGAAGGGACATGTGATGAGTCGACCTCCTTCCAACCATCTTTGTGTTTGTGCGGTTACGGCGTTAATTGCGGCGGGGTTTAAAGTCCTAGCTCAGGATACATAGCTATCCTCTGATTATGCGTAGCAGCTGTCGCTGCAGTCATTGTGCTGGAGCGACATAAATCGTCATCCCCTCCAAGCCCACATGTACCTTTACTTGGCAACTCAAGCGGCTGTTCGATTTCCTTGGCGCCGCTACGCCTTCGAGTAAGGCACTCTCTTCTTCTGACATCAACGGAAGATCGGCCATACGCTCTGGCTCGATATAAACGTGGCAAGTGGCGCACATAGCGTTGCCTCCGCATTCGGCGACGATTCCATCAACCCCGCTCGCGAGTGCGCCCTGCATTAGCGATGTACCATCCGCGAGGTCAACCGTCTGAGTAGCGTTTCTTGGGTCGACGTAGATAATCTTAGTCATGACGCGTCCGCTCTCTTTCGCACAATGCTATATAGTTAGACGAGCACGATCGACGAGGAATTCAGCACCTGGCGTAAGACGCGCGCTTCATCGAGGGTGCGTATTTGAAAGACCCCAGGAGGGGGCTCTCCAGGCACGGAAAGAGATCGACCTCGCGCACCAACGGCGAGTGTCAGATCGTCATTCCCATATTCCCTTAGCGAGTTTGCTACGATCATTCTCCGCGTTCGATCAATGCGTTTAAAAGACTTACCCAGGTTGAGTTCGATCGCCTGGTCCGAATAAGAGGCTGGCCGACGCAACTCGATGGGAGGCGCCCCTCGATAAGATACGTCTTTGAAAGTAGCGCATGGGTGAAGTCGATCAATGCAAATAAGCTACTCGAATAGCAAACTATCGATAACAATCTCCCCAATTGGCTGCCTTGTCCAGTACTTTTGGTCGGGAAGCAAAACAGGCTCGTATCGTCTTGCGTCAGGAGGGGTAATGTCGTCGTCGGTCAAGGTTCCCCTCTCGTCGCATTAGATTTGGCCGATGTGCACGACAATCTGCCGCCTCAATTTTAAAGCCTCGCGGTTTCGATCAATAATCCGCTCATGCGATGCAAAGTGCGCGCAAGTTGACTTGCCATGAAATGTGGATAGATTATTCACAAAATAGAATGGGGATGACGCCTTGTGTGGATGCCGCGACCGGGCAAAATATGAACTTCCAGATGCGCGCGGTGCGCGATTGTCGCACCTCTGTTACCGGATCGACTAGAAGAGAGAGTGTCGAGCGGCAGGATTTTAGGGGCTTCCTTCCCGGTCCATCAAGAGCCGCAGCGCGCAGACATTTTTTGGCCTTGTGCGGTTCGAGCGTCGTCGCTCAAGGGATCGTTCCTTCGTAGCATTTGCTTCTTTCCTTGGACGCTGTGGTCATAGGCGACCGGCGCGATCCTCTTCTTCTCATCAATCGCTTGCCGGTCGGATGCTACGATGAATCGCCGCACGAAGATAAGCACCTCTCAATTTCGGACCTAGATGCATTCCAGATCAATCTACGCGGCAGGGCCTGAAGCGAGAACAGGCAAGGAGAGGAATTAAGTGTACCCATCCGAGATCGAGGGTTACGTGGCGCCTTGCACCGTTCAGGAGGCTACGGAGGCCTTTGCGAAGTGGGGTGAAGAAACCCACTACATTGCGGGCGGCCAAAGTCTAATGCAGGCCGTGAAATCGCGCATGATCCGCCCGAGGTGCTTGGTGGATTTGCAGAAGATCGTCTCGATCCGGGGGCTGCATGAGGACGGTTCCGGCCGCCGTATCGGTGCGATGACCCGCTATTGCGACATCGCCAGTAGCCGTCGCCTGGGTGGAGCTTTTGCAGCCCTGGTCGATGCCGCAAGCCATGTCGGCGATCGTCAGGTTCGCCACCGCGGAACAATCGGCGGCAGTCTGTGCTGGAACTACATCTCCGCGTGCATGCCGGTGACTAACCTCGCAATCGGATCGCAAATGAGCTTGGTCTCACTATCCGGAGCAACTCGCGAACTCGGCGTCGACGTATTTCTCGGAGCGCCGATGGAAACCAGCCGTGATGAGGGTGAGATTCTGCTGTCGATCAAGCTGCCGCAGCCTGCTGGGCGCGCCGGCAGCGCCTACCGGAAATGGAGCCTCCTGACTGACGGGCTTCCCGTGATCGGGGTTGCTGCCTTCCTCGTACTCGACGAGACCGACCGCTGCGCGCTGGCTCGAATAGCGGTGACGGGCCTTGAAAGCGGGCCTACGAGAGTGCCCGCAGCGGAGCGTGCCTTGTTGGGCCTAGCAGGCTCGGATCGTGCGGAAATAGAGACGCTATTGAAAGACAGTGCAAGCTCGCTCTCGATGCACTCAGATGAAGCTGGCGACGCAGAGTACCGAAAGGTTCTGTTCCGTCAGCTGAGTCTCGAAGTGGTCACTATGGCTTTCGATCGCGCGCTCGGGAGTAAAAAATGAAAGCAGAAGTTTCGATCACGATAAACGGAATTGCATACAGTCGGTCTATTCCAATCAGAATGCTGCTGGTTGACTTCATACGATACGAAGCGGGGCTCACCGGCACGCATGTTGGATGTACGTTCGAAGGGGTCTGTGGCGCGTGTACGGTTCACCTCGATGGTGACGCGATCAAAGCGTGTCTCATGCTGGCGGTCCAAGCAGATGGCCGAAGCGTCACGACTGTGGAAGGGGTGGCCAAGGGGAATGAGCTGCACCCGCTGCAAGTTGCCTTCAACCAGCATCATGCTCTCCAGTGCGGATTCTGCACGAGCGGGATGTTGATGTCGAGCCTGGATCTTATCGAGAAGAACGCTGAACTGAGCGAGGAGACGGTCCGGCATGGGCTCGTGGGAAATATTTGCCGATGTGCGGGATACGCCAACATCGTGGATGCGATCTTGGACGTTGCGCAGGAGCGGGGATCATGAGCGGGAGCAATAATAAATTGAAAGATAAGCAGGCAGATGGCATCGGCGCTCGGCTTCCTCGCAAGGAAGACATTCCAATCCTTAGGGGCGAAGGGCACTATTTTTCGGACATCGCGGTCGAACGACAACTGCACGTGATGTTCCTTCGCTCGGTACACGCTCATGCGCGCATTTTGTCTATCGATACGTCGGCGGCAAGTCAGATGCCGGGAGTAGTTGCTGTGGTTACCGGCGCCATGCTCCAGGACGAAATCCTGGCTCTTCCGCAGGCAAGTACCTCGGCCGGACTTCCAGGGAGACTTCCGACATTCTGGCCGCTTGCCGTAGACAAGGTGAAGTTTCACGGAGAGCCCGTCGCGGCGGTTGTGGCGGAGACGCCCTATCTGGCCGAGGACGCGCTTGAAGGGATTACGGTCGAGTACGAACCTTTGCCATATGTAGGAGATATGGAGGCTGCCCTTGAGCCGTCATCACCACTTGTTCACGAGGACTGGAAAGATAACGAGATCTTCAGATCTAACTATCAGGCGCTCCGAACGGCGGATGAGCACGCGGCTCACATCAAAGAGGCTAGACGCCGGATCGCTGAGGCACCGTTTGTAGTGAAGCAGCGGTTCAGGACGCATCGATGTGGCGTTACAGCTCTTGAACCGCGGGGAGCGCTGGCCGTCTGGGACAACAGAGACGGACTGACAATTTGGATGACGACGCAGCGGCCTCATGCGCAAAGAGCGTGTTTTGCCGACGTGCTTCAGTTACCCCTTTCTAAAGTTCGTGTCATTACTCCACGAAACCAGGGCGGCGGCTTTGGAATGAAGGCGTCAGTTTACCGTGAGCCACTGTTGGTTGCCCATCTTGCGAGATGCCTGCGGCGTCCTGTGCGATGGCTGGAGACTCGCGAAGAGAACTTGATGAGTGCCGGGCAGGAGCGTGATCAGATACACGACCTCGAACTGGCAGCGGACGCCGAGGGAAATCTCGTTGCTTTGGCTGACCGGATAGTAGCTGATGCCGGCGACGCTTGCTTGGGCGGTAGTTGGGCCTTTCCGATAGCGAACGTCGGGGGCTTGCGGCTGCCAAATGCCTACGAGATACCATTTTGCGACATCGAACTACGCGTAGCGGTAACCAACAAGGCGGCGTTATGCGGAGCCCGCGGTCTTGGGATCTATCCGGGAAGGTTCGCATTGGAGCGGGCTATCGACATGCTGTCATGGAAGATCGGTATGGAGCCGGCGGAGTTCCGACGAAAAAATTTCATTACAACGTTTCCGGCACGTTTATCGACCGGTCTTGGGTACAGTAACGGAGACTTCCTGAAGACGTTCGATAGGCTGATAGAAACCGTGGATATTGCCGCTTTCCGCGAGCGGCAGAAAGAAGCTTGGAGTCAGGGACGTTTTCTCGGGCTCGGCATCGCCGTGGGCGCAGAAGTCTCGGGTGTCGACAGTCTATCATATGTGTCGATGATGGGAACACCCAGCTATGCTTCGGTCGAAGTACGAGTAGATCCAGAAGGTCATGTTCAGATTTTCTACGGTGACGGCCCGTCCGGTCAGGGTGAGGAGACCACGATTGCTCAGGTCGTCGCTGAAGAGCTAGGCATCGATTCAGAACACGTGTCCATAATAGTGGGCGACACGCAAACATCCACCTTCGCTCCCGGAACAGTTGCTTCGCGCGGAGCCGCAATGGTGTTGCCTTCCGTTGCGATGGCCTGCCGGAATTTGAAGAAGAAGATAGTGCGCGTCCTAGCCCACGATGTCGCGATCGCAGCCGACGAAGACGATTTTATCTTTGCGGACGGCTATGTGATGCATCGTGGAAACAGCAATATCAGGCTCAGTTTTGCTGAGCTTGCATTCCGCATCGTAATGAAACCGATCAATCTTCCGCCGGGTGATTCCGGAGGGTTGGATGAGCGAGCGACATTTGAGTCGACCAGAGGAAATATCTGCTTCGGTGCACATGCTGCTTTTCTGGAAGTCTGGCCGGAAACGGGGCGTGTAAAGATCGAGCGCTATGTTACGTCGGACGATGCCGGAGTGGTCGTCAACCCTCTGATTGTTGAGGGACAGATCCAAGGGGGGGTGGTTCAGGGTATTTCGAATTTCTTCTTCGAAGAGTATGTCTACGACAATCAGGGACAACAGATGACCTCAACGCTGGAAGCCTACAAGATTGCAACGGCTGCCGATGTTCCACGGATCGAGATGTACCACGATGCGGGGACGCCAAATCCAACCAATCCGCTCGGAACCCGGGGGATAGGCGAGGGTTGTATTGCGCCGGTGCCTGGTGCACTCGGCAACGCGATCAGCGACGCCCTGCGTCCTCTTGGTATTGAGATCACGGACCTGCCCGTCCGCCCGCCGACGCTATTCCGCCAGATCGATGCTTCACGCCAGCGCAAACAGCAAGCGTCGTGAACAGACCTGGTTGCCAACGCGATGGAGCGACCTGCAGGCCCTCATCCGCTGCGAGAACGTTCGAAGTGGAGTCTTGCAGACAGAAACCGTCTTGACAGAAAATGCAAATAAGCTATTCGTATGTAGAATAACCTTAAAAGCTGTCCGAACCAAGCATTTGCGGGTTCGCCTTTTCCGGGCCTGCCATCACTACGGGCTGCTAGCTGTGGCAAGCCGCTGGCCCGAGCAAGCTGCAAGCCATAACTCGTAGAGCCGCAGCAATCTTGCTGGGTTGAGAAGAGGGCTCCGAGCAAAGGAGCCCCAAAACAAGGAGAGAAACATGAATAAGCATGAGCCCAGTCTGCGTCCCTCGTATCCCGGCTATTCGCTGAAGGAGCGCGATCGCCGGTGGGCGTTGGCCCGAAGGCTCATGGATGAAGAGGGGTTGGATGGGCTCTTGGTCGCAGGGCAAGCGAACCGTGGCGCTCCGAACGTGGCTCCGGACGTGTACCTTTCCAACGATCGCGCCGGAGGCTGGTTAATCTTCCCGCGCAAGGGCGTTCCATCATTGCTGTCGTGGAACGGCATGCACATACTCTGCCATGCGGTCGAAACGAAACTTGGGCATGCTCCTTGGATTACGCCTGAAAACTTTTGGCCGACTAAAGATCCAAAAAATCTAAAGAAAATCTTCGAGGCCGAGGGCCTGCAGTCGGCGCGGATCGGCATCATTGGCCTTGATGGAGGCGGGCCGCGTCTAGAAAGCGCGATTTCCCAATCCGCCTGGGAAAATATTCAGGAGGCCTTGCCGAAGGTCAAGTTCGTCAAGGTTTGGCATAAATTTGCTCGAATGATCGTGGAATTGGGCTCCGAGGAAATTGAGGTTCTCAAACAGTGTGCGGACGCTGGAGAGCGGATGTCTGAAGCGTTCGTTGACGCCGTTAAGGTGGGTGCGAACGAGACTGACGTTTATTCAGCCGTGATGGCCGCATGCGTTGACGCGGGAGCGAACTGCTCCGGCTTTATCATCCATAGCGGCCCGAATACCCCTGCGTGGGGATTCCCCGACTGGCTCGTGCGTCCGGTCCGGCCGCGAGCACTCCAGAAAGGCGACATCGTGCAATGCGAGTTGTTTCCAAGCTACGGAACCATGGAGACCCAGCAGCAAGTTTGCGTAGCCTTGGGAGACGTACATCCGGATCATCTGAAGGCTGCCGAAGTGGCGAGGCAGGCCTACGAGGTCGGGCTGAAGAAGCTCCGTGTCGGGGTAACCTTCGGTGAGGTTAGTGAGGCAATGGATGCTGTCGTCAAGGGGGTTGGTGGTTGGTTCGTCACGCCGCATATTCATTCGCTGAACCCGATCGCAATTATGGCGGGTCTCTCCTCCTATGGAATGGACAAGTTCTCTGAAGCTGGCCGATATCCGCCGGTGGCTGAGAAACCCATGATTGGCGCTGATATCGTCATCAAGGCAGGAATGTCATTTGCGTTCGAACCGAATTGTCATCTCGGCGACCGGCGCATCAACATTGGTGGTACCGTTCTGGCCACGGACGCGGGACCGATCGAGCTCAATAAGGTTGCCAATCGCATGGTGATGAAGCCGGCCTAGAGACAGCCGGCCGCGCGAGGAAATGCCAAGCCGGATGATACTTGAGCAGGTGTTTCATTGCGACGCCTGCGACAAAGCGCATCGCGGAGAGTCACATCCGGCTTAGCCTGTCACTTTAGCTCACCGCAGAGCACATCTCGGTATTCGCCTAGGGATCGGACGCTCCGCGTTCGTAATCTGACCAGATATCCAATTTGTGGTGAGGTTCGGCCCCTTCGCGAGGCTGACGCGAGCACGCGCTCCAGCCTACCAGTTTGCTCAAGCCTCGGAGTGCAGGGATGCAGTTGAACGGTGTCGCCGTTTTCATCACCGGTGGTGGCTCCGGACTGGGGGCCGCTACCGCCCGTGCGATGGCCGCGAAGGGCGCGAAAATAACTGTCCTCGACCAAAGCAAGGGAAATGCAGAAAAAGTGGCGACCGAGTTGAGGGGGGTCGCGATCGAGGCAGACGTCACCAGTGAGGAGCAAGTGAAGGCTGGCTTGGCAGAGGCAGAAGCCGCGCATGGCGTTGCTCGCGTGCTGGTGAATTGCGCTGGCATCGGCGGTACGCAGCGACTGCTCGACAGGGACGGCATCATCTACCCGCTCGAGAAGTTCATTCGCATTATCAGTGTCAACCTAGGCGGCACCTTCAATTGCGTGCGGCTGTTTGCTCAGCGCCTAGTATCAGTCGAGGCGATCGGTGAGGAGCGTGGCGTTATCATCAATACCGCGAGCGTTGCCGCCTTCGAAGGTCGGGGCGACGGGATCCCCTATGCTGCTTCGAAAGCGGGGGTGGTCGGCCTTACGCTGCCGGCCGCGCGTGACCTCGCCGAGTACAAGATAAGGGTCAATACGATTGCGCCTGGCTCGTTCGAAACTCCTCTGTTGATGGGCCTGCCGGAGGAATACCGAAATCGTATCGGTGAACTTGTGCCTCATCCGGCGCGGCTTGGGCAGGCCTCGGAGTTCGCCGGACTCGCTGTTCACATTGTCGAGAATGGAATGCTAAACGGTGAAACCATCCGCCTCGATGGAGCCTATAGATGAGCATCTTGGTAAGCGGCATTAGAGCCGCTGTTGGGTAGAATACTTGACCGTCGAGTGCACGAAATCGTTGCCCAAACAGACGCCGCTAGTCTAGAGGTCGATCCCGCGCTTGCGATGTCAATGATCGCGCAAACAGGCCGATACGAGGCTCGAGGTAGTAGTTTTTCAGTTGTTTGTTGGTTCGGTTTCGCGAGACGCCCGTTCGGGAACTTGGATGAGCCCTAGTTTTCAGAAATGTTGGCTTCTTCAATTATCGCCCGCCACTTGGCCCGTTCGGCTGCAACCGCCGCTTCCATTTGATTTAGCGTCATTCGTTCAATCTGAAGGCCCAATTCAGCATATTGATTGACGATATCCTGATCTTGCAGCCCTTCGTTTACTGACTGATTGAGCTTTTCCATAACCGCAGTTGATGTATTTGGCGGCGCGAACAATCCAAACCAGGTAGTTAGGACGAGATCCTTGTAGCCAGTCTCTTCGAAAGTCGGGACATCCGGTAAAGAGGAAGAACGCTCCTTGGAGCCGATGGCCAAAATGCGCATTTTACCCTCTCGAACGAACGGCAACGTTGAAGACATGTTGTCGATAAAAAACTGAGCATCGCCCGAGAGCACGGCCAGCAGTGCCGGCGCCGCGCCGTTATAGGGAATATGAACAGGTCCAGTTATGCCGGCAGCCTTCATGAGCAGGAGGGTAGCGACATGAGCGCCGATGCCATTCGAGGCGTAACTTATCCTTTCCGCATTGGCATTTACGTACGAGACAAACTCTTTCATGTTCCGGGCGGGAAAATCAGCCCGTACGGTCAATACAAGCGGGGCGACCGCCAAGAGAGCGATTGAACGAAGCTTTTCGGGCTCATATGCGATGGACTTCTGAATGAACTGATTGACTATAATCGGAGTGGGGGGCGAACTTAGAAGAGTGTACCCGTCCGGCTGTGCTCGGTAGACAAAATTCGACCCAATTGATCCCGATGCCCCAGGCCGATTTTCGACGATCACAGCGCGGTTCAACCGCTGTTGAAGCTTTTCGCCGATTTTCCTTGTAACTAAATCGGCAGTACCGCCTGCCTGGTACGGTACCGTGATCGAAACATTGCGACGCGGATAACCTTCAGCATCTGACTGTGCCCGAGCCTGGTCCGAGAGTGATGCCGTTAGGAGCACAGTCGCTGCAATTGTTTGAGTGATGAATCGATTTGCACTCACTGCGCTCCTCCGGTTGTTGGTGCCTCTTCGGAAAAAACGTCACGTCATACCGTTCCGAAGCCACCTTGGTTGATTATTTGCTAAACAAATAGAATATTTGAAAATATGGCAACGCCGGGATGAAGTCAATTTGAGTGCTTGCGGGCAATGCAGGCCGCTTTAGCCGTTAGGCAGCAGGTTACGTGCGACTGGAGTCGGATACAGGGCAGCGCTGGTTGGATTGCCACTCGCTTGCGCTCGACGGCAGATCGCAAGGTATCACCGCGAACGTTCAACACCCGAGCGTGACGGCGACAGAAATCGTGCTCGGGGAATCGCCCGGCGACGGAGCGCATGACGCCGCAGAAGGATGATTATAATGATAGCCCGCTGGTCTTCGAGAGGGTTGTAAGGCCCATCGCGCTACCTTCGTGGGACGTGGATGATTATCTGCGCTCGGACGGAACCGTGAGGCAGGTCTTAACGGCTTGGACGACGACCGTAATTTCTTTGGAAGTGCCCCAACCCGACGGGTTCCAATGTTTTCACCGCTGTCAGGCAGCCGAAGGCTCCACTCGACAAATGGAGCTGGTGATATTGCAAATAAGATATTCGCAGTGAAAATAGAGCGGAACCCACGGCGCATTTTGGTGCCGATCGCGCCCGCCACCAGGGAAGTATCTCTAAGCTCATTGCTGGGTTTGCCGTAGGAATACCGAAAGCGCATCGGTGATGCGAGAGGTTGCCCCCACAGTGACCGGCGGTTCGGCTCTGTCATCTCAAGAACTGACCGTGCGATATCATCGATCGGCGCGGAATTGGGGGCTGCCCCCTACGCCCGATATGTGCAGGCTTGACTTATTCGCCCGTCGAATATCTTAGTTGGGTATTCGTACTGTTCCGATTCTAGGTCTGCATATGACAAAAGCCGGCAAGAAGAGACTTCCGAAGGATAGACAGTTCATCGCGGCTCTCGCGAAGGGGTTAGAAGTCCTGCAATGCTTCAGCCCCTCGACCCCGGAACTGGGGGCAAGCGAGATAGCCCGCATGACGGGAATGCCGCAGCCGACAATTTGGCGGATTTGCTACACCCTTATCCAGCTTGGCTTTCTCGTTGTGCTCCCCGGCCGGCAGACGATGCGTCCCGGGATCCCGCTGCTTGGTCTTGGTCATGCAGTTCTGGCGGGGTTACCGATAGGCGATCTCGCACTACCGGATATGCAATCGATCGCCAGCCGTTACGAAGGTGCCGTTTCGCTGGGAGCGCGCGACGGACTTAGCATGATCTACCTGCAGCGATGCCAAGGTTCGGCAATTATCCTGGCAGATCTGAGAGTGGGATCGCGTGTTCCGATGGCGACTTCCGCCACGGGCTGGGCTTATCTCGCCGGATTGGAGACTGCGGAGCGCAACAAGTTGATGGCGGAGCTGAGCGCGTCGCTGGGCAGACAGTGGTCGACGATCGAACCGAAACTTACGACCGCACTCCGCCAATTCGAGAAGCAGGGCTATATCGTCAACAAGGGATCGCTGCACGCGCGGATCAACAGCGTTGCGGTCCCGGTCAAATCATCTGACGGTTCCATCACCCTGTCTATCAGTTCGGGCGGCATCAGCGAGTTATTCAACTCGGAAATGTTGGCGGAAATCGGTTCGGAACTCAAGGTATTGGCCACTAAGCTCGGACCACTGCTGTCCTACCAGCCGACGACTTGATTGCTGTTGTTGGCCTCACTCTGTCTCTAGCGATTCTGCGAAGACAGGACCGTAGCAATAATACTTGAGGCCAATGAGACTTGTGCGTCCGGCTCCAGTCTTGCCGCGTGACGGAGATACTCCTTGACCCCTTGCAACGCGGCGGCGGTATTTTTCAGCATGAGATCCACCAGTTCGTCGCTTGCCGTTCCAAGGGAATCCGACGGCACTACCTGACCTACAATTCCGATCTCGGCGGCCTGCCGCGCGGAAAGTCGTTGTCGGGAATAGACGAGGTGGCTGATTGCCTTGTAAGGGATCCGTCCGGCCAGCGCAGAAATCACCAGCGTCGGCGGAATACCGTGGTCCATTTCAGGGACGGCGAACACCGCGCTCTCGCTTGCGATCGTGAGATCGCACAGCGCCGCCAGGGCGCAGCCGACGCCGAGGGCCTCACCTTGCACGACGCCGATGATGGGCGCGCGACACGCGCGGAAGGCCTGATAGAGACGAAGCGGCCCCTCGGCAATCGTCTGGCGAAACGCTAGCGCTGTCGCGGTGGCGCGATCGATGGGAGGAGATTTGCGGCCGCGGCAAAAATGATCGCCATTTGCGCGCAGGCGCAAGAGCTTGATTTCGGAGCCGACATTTCTGAGCGTTTGCTCCAAGATCTGCGCCATGTCCTCGGTGACAATATTCCCGGTTTCTGGGCTATTCAACACGAGTTCTAGGACGGCGTCCTTCTGCTCGATCACGATTGAAGAGGGCATCGGAATCTCCGGTTCTATGATATCTGGGCGGCGCGCGCCGATTGAATGGAGGCCCAAACCCTTGCCGGGGTTGCGGGCATTTCGATATGCTCAACGCCGGACGACTTCAAAGCGTCGATGAGCGCGTTCATGACAACCGCGGTGGCGGGGGTTATTCCGCCTTCGCCGCCACCCTTGATCCTCAGGCGATTGTCGGGGTGTGGAGTTGGATCTTCCACCAGAAAAACGTTGAAACTTGGGAGATTGTCGGCATGCGGCACGCCGTAGTCCATGAACGACGCCCCGAGCACCTGGCCGGTCGCTTCGTCGACTTCGATGCCCTCGTGTAGCGCCTGTCCGACGCCTTGTGCGATGCCACCGTGCACCTGACCGTCCACCACAAGAGGATTGATCGGCTGTCCGACGTCATCGACCGTTGTGTAGTTCTGAATCTCAATCACACCTGTCTCGGGATCCACCTCAAGCTCGCAAACAGCGCAGCCGGTAGGGTAGGCCGGAATGCGGACTTCGATGGTTTCAGTAACCGTGAAGGCGTTTCCCATCTGTGTGGGAAGGCTACCGTCTTCGAGATGCTTTGCGATATCGAAGATGCTCAGTTTTTTGTTGCAGCCAGTCCTGGTGAAATGACCTTTCTCGAACCTTATGTCTTCGGGTTTCACGTTGACCAGCAAGGCATAGGCGTCTTTTCCTAGTTCGATCAGCTTATGGCACGAGCGGTCGAGCAGTGCGCCCATCAATCTTGCTGAACGGTCCGAATGCGATCCGCCCCCTTCCGACACAAAGCGGGTATCGCCGGTGAGGAGGCGGACATGATGCACGTCGATGTCGAGCAAAGCTGCCGTTACCTGAGCGAAAGTTGTCTCGTGACCCTGGCCCGAAGACTGGGTGCCGGAGATAACTTCGACGATCCCCTCCGGCTTGACCGTCAGGACAACCCGCTCCCGTTGGGCTCCGACCGGCGATTCGATATAATTTGCTACACCAATGCCACGTAGCATACCTCGAGATGCGCTGTCGGTGCGGCGTAGATCGAAGCCATCCCAATCGGCGGCTTTCAAAGCTTGATTCATATTGCCGATCAGATCGCCACTGTCATAGGTAAGACCGGTCGCCGAGCGATATGGCATGCGCGATTTGGGAATAAGGTTGCGGCGGCGCATTTCGATGCGATCGATGCCTAGGCGTTCTGCCGCTACGTCGATCAAACGCTCCAACGCGAGATGGGCCTCGGGTCGTCCCGCGCCCCGATAAGGGCACGTTGACGTGGTGTTCGTCAGGATGCCCCGGGTTTCGACCAGGACACTTCCGATGTCATAACACGTCGGAACAATCCTCTGGCCGTTGCCGGCCGGTGCGAATGAAACTGGATAAGCACCGAGATTGAAGAATTGCTCGGATTTCATCGCCAGGATGCGACCATCTGCATTGAGGGCGATCGTCGCTCGCGTGGTTTGTCCACGGCCTTGATAATCGACCAGGAAAGCTTCGGTCCGATCGCTGGTCCAGCGCACCGGATGTTGGAGTTTTCGCGATGCCCAGGCAACTAACACCACTTCCAAATTAAGCGCCGTGCGAGGCCCAAATCCGCCGCCGACATCCGGCGATATGACGCGCATCTTGTTCGGAGGAACTCCAAGCGCCTGGGCAAGAGCACGCCGCTGCCTCATGACGCCTTGGCTTCCTGCGACGACCGTATATCCTTCGTTTTCGTCAAAGGAGCTGAAGGCGGATCGCGGCTCCATCTGGCAGTTCACGATGCGTTGGTTTCGGAACGTGCGTGCCAGGACAAGATGCGCCTCGGCGAAAATGCGCTCGACGGCTGCTTTGTCGCCCATGGTCGCGGACAGCGCGAGATTTCGAGGCGCATCCGTCCAGAGTTGAGGCGCATCTGGTGCGTAGGCGTCGAGTTCGCGCACGATCGCGGGCAGTACATCGTAATCGACGTCCACCAATTCTGCTGCATCGCGGGCTTGCGCCAGCGTATCGGCGACGACGAACGCGACCGCCTCGCCGACGAAGCGGACGCGATGCTCCGCGAGTGGTGGCTGCCCCCATTCGCGGATCACTGCATCTGGCGCTGCTGTAAACCACGGTGCGGATGGATCGATGGCTCCGGGCGGATTGGAGGCATGATTAACTGGGGAATGCCCGTCAGCACGATAGTCTGCAGCCGTCAGAACCGCGCGAACACCAGGAGCATCCCGTGCCGCGTGCACGGATATCGTCTTAATCGCAGCATGTGCATGGGGCGATCTGACGACAAAGGAGCGTAACGCGCCCTTGGGCGCGAGGTCGTCCGTATAGCGCCCCTTGCCCTGGATAAGCCGGACGTCTTCCAGCCTCGGCAACCATCTATCGAGTTTGACTTCCATCAGTTCATCCCGTCGCAGCGTACATCCACCTCCTGGCCCGATCCCGCCGCCGTCAAACGCGGCTGAAAAATCCGCCCAATTTGGTGGAGTGTGGCCTTCAATTCTCAAGTCGAATAATCTATCCAATTATACCTTGCCTGCGAAGCGACTTTGTCAAGCGCGAATTAGTGCAGGACTTCGTTGTGGACGACGGGCAAACCATCATCATCGAGCGCGGCCGCGCGATGGTAGCCGATCGCGTCTTTGAGGAGGGAGAGCCAATCTCGATCTTGACCGCAGTGTCCTCTACCGCGTTGCCGCCAGCAGCCGGCTGGTCTGGTCTGAAGCCGTCAGCATGCACAGGTGACCCGCATCCAGAACGTGCGTTTCCACCGCTGGGTCCTTCTTCATCTCCTCCAAAAAGAATGCAAATGGTGGGAAGTTGAAACCTTGACAACGGATGTACGTCGTAGGAATTGCTGGCTGCTGGTTCAGGCCAAGGAGGGGTTGGTAGAGCGTCCTCCAAGGCTGGTTGGTCAGCCGTTCCTTGACGAACGTCAGTATCGCGGCTGTCGCGGGCCCGAAGGCTTCAAGAGGCGGGGGAGGCACCGGCATATCCGCATTTTTGGCATTGTCTAGTTTTTCCCGCCCTGCGGGATCAATAAAGTCGATGAGCGCCTTCGATTCGGTTGGGACGAAGGCGTCGAGGTAGATAACCGATCGGATCCGCGCAGGTATTCGCGAGCGGACACCTGTGATGACCATGCCGCCATAGCTCCACCCGACGAGATCGACGTTGGCAAGATCCTCCATTTCGATGTGGGCGATAACATCTTCGACGTGAGTGTCGAGACCGACCGTCCCGCTGCTGACGTGCCGTCGTTCGCCAAGGCCGCTGAGTGTAGGTGCCGAGACGGTGTGCCCCATCGCGCGCAGACTTCTGGCGACATCGCGCCACACCCAACCCCCATGCCACGCCCCGTGCACAAGCACGAAGGTTCTCACCGAAAGATTTGCGGACAAAACTTATCTCCAGGTTGGAGGATGATTGAGGGGCGGCCCTTAGGAACCGCTCTGCCAACGATAGTGGCTCGCCAGCATGTCCGGTCTTCGTCAACCGACCGTTGCATGACGCAGGGCGGCGTCTGTCCGGCGGTCAAATTTCTCGGATCGCTCGCGGATTCCATTGTTTTTGGTTGTAATCGCCACGACAACGATCCCAACCGTACATTTGGTCACATCCAGCGCGTCACCTCCCGTTTTCCTCAAAAACTCCCTTGAGTCGGCGCTTTTGTCGGTCTATTTGCATTGCAAATAGATCATTTGATTTGTATTGACTCCGCCGCGCGATGTCAATCTTATGAAACCAACATCATGTGCCGCCGCTGCCGCTAGACGTAAAACGGCGTGGATTGACACGTAAGGCCGCTCGATGACCGCGGACAACGGACGCGCATCGTCACGGGCTTGTGGATGTGCACCACCCCCGTCGAAGTGGGGCGGGAGGAAGCCAAAGGGATTGAAATGTACCAAAAGGATGCAGTCATTGTCGGCTACGCCGAAACCAAAATCGTCGACAAGAGCGATAGAGACATATGGGAACTGAGCGCTGAGATTCTCGAGAAGGTCATTATTCAGACCGGAATTGAGAAGGACGAAATCGATGGTCTGGTATTGTCGTCTTCGATGACGGCTGCCGGCAGCGTATTTTGGTCGCAAACCAACGCTGACATGCTTGGACTCGACCTCAAATTCACCCAGACCGTCGACATCGGTGGATGCGCGCCGCTGGGATCTGTCGCGCGAGCCGTGATGGCGGTCAATGCCGGCCTGTGTACGAACGTCCTATGCCTGTTCTCCGATACGCAGGCGACCGAAGACAACAGGAGAGTGCGCGCTTTTCAGCAGGAATGGACCAACTCACTTGGTTACATGGGACCGCCGGCGGCGTTCGGCTTTATCACCAGGCGATACGAGCATCAGTTCGGCCTTGACTATGCAGCGCTTGGAAAGCTTGCCGTCGCGCAACGCAACCACGCCATTCTCAACGACATGGCGGTTGAGAAGCTGCGCAAGCCGATCACGGTTGATGACTACTTGAACTCCCGCATGATCGCAGACCCAATTCGGCTTCTCGATTGTGTCATGGTCTGCGACGGTGCCTCAGGGGTCCTGGTGACGAGCCGCAAGAATGCGGAACGCAAGGGATTCTCGAAAATCGTGGTGCCGATCGGCTACGGCGAGCGTACCAATTTTCGCGCAAGCGAATCCATCATTGACATCACCGATACCGGCCATCGAGCAGCAGGTGAAGCGGCGCTCTCGCAGGCTGGCGTCAAGCTTTCGGATTTCGGCTCATTCCATCCCTATGATGACTTCATCATCGCGATTGTCATGCAGCTCGAAATGCTCGGGTTCTGCAAGCCCGGACAGGGATGCGACTACGTGAGGGAAAGAAGCTTCTCCTTCGACGGCGATCTTCCGCTCAATACCGGCGGCGGCCAGATATCCGCCGGCCAGTGCGGCCTTGCGGGTGGCGGAACCAACCTCGTCGAAGCCGTGCGACAGATGTTTGGTGAAGCGGGCAGCCGGCAAGTGTCGGATACGAAAACCGCGCTCGTGACGGGAATTGGCGGTATTCCATATGGGCGCAACTGGGCAACCAGCGCTGTCATGGCACTGACCGCGAACGGGTAGGGGATAAACCATGACACAATTAAACAATACGACCGAAGTTGTTCGCGATCCTCCCGCGCCGCGCAGCTTCTCGAAAGCATTTTGGGATGCGACCCGCGAGAAGCGCCTACTGCTTCAGTACGATCCTCGCAACAAGAGATATCAATTCATCCCGCGCCCGACCAGCATCTATGACGGACGACGTCAGCTGGAATGGCGCGAGGCGTCGGGGCGAGGTGAGATCTTTTCATTCCTAATTGCCTCGCATGCCAATCCTCCCTTCCGCGGTCACACTCCATTTGCGATCGCGTTGGTTACACTCGAAGAAGGGGTGAACATCATGGCCAATATCGTGAATTGCGAGCTCGATAAAGTGAGGATCGGACTGCCGGTAAAACTGTCGTGGCTGGCGCTTGCTAACGGCGCGAATCTGCCGACGTTCGAGCCTCTGGATTAGGGAATCGGCTGTCAACTCGACCTGATCGTCGAGCCAACGCCGCCGATCACTGCTTCGCCTCACAGATTGCTCGAAGCAAGTGAGTTCGCTTTCAAAACGAAATGGTCTCGGAAGGAAATCATGGCGTCATTCAGTAAGAAAGCGCGCTCTCTATGCGGACGGAGACGCTTGGAATACGCGGGCGCTATCGCGCTTATTCTGGGCATGGGTATTGCGGCAACGCCGCTCGCCCAAGCGGAGCCGAAATATGGTCCCGGTGTCACCGACAAGGAAATTAAGCTTGGTCAGACCGCGCCTTATAGCGGGCCGGCGTCAGCATTCAGCACGACGGCCCGCGTCGAAAACGATTACCTTAAAATGATAAACGAGGCTGGAGGAATCAACGGTCGAAAGATCAATATGATTTCGCTGGATGATGGATACAGTCCGCCGAAGACGATCGAACAGACACGAAAATTGGTTGAAGGCGAGGAGGTCCTTGCAATTGTCGGTACGGTCGGAACCCTCGCGAATGTCACGGTAGCCAAGTATCTCAATTCCAAAAAGGTGCCGCATCTGTTCGGTACAAGCGGTTCAGCGAAGCTGAATGATCCAGTCCACTATCCATGGACCGTACCATTTTTTGCTTCCCAGGATGTCGAAGGAAGGACGTACGCCCGTTATATCTTGCAGACCAAGCCGGACGCAAAAATAGCGATCCTTTATCAGAATGACGACTATGGCAGAGGATACCTGGATGCATTCAAGGCGGAGCTAGGCGACAAAGCATCGAAAATGATCGTCAAGGAAGAACCTTACGATGTGACATTTCCAACAATCGACTCTCAAATCGTTTCATTGAAGGCGTCTGGAGCGGATGTTTTTTTTCACGCGACGACACCCAAATTCGCTGCTCAAGCGATCCGAAAGACCAGTGAAATTGGTTGGAAGCCGCTGCAAATCATTCCGACGGCAGTGGCTCAGATCTCAAACGTCCTGCAACCCGCAGGCTTAGAGGCTTCAGCGGGAGTTTTGACGGCGGTTTGGCGAAAGGAGCCAAGCGATCCGAGGTGGGCGGACGATCCTGAAATAGCGGATTATCGCGCGTTCATGAAACAGTGGGCTCCTGGCGAACCCGTAGAGGATGGGTTTTCAATGAATGGTTACGTGACAGGAAAAATGATCACCGAGCTTTTGAAAAGCTGCGGTGATGATCTATCACGCGAAAATCTGATGAAGCAGGCGACCACCGTGAAGGATCTACACCTGCCGCTCTTCCTCGCCGGGATCAATCTCAATATTTCGAAGGACGATCGAGTGGCATGGCGATCGTCGCGCATCGCGAAATTCGATGGCAAGGGATGGGAATTTATAAGCGACCTCCTGACTATTCCGGCGGCGGCGCAATGATGCCGTGGCATCCCTAATTGCCATTCGACGAGATAGGATTCTCCCAGACTGGAGCGCTTCGTGCGAAGCGCTCCATTTTTTTGGCCGAGCGGCTTAAGCTACATCGCACAGCGATCGCTCAACGGCGTTTGCTTCCCAAAGCGCTCTAAAGCGTTGATCGTTCGCGCTGGCCCGGCAGATCTTGGAAATGTTCGCGCGCTTTTCGCGATCGCTAAAACCTTGGAGCATCTCTTTCAACGCATGAATGCCGCGCCGTTGGAGCATCGAGATATCAGAGGAGCGGGGCTCTGCGCCCCCGATTCGAAACTACTAGAAGGAATGGCCAGGAAAAATGAAGTCCCCGAGCTCGCTTAGTGATCGGCCAAGTCCGGGGCCACCGGGGATGAGCGTGGAAGCAACATCGGTAACAATACGGCTCCTTTCTATAGTCCGCTAGGCGACGTCAGTCGTACCAACTATGTCGATGTCCCGACGCTAGCGAAAATTATACCGCAATTTCACGGTAAGGATTCCTCTGCGTCTCTCTGAGTGCGGCGAAAACTCCCGCTTGGAACAAAGCTGTGAACGACGACTAGAATCATTGGCCGCGGCTGGAGACAATCAGAATTGGAACATGTATTTGCAAGTATCAGAGGCATAAAATGAATTGCCCGTAATCTTTGCTCGGCTGTAAGAGTCTTCGATGAAGGAGCTTGATTTTGTTTCGGTTCGGGGGCGACCCCGGCGCAGCTGACTTGTTTCGGTTTATTGAAGAGAAGCTTGGCGTCGGGACCTGGCATAGCGATGTCTTAAGCGGGCAAATGCACGGGTCGCGCGGCTTCTATGAGCTGCTGGGACTGGTCCCCGGCACGGTCGCTCCGTCATACGACGAGATCGCTCGGAGTATTCATCCCGAGGATCGCCGTTTGAATCGCGGCACGAAAGACGTGCTGCGCGCCATGCTGCTCGATGGCTTGCCGCTCAATCGTGAATTTCGCATCATCAGGCCAAATGGCCAGCTGCGTTGGGTTCATAGTCAGGCTGAGCTGTTGCTTAATGCAGACGGTGAGCCTGCCAGGATTCTGGGCGTGGTGATCGACATCACCGATTATCGCGAATCATTACGGCAGCTCAGAGCTGGCGCCGAGCGCTACAACACACTCATTCGGGTGGTGGAAGGGCTCGTGTGGACCGCTGGCCCCGATGGCCGCATCACGTCGCAGCAGAACTGGGAAGCTGCGAGGCAAGACGGCCGGCTTCTGATTTCGGGAAATGATTGGATGGACCTGCTGCATGAAGAAGATCGCGATGCCGCGTTGAAAAAATGGTCGCTCTCGGTGGAGACCGGGCGGCCTTACAAGGTCGAGTATCGTTTGCTGCACTCCGACGCCACGTACCGATGGCACAGGTGTCGTGCCATTCCGATCCCGAATCTAGATGGCAACGTCCAGGAGTGGCTTGGCGTTTCCACCGATGTGCACAACGAGAAACTATTCGATCTCTCTGCTTCACCATCCAGGCTGACCGGTGCCCAAATGCGCGCAGCCCGAGGAATTCTGAACTGGTCCGTCAGGCAGCTTGCGGATCAGACAGGCGTGTCGCCGGCCGTGGTACGGCGGCTTGAGGAATGCGACGGCGCATTGCCGATGTCCGACGGATTGATGGAAGTATTTCTGAAAACATTTTCAGACGCTGGGATCGAACTGTTGTTTCCGCAAGTCGGCAAGCCGGGTGTCCGGCCGCGATAGCTGCGAGCAGCCTTCCGCGAAAGGCATGCATGCGGACCTTGCTGGCACGCAATCGCGATAACGTTATCTCTTTTCAATTCTGATCGAGACAGAACGTAGTCGTCTCATGTGAAATTGTGCTGATCGCTCTGGGCGCAGATCGGCCTCAGCTTAATCAAGCCGCTCTGCCTTTCTATTCGAGCAGGAAGATCGGTACCCACTTATCGGAAGCATGCTCTGCTTAATTTGGTGCGAGTTCTCTGAGTTCTATTTCCATGTGCTCCCGGGTAGAGGGACGATCAGCAAAATTTTCTTACTGCGCGGCGTGCAACATTCGAGCGACGATAAAATTTGTTATTCCCGGCGCGGCTGAGCGGGAGTTTTTGCTATTCGCTCGTCGAATTGGATAATTTTTGCTTAACGCCGTTCTAATTGGTTTCCTTGACTGTACGTCTTGTATGCGGACGCCGTGGCGAGCTTTGAGAGACGAATTGTTTAAAGAATATGATTTGCGACTGCGCGAGCTGCCGCAATTCATACTGATGGTGGTGAAATGGGAAAACTGAAGCGCGGACAACAGCGGCCCCGGGAAGCGCCCGTTGCGGTCCGTTGCAGCGAGGGGAGCAGCTAGGCCGGTCCTGACATGCCGGCACCCAATCCAAAATCGCTATCGGCCGTCTCGCGCGGAGATGCGCGTTTCATCCCGATCCATCCTTCAACGGTTTAGAACGACCAACGGAGTCTTGCAGTGCTCGCCAAGCGTTCCATTCGCACCAAAATTATCGCCGTGGTCTCGTTTCTCTTCGTCGCGATGACTTCGATGGGCCTCTTTTCGGTAATCCAGCTAAGCGCGATCAATGCGTCGGCACAGGAAATTCAAACTAGCTGGCTCCCCAGCGTGCGCTGGGCTGGAGAATTGCGTGTCCAGGCTGCGCGCTACCGCGCGCGTATGAGGGATCAGCTGATCGCCGACGAAAAGGCCAAAGCCGGTATCGACAAGAACCTCGCTGAATTAATCAAGGCTTATGACTCTGCCCTCGGCAAATATGAGCCGCTGATCAAATCAACCGAAGAGCGGGCGCTGTTCAATGAACTTGCGATGCTTTGTCAGAAGTATCGCAATGCTGCAGAGGAGGTGACCACTTTCTCCCGCAAGGGCGACAATGCCAAAGCGGTTGAAATCAACGCGGACAAAACAGTGCCCGTGGGTGTCGCGATGGACGGGGTGCTGGCCAAGCTCGTTGAATTGAATGATAGGGGCGCGGAAACTGCTGGGCAAAAAGCAAACGACGATTATGCCATCTCGGTGCGCGCGCTGATGGTTGTCCTCGGCGCTTCCATGCTTCTTGGACTGTGCGCGGCCGTCGGTATGGTCCGCGACATCTCAAGAGGTATCGATTCCGTTCTGATCCCGATGCAGGGTCTCGCAAAGGGCGATCTGACGTCCGTCGTCTCCCATCTGGCCGAAAAAACCGAGATAGGCAAGATCACCAGCACCCTGCAAGTCTTCAAGGACGCGCTGATTGCCAAGAAGGCCGCCGACGAGGCTGCTGCAGTGGAGGCGGATGCGAAGATCGCCCGCGCCCAGCGCGTCGACAACATCACCCGCCAGTTCGAAGCGACGATCGGCGAACTCGTCGGCTCGCTATCGTCGTCATCGACTGAGCTGGAGGCGGCAGCCAATACGCTGTCGACGACAGCGGAGTCCACTGGGAGGATCTCCGGTGACGCGGCTACGGCGTCTGAGGAGGTTTCGACCAACGTACAGTCAGTTGCGAGCGCCACCGAGGAGATGACCTCATCGGTTAGTGAGATCAGCCGTCAAGTGCAGGAAGCCAGCCGCATCGCCGGTGAGGCGGTCAGGCAAGCAGGGAAGACCAACACCAGTATCGCGGATCTTTCGCATGCAGCAGCTCGCATCGGCGACGTCGTCAAGCTCATCACCGCGATTGCCGAGCAGACCAACCTGCTGGCGCTCAACGCCACCATCGAGGCGGCGCGCGCGGGCGAAGCCGGTCGCGGCTTCGCGGTGGTCGCATCCGAGGTGAAGGCGCTAGCAGCGCAAACCTCGAAGGCCACGGATGAGATAGGCGCGCAAATCGCGGGCATGCAGTCCGCCACCGAGGCGTCCGTTGCCACCATCCAGGAGATCAGTACCACGATCAACATCGTCTCGGAAATCTCCTCGACCATCGCGGCAGCGGTGGAGGAGCAAGGTGCCGCGACCCAGGAGATCGCGCGGAACGTTCAGCAGGCGGCGCAGGGAACCCGGCAGGTCGCTTCAAATATCGCTGACGTCAGCCGTGGCGCGAGCGAAACCGGGTCGGCTTCAAGTCAGATGCTGTCATCGGCGCAACTTCTGTCCGGCGAAAGCGGAAGGCTCAAGATGGAGGTCGAGAAATTCCTGGCAACGATGCGCGCGGCTTGATCCCTTCGTCGGAGCGGTCGCTTTCTCTCGAAAGCAACCGCCTCAAACTGGAGGTTGGCAAGTTCTTGAACGCGGTTCGCGCCGCTTGATAGCGACGATGGTTGGCCTCCAGGCGGAATCGCCGGCCAGCATATTTAGAATCGAATAGAGGGACGACGATTGGTACCGTAGGTTAAACTATTAAAAGATCAACGAAGCCCGCCTACGCATCTGCGGGCTCCATTCAAGTCGACGCCGTTCAAATGCATCCCCGAGCAACTACGGATCAAATCGTCGCAGTCGCAAGCGCCTGCGAAAGATTGATCCAAAGCATCAATGTATTGCAGAGAAATCTCAAGACGCTTGATGCGATTCTTCACATTCATCGGGAGTTTATCACGGTCGCGGCGAGATAGACGTTTTCTCTGAGGCTTTGATTGGCTATGTCTGCGCATATCCCTCGCGCGAGGCGCGTACTGCGCCGAGCATGTAAGCCAAAATTGGGCCGCCTGCGATTGTGCTCGTGCGCCTCGTAGTGCCATGATCTGTGCGAGCAAGGCTATGCGGCCTGATTTGGCAATCGACCTCTGACTAACGATCTAAAGCTCCGGTCGTCTCCACGTTGGATGCGACCGATAGACTCGTATTGGCTCCGGCGCTTTGGATGGAGGCTGCGCGGGCACTGTCTTCGCATTCTCCATAAAATGAAATTCCCCGATGACGAAGGGGGAGGGTGAGCAGGCAATATATTACAAACAGGGAAATCGCTTTGCGAAATGCGCAACCGCCTTGGCAGAGGCGTGCCTGTCGGTTCCCTCGCAGGACACCCACCCTTGACAGCTGCGGCGGAGTCAAGTCAGATGCGAATAACAAATTTGACAGGCAAATAAGCAAGGACATGATCCGCGACGACCGAGTTGGAACGGTTATGAGCGTACAAACCAGCGTCCGTGGGGAATCGCGTCGACCGCAACGATTTACGCAACCGGGCCCTACGGCTTTATGCGCTGCGGGCGCTGATGGCTTTCGCACGGTCAAGCGGGAATTCGCGTGGCGGTCGCCCGGAGCAGTTCGAAATGACATCTTTCGCTGAACGGAAGCGAAAAGGCATTGTTAGAACGCGGGTCTCCCGAGTTTCTTGGCGGAGTGTCTCTGCTCCAGAGCAGCTCACGACGACATTCACGGTACTGCGTTCGACAGGTCCCACCTGGCGAAAGTGTTGCTGCAGAGGCCATAAAGGCAATCACGCCACCCCAACAAGAGGAACTACCGATGCAGATGCAAGGTGAACGCAAGATTGCGGCCACACGAGAGAAGGTCTGGGCGGCACTCAACGCGCCGACTGTCTTGAAGGCGTCGATCCCTGGCTGCGAGGCGCTAGACGGGACAGTTTCGGAGGGCATGTCCGCTACGGCAGCCTTCAAAGTCGGACCCATCTCGGCGCGCTTCAACGGCAAAGTCATTTTCTCGGAAGTGGATCCGCCAAATGGCTATGTCATGGCGGGCGAAGGCACCGGCGGAATCGCCGGATTTGCCAAGGGCGGCGCGAGGGTATCGTTGGAGAACGTGGAGGACGGTACCGTGCTGCGCTACAACGTTGATGCGCAAGTCGGCGGAAAGATCGCGCAACTCGGAGCCAGGTTGATCGATGCGACCGCGAAGAAAATGGCGGATCAGTTCTTTGTGCGCTTCGCGTCGGAGGTCGAGCAATCGAACTCCGCCCCCGGGAAACCAACGGACGAGGCGGTTCAGGCAGCATCGACGGAATTGCCGGCGTCCGGTGCAACCGACTTCAGTCCTCTATCCATCCAGGCCGCCCCGGCTCCCGTAGCCGCGGGACGAAGGGATTACCCGAACGTGCTGGCCCTTTCGGCGATGGTGGCCGTTGTCGGGATCGTAGCCATCGTAGCGATGTTGACCTATGCGCTTGCGCGATAGACCACTCTCGGATTTGCCCGATGTTACAATGGATGACCTAGATCAGCGCTAATGGGGTGCCCGCCTATGTAAAGGCCAAAGAGTTGGGTCGGATGTGCCGTGCCAACGAACGGCTCGCGATAAGCGGATAGCTTGAGGATTGAGAAATGAGCAAGTTGAGGAACAAGGTTGCGATTGTTACCGGAGGTGCCGGCGGTATCGGTCGGGCTTATGCGCTACGACTCGCTCAACTGGGCGCTGATGTTGCTGTCATCGATATCGATCTTGATGTCGCAGCGAAATTTGGCGAAGCGCTCACAGCCGCGACGGTGATGGACGAAGTGAGGGCGCTGGGCGGCCGGAGTACGGGGGTACAGGCCGACCTGTCCGACCGGAAGCAAGCGATCGCCGCGATTGAGCAGGTAGTGAAGGAACTGGGGCGGATTGACATCCTGATCAACAATGCCGGCGGTGCTACAACTTCGATTGAACGCAGTCGTCCGTCCGAAGTCTCCCTTGAGGATACGGAAAAGCTCTTCGCAATCAATTTCTACAGTATGATGCATTGTTGCCAGGCGGCGACCCCCTATCTGCGCAAACAGGGCGGCGCGGTAGTCAACACCGTCACGAACGCGATGGATCGTACTCCGGCGGGAGGCCGCCTAGCAATGTACGGAGCCGCGAAGGCTGCCGTGCTGCAATATACTCAGAGCATGGCTGTGGAGCTAGGGCCTGATGGTGTGCGAGTCAACTGCATCTCTCCCGGCATTATCGAAAGCGCGCGAGTTAAGGCGCAAGCCGCAGCTCGCAATCTGGGCACGGAGGCTCAGGCAAAGGCCAATCCGCTTCGCAGGCTGGGTACGCCCGAAGATTGCGCCGGCGTAATGGAATTTTTGGTAACCGACCTGTCGCGTTATGTGACCGGTGAGTGCGTTCGCGTATCCGGCGGTGCGACACTTTGATCGCGCAATGAGCATGTTTTCAGAGAGAGGCCCGCGGATTCACGACGGCGGAACGCTGCACGAAGTTTGCGCCGATAGAGAATAGGTCGATGAAATGCGCATCTGAGACTTCGCCATAGCAGGCGAGCCAATGGAAAGACCGTGTTTCACGTGAGGTGATCCGGCGTGTGCCAAAGCCAGCCTGGTCACAGGTTTGAAGCGGCTGCCGATCCGCTGCTCATCGCACGAGAAAGCGGAATGATCACGACGGGCAACAATGAGTTGCGTTGCGTGAGATGGCCCCCATTTCAATGTGACCGCCGAGGTTGAAGCGGCGGCATACCCAAGCGCGGACAACCGTCGCTTTATGGCTGACGTAGCCGGGCGGGAATTGCGCTCTACTTGTCGCCAGGCGCTGTAACGATACCACCAATGAATTCGTAGGATCTGCCGTCGAACCGCACCATCTGCGCCTGCCTCCAGGGTACGCGATCTTCCGGTGTGACGTTGATTTTAATGCCACTGACAAACATTGGGATCTGAAAGTCCTTGATGTGGGTCGCGTGATACAGCAAATTCTCACGCGTCAGGTCGTCACCGCAACGCATCAATATTTCGACCATCATTTGTGCCGCGATATATCCGATCCTTCCGGTGGAGTCGGTCGGTGGCTCGCCAGGCGCCCACTCTTTCATGAATTTGTAATAGTCCTGCACGGCGGGATCGTCCCGCCATTTCGGATCGCCTGGGTCCTTAGAGTATATCGATGTGACCGCACCAATCGCGTGTTCAAGTCCTGCCGGCTTTAATGTGGTTTCGATCGAGGAGGCAGGAAATGTCAGCAGCATTAGCGGCTTCCAGCCAAGCTCTCCTATCTTGCGAATTCCCTGGGCTACAAATTTTGGCGTAGTCGTAGCAAAGAAAATCGTATCCGCGCCTGCCGCCTGGATCGAAAGAATTTGAGAATCAATCGTAGGATAGCTGAGGTCGAAGCCGACTTCTTTGACCACCATCCTCACCCCCTTTTCACCCAGCCCCGCCTTCATGCCTTCCAGATAGCTTTTGCCGTTGTCGTCGTTCTGATAGATGATGCCGACTTTGGCGTCGGCCTTGGTCTCTAGCAAAAAGGTCGCTAGTTGCTTCCCCTCCAGCGACGACGTCGTGTAAAATGTTGTCGTCCAGGGTAGGTTTACCGGATCGATGAGCTTCGGCGAACCGGCTTGCCCCAGCAGTTGCGGCACTTTTTTCGAGTTCATGTAT
This sequence comes from Bradyrhizobium sp. LTSP857, assembly GCF_000938285.1. Taxonomy (NCBI): domain Bacteria; kingdom Pseudomonadati; phylum Pseudomonadota; class Alphaproteobacteria; order Hyphomicrobiales; family Nitrobacteraceae; genus Bradyrhizobium; species Bradyrhizobium sp. LTSP857. Next base: position 48,723 of record NZ_JYMS01000026.1, on the reverse strand, counting down.
TTTGCGATAGCCAAGTTGGGCGCGGACCCCTCGGTGGAGAAAATCGCAAGCACCTCCTCACCTTCGACAAGCTTTCGGGTCTGCTCGACCGTCTTGGCCGGATTAAATCCGTCGTCCAGGGAGAGCAAATTGATCTTGCGCCCATTTACGCCGCCTTGGGCATTGATCATCTTGAAATAGGCGACTTCGACCTTTCCGATTAGACTCAAGCTCGAGGCTGGCCCGCTATAGGGCATGGTTTGGCCAAGCTTGATCTCAGTGTCTGTTACGCCCGGGCCGTATTTTTTTTCGCCTTGAGCAAAGCTTGGCGAGGCAGCGGCCGCAGTCAACGTCACAAGTGTGACAAGTGTGATGAGCTTGTTCAACGCGTCCTCCATTGATGCAGTGCGGGCATTGTTTGTTGCTCTCTTCGCACGGGGCGTTTCTCTACTATTATTGATCTGGGTCGTTATTCGAGAAATGAATAATAAATTAGCCATGCGAGTTGGCACGTTGGAAGCCCCGCGTCAACACTGCGGCTTGATGTCGCTATAATACGGCCTGCTGCGATAGTGGATGGGAGATTTTTCTTGCCCAGTGCTCTGCTCGTAATGGGGACCCTGTCGGCCGAAAGATTGACTCGATTGTATATTTTGGATAGCTTATTCGAAATTGAGCCTAGTCGAGAATTGCGACATAGCGCCGGCACGGGGACGAAAATGCGGGTTGAGGTCGATCAAGGAAGATGCTGTGGAGCCGGGCAGTGCGTGATAAGCGCGCCACAAGTGTTCGACCAACGCGAAAGCGACGGCGTCGTTATCGTGCTGGACAGCCAGCCGGCGGAATCGTTCAGGGAGGACGTCGAACGGGCCGTTCAGCTCTGCCCGTCGCGCGCGCTTTCGATCAGCGCGTGACCTCCGGATCGCTTTGTTGCGCCGAAGCCCGGGACATATCGCTCTCGGCAGAAGCTGTGACCGATCGCTCACCTCATATCATTTCCATCTCACTCGGAGATCTTCATGGCCGACACGTCGCAAGGACAGTCGAGCGCTACTACGCAGCCCGCCGGATGCCCGTTTTCTGGCTCTTCTCAAATTCCTCCATTTCCGCGGCCACGTCAGCGCGTCTTTGATCCACCTCTCGAATACAGTGGATTGGGGGATGACCGATCCGTGTTCCGCGTCCGGCTTTGGAACGGCGACATCGCGTGGGTGATCACTCGCCACGCGGATTACAAGACGGTGCTGGGCGATCCTCGCTTTAGCGCCGATCCGACCACTCCGGGTTTTCCAGGACAGAGCGCCGCTCTCCAGGCATCGAGGAAGAAGTATCCGTCCTTCGTGTCCATGGATCCACCGAAGCACACGGCACAGCGGCGTATGGTGACGGGAGAGTTCGCCGCCAGACGTATCGGGCAGATGCGTCCCAAGCTGCAGAAGATCGTTGACGGCCTTATCGATGCGATGATCGAGAAGGGGCCTCCTGCCGACTTTGTCGAATGTTTCGCGCTCGCTGTTCCTTCTTCCGTAATCTGCGAGCTGATGGGAATACCCTATTCGGATCACGAGTTTTTCCAATCACGGACCCGGATATTCACCTCGAACGCTGTGTCGATGGAAACGGCGCTCGCGGCCAATCGTGAGCTCGTCGATGAATATCTCGCGGGCCTGCTGAAGCGCAAAAACGAGGATCCGCAGGACGATCTGCTGAGCCGTCTTGTGGTCGACCATGTGAGAACCGGCCATCTGACCGAACATGAGGTGGTCAGTATGGCGCGGATGCTCCTCATAGCCGGGCACGAAACGACGGCGAACATGATCGCGCTCGGTACGTTGCTCTTTCTCCAGTACCCGGACCAGCTTGAACTCCTTCGCAGGGATCCCGGATTGGCTCCGGCGGCCGTCGAAGAAATTATGAGATACTTATCGATTGCCCATTCGGGGCAAAGAAGGGTCGCCAAGGAGGACGTCGAGATCTCGGGGCAACTTATCCGGGCCGGCGAAGGTATCATCGCATTCCAATCAGCCGCCAACCGCGACAGCAAAGTGTTCTCCGATCCCGACAAATTCGATATCCGACGCGACGCCCGCCAGCAGGTCGGGTTCGGTTTCGGCGTGCATGGATGCTTGGGCCAGTACCTTGCACGCGTCGAACTGCAAATCGTATTCACGACGCTTTTCAGCCGACTGCCGAACCTGGCGCTCGCTGCCCCGATCGAAACGTTGAAATTCAAGGACGACATGTTGGTCTACGGCGTCGAGCACGTGCCGGTCACCTGGTAGCCTGCCGCTCCGTACGAACAACTTCGTCTAGAAGAATCAAGCACAGTCAGTCGCGGCGTTTTGCTGGGTCCGGCACGAAGGGGAACCAATGAATTCCGAATTGAATACAAAATCAGAATTACAACTCTCGTTTCCCGGTTATTCGATGAAGGAGCGGGACCGCCGCTGGGCGCTGGCGCGAAAGCTCATGGACGATGAGGGCTTGGACGGACTGCTGGTGACTGGCCAAGCAAACCGCGGCGCCCCGAACGTTGCGCCCGACGTCTATCTCTCAAACGACCGCGCTGGCGGCTGGCTGGTGTTCCCGCGGGAAGGCGAGCCTATTTTGCTTTCCTGGTCCGGATTACACCTCATCTGTCAAGCGGTTGAGTCGAAGCGTGGGATGACGCCGTGGATTCGACCGGATCATCATTGGCTGGGCAGAGATGCCGCCATGGTCAAGAAGGCTTTCGAAGCAAACGGTCTGATGTCAGCGCGCGTCGGCGTCATTGGCTTGGAGCCGGCTGGTCCCCGGCAAGAAAGCTTCTTGTCGCATTCTGCGTGGGAAAGCGTGTCGGCCGAGCTCCCAAATGTCAAATTCGTCCACGTCTGGCGGCGTCTCGCACGCATGATGCTGGTCAAGAGTCAGGAAGAAATCGAAGTCATCAGACACTGTGCCAACGCGGGCGAGAAGATGTCCGAGGCATTTGTGGCTGCGGCGAGGCCCGGGATGACTGAAGCTGACGTTTATGCGCAGGCTATGGCGGCGGCTTTCATCGGCGGAGCCAATTCGGCCGCCTTGATCATTCAAAGCGGACCCGACAATCCAGCATGGGGCTTTCCCGATTGGTTGGTGCGTCCGGTGCGGTCCCGCACGTTGGATCGAGGCGACCTCGTCCAGTCCGAACTATTTCCTACCTACGGGCTAATGGAGACGCAGCAACAGGTCTGCGTTTCATTGGGAAAGATGCATCCCGTCCACCAAAAGGCCGCCGAAGTAGCCCGAGAAGCTTATGATGTAGGCTTGGAAAAGATGCGCGTTGGGACCACCTTCGGGGAAGTCGACGACGCCATGACCGATGTTGTTAAGCGGGCCGGTGGTTGGTTTGTCACGCCGCAGATCCACTCACTCAATCCCATTTCAGTCTTGTCAGGCTTATCAACATTTGGAATGGAGAATTTCTCGGATGCGGGCACTTACGCGCCCATCCCACCAAAGGCCGCAAGAAATAAGGAAATAGTCCTTCAGGCGGGCATGACCTTCGCCATGGAGCCTAACTGCCACTTCGGAGACCGCCGGATCAACATTGGCGGCACGGTGTTGGTGACGCAGTCTGGGCCGGTCGAACTGAATACAATTGCCAATCATGTCGTCGAGGTGTGAGCGTGCAACGCCGGTCGATCGTACGCAGGATCCAGACCCGACAAGCCCGTTGGCGAGTGTGGCTAAATTGAATTAGGCCGCCTTGGAGGGGCGCGATCCAGCTCCAGAAATTTCTTCTCGCTCGGGCGAGCGCACGTCGCGGGGTGTCACGCCGATGCAGATCGTTACTCAACTGCTTCCGAGGCCGGGGGCGATCCAAGGATCGACGGTCGGGAAGGGGAAGGGCGCCGGACAAGAAGTCCCACCTTTCTCCCACTACGAATAAGTATTCAGGAAAACAGATAAAATTGGGAGGCGACAGGCCATGGGGCAGCATGTGAACGTAGGCGACATCATCAATCGCTCCCCAATCAGTCCGATTCAGATCCTTGTGCTTTCGCTGGGAGTCGTAGTTGCGCTGATTGACGGATTCGACACCTCATCCATTTCATTTGCCTTGAGCTCGATTGCCGCGGATTGGGCGGTCAAGCCGCAGGCGTTTGCACCTGCGCTTACGGCCGGCCTATTGGGACTCATGATAGGCGCCATGGCGATGGGTCAGCTCGGTGACAAGATCGGCCGCAAACCGATGACAATTGCCGCTACCATCATCTTTGGCATCAGTACACTTGCCATCGCCTTTGTTCGAGATGTGGACGATCTCTTCTGGGTTCGACTGGTCGGAGGTGTCGGCCTGGGCGGTGTTTTACCTAATATAACGACAATAGTTGCGGATTATGCGCCCGAGCATCGGCGGAGGACGGCGATCATGATTGTTATCGGGGCTATCGCGGCTGGGGCGTCTCTCGGCGGAATCCTCGCCAGCCATATGATTCCGGTGTTCGGTTGGCGCTTGATCTTCATCATCGGGGGATTGAGTAGCCTGGTCATGGCGCTTGTTTGTCAGGTTCTTCTTCCGGAGTCGCCGTTGTTTTTGGCGACCCGCAATTCCTCCGATCCGCGCGTCGGACATATATTGAAGCGAATCTCGCCAAAGACGGTTGCAAGCGCCGATGCAATATTTATCGCCCACATCGGCCAGGAAAGGCGGGCCTCGTTGTCCCGTCTGTTTGCCGCCGGCCGCGCACCCGTGACGTGCCTTCTTTGGTTGTCGATGGTCAATCAGTTCGTGATGGTCTATATCTTCGCGCTCTGGCAGCCCACGCTGGTCCGCGAGAGCGGCAATCCCATCGAAGTCGCAATTTTCGCTTCGGCCTTATTCCCCTTGGGCGGGTTGATGGGATCCCTGGTGCTTGGACCAATATCCGAAAGAATCGGGCCGCATCTCACCTTGTCGGCAAGCTATGCCTTCGTCGCGATAGCGAGCGCGGCACTCTCATTTTCGGGAACCAATCTAATGCTGCTATACCCGGCGTCGTTTCTCGCCGGCATGTTCGCGTTTGGCGCCTGGTCGGCTCTGACGGCCTTGGTGACCAAATATTACCCGCCCGAGATTCGCGCCACCGGCGTGGGATATGCGTCCGGGATAGGACGGTTCGGATCGATGCTGAGTCCTTGGGTCGTCGGCATCGCATTGGCCGCCGGATGGAAGGCGCCCCAGATTCTCCTGTTGCCGATCATCCCGGCAACAGTCGCGGCAATCTGCATCGTCGGCGTTGGTTTCCTCCGCCAACGGTCGGCCGATGACGATGGTTCAAAGCTGATAACAGCGATGGAATTGCCCGTCCGTTGAAGATCTGGTGGGCGGCAGGCCGGGCGCATGCAATTGGCTTCGCATATGGGAATATCGAAGCCGGCGGGTCGACGCGCGAATAATGGCTCGTCGCTCTGAAAGCTTGACAATTGCCGCATGGCATTGGATATCCTTGAATAGTATATTCATAATGCGAATAGCCTCATTAGGGCCGCGCAGGCGCGCTCCGGTGTGGATTGGAACGAATGAGCGGCCGAGAACGAAGCCGCCGCACCGCGTGAAGATAGTGAGGAAGGATGCTCAGAGGACGCAAGATACTGGTTACGGGAGGCGGCTCCGGAATTGGCGCGGCCACAGTTGCCGTCATCCGCGACCGTGGGGCGCAGGCATACATTATCGATGCTACTTCTTCGCCGGATGCAAACAATCAGGACTTCTCGCAAGCAGACGTCACTGACTTTTCTGCTGTTGAGCGGGCAGTCGCAGAAGCGGCCAGTCGCATGAGCGGAATAGACGGACTCGTCAATGTTGCCGGCGTGACGGGCGGCCGCCCGCTAGAGAGCACGGATATGGCTCAGTGGGACCACGTTTTCGCAGTCAACCTCACCGGCACCCTCAATGTCGCGCGCGCGGCCCTGCCGTTTCTTCGTCAGGCTGAAGAGGCCAGCATCGTGAATGTTTCTTCCGGGGTGGCGCTTAACCCGTTTCCCGGACTGGGTGCCTATGCAGCTTCCAAGCGGGCCGTTCTCAGTCTTACTCAGACCTGGGCGATGGAACTAGCGCCGCGCATCCGGGTCAACGTGGTCTGTCCGGGCGCAGTCGATACGCCGATGATAAAAAATGCAAGCCGGTTGAACGGCGATCTCTATGCGCTCAAGCGGATCGCACGTCCCGAAGAAGTCGCAACCGCTATCGCGTTTTTGTTAGGGACGGATGCTTCCTACGTGACGGGAATCATTCTGCCGGTCGATGGTGGACGAACCTATTATTGAAATGTCGAACAACCGCAGGGCCGGCACATAAATGTACCCATCTCCGATCGAGGGTTACGTCGCGCCGGCCACGGTGGATGAGGCCGTGACGGCGTTTGCGCGCTGGGGGGAGGAAACTCACTACATTGCTGGCGGTCAAAGTCTCATGCAGGCCATCAAGTCACGTATGGTCCGGCCAAAATGTCTGGTGGATTTGCAGAAGATCGACGCAATCCAGGGTATTCATCAAGAGCCGGGCACCATTCGTATCGGCGCGATGACACGCTACTGCGACATCGCCGATAGCGAACTTTTGGAAGGCCCCTTCGCCGCGTTGGTTGACGGCGCGGGCCACGTTGGCGACCGTCAGGTTCGTCACCGCGGTACGATCGGCGGCAGCCTGTGCTGGAACTATATATCGGCATGCATGCCGGCAGTTAACCTCGCGATCGGATCCCAGCTGACTTTGGCCTCTTTGTCTGGGCAAACGCGAGCGGTCGATATTGAGGACTTTCTCGGCGCGCCGCTGGAAACGAGCCGCCAGGAAGGCGAGCTCTTGCTGTCGGTGGAACTGCCGCAAACTCTTGGGCGAGCCGGCAGTGCTTATCGAAAATGGAGCCTGATGACCGACGGGCTTCCCGTAATCGGCGTCGGCGCTTTCCTGCAACTGGACGACGTGGGTTCCTGTTCTTCGGCACGGATCTCGGTTACCGGGCTTGAAAGTGGGCCTATCAGAGTCCTGACGGCGGAGCGCGCGTTAATTGGCGTCTCGCATTCAAACACAAAGGGGATCGAGGAGGCGTTGAACGACAGTTCGACCTCACTCGATACTCACTCGGACGAGGATGCCGACGCGGAATACCGAAGGGTGCTATTCCGCCACTTGGGCCGGGACGTCGTCACTAGGGCGTTTATGCGCGCGCTGGGTAATCGGGAATGAATACGTCAGTTTCGATCACGATAAATGGCATCGCTTACGAACGTAGCATCCCCATCAGAATGCTGCTGGTGGATTTCATTCGGTATGAAGCGGGACTCACCGGCACTCATGTCGGATGTACATTCGAGGGAGCCTGCGGCGCATGCACCGTCCATCTTGATGGCGATGCCATCAAATCCTGTCTCGTTCTGGCCGTCCAGTGTGATGGTCGTTGGATCACAACGGTGGAGGGGTTAGCGGAGGGTAGCGAGTTGCATCCGCTGCAAATCGCCTTCAACGAACATCATGCCCTACAGTGCGGCTATTGCACGAGCGGGCTGTTGATGACCGGCGTCGACCTCATTGAGAAAGACTCGGAATTAAACGAGGAAAAAGTCCGTCACGGTATAACGGGCAACCTCTGCAGGTGCGCCGGCTATTCCAACATTGTGGATGCGATCCTTAGCGTGGCCCGTGCGAGGACTCATGAGGAGGAGGTATAGTCTTTGAAAGAACTTCATGCTGGCGGGATCGGCGCGCGCCTTCCTCGCAAGGAAGACATCCCGATTCTGAGGGGAGAGGGGCGCTACTTCGCCGATATCTCAATTGCCGGCCAGCTTCACGTGATGTTCTTGCGTTCACCGCACGCTCACGCGCGCATTCTGTCGATCGATGTGTCAGCCGCCGAGGAATTGCCCGGAGTCGTCGCCGTGGTCACCGGCGAAATGATCCGAAATGAAATGTTGCCTTTGCCTCAGCCTAGCGTCGGAGGCGGGCTACCGGGACGGAAGCCCAAATTTTGGCCTCTCGCTGTCGAGAAGGTGAAGTTTCACGGCGAGCCGGTTGCGGCAGTTGTAGCAGAGACGCCGTATTTGGCGGAGGATGCGCTCGAAGCGATCTTCGTGGAATACGAGCCATTGCCCTATGTAGGTGACATGGAGGCGGCGCTTGATCCGTCGTCGCCCCGGGTCCACGAGGATTGGAATGACAACGAGATCTTCAAGTCCAATTTTCGCGCGACCCGCTCAGCCGATGAACACGCGGCCCACATAGAAGAAGCGAAGCGTCGGATCGCGGAAGCACCGTTTGTTGTGAGGCAACGTTTTCGGACACATCGCTGCGGAATTACCGCGCTTGAACCGCGGGGAGCGCTTGCTGTTTGGGACGCGAGCGAAGGGATAACGACGTGGATGACGACCCAGCGTCCGCACCTGCAGCGGTTGAGCCTGGCGGAAGTCCTCAAGTTGCCGCAGGCGAAAGTCCGGGTCATTACGCCGCGCGATCAGGGCGGCGGTTTCGGGATGAAGGGGTCGGTCTACCGCGAACCGTTGCTCGTAGCCTATCTCGCGCGGCATCTTCGTCGCCCGGTACGGTGGCTGGAAACCCGCGAGGAAAATCTGATGGCTGCAGGTCAGGGCCGGGATCAGATACATGATATCGAACTGGCGGCTGACGCCAACGGAAGGCTGGTCGCCTTACGTGACAAAATCCAAACCGACGCCGGCGACGGATGTTTGGGAGGTACCTGGGGTTACGCCATGCCGATGGTGGGCGGAATGCGGCTTCCAAATGCCTACATTCTCCCGTTCTGCGATATTCAGTTGCGAGTCGCGGTAACCAACAAGGCCTCGTTATGCCCGGCACGCGGTTTCGGGATTTTCGCTCCGCGATTCGCGCTCGAGCGCGCGCTGGATATGCTTGCCCGGAAGATCGGTGTTGAGCCGGCGGAACTCTTGCGGAAGAATTTCATCACAACGTTTCCAGCGCGTCTGTCGACCGGCCTGGGTTACAGCAGCGGCGACTTTGTCAAGACCTTCGATAGACTGATAGAATTGGTCGATATTCCGGAATTCCGCAGGCGTCAAAAAGAGGCATTGAGTCTGGGCCGCTATATCGGCCTGGGGATCTCCACGGGTGTCGAGGTCTCCGGCGTCGACAATTTATCATACCTTACGGCAACAGGTGGGCCGAGCTACGCGACGGTTGATTTGCGAGTGGATCCCGAAGGTCACGTAACTGTTGCCTATGGTGATGGACCAACCGGTCAGGGCTCCCAGACGACGATCGCTCAGGTCGTTGCCGAGGAGCTTGGCATAGATCCCCAAAACGTCACTGTCTTGTCAGGCGATACCCTTACGACAACGTATAGTCCTGGCACGGTCTCCGGGCGTGGTGCCTCGATGGTTTTGCCGGCCGTGGCGCTGGCATGCCGCGATCTTAAGAAGAAGATAGTTCGTGTTGTTGCGAATGATGCCTCCATCGTTGCAGGGGACGAGGAGTTCAGTTTTGCAGATGGCTACATAACCCACGGTGGTAACAGCAATCTGAGGCGCAGCTTCGCCGAACTTGCTCATCGCATTGTGATTGGTGCTGTCGATCTTCCGCCGGGTGACACGGGTGGATTGGAGCAAAGAGCAGTCTTCGAGGCCACAAGAGGAAACGTCTGCTTCAGTGCGCACGCCGCCTTTGTGGAGGTCTCGCCGGAAACCGGCCGCGTCAAGATTACGAGATATGTCACCTCAGACGACGCCGGCGTTGTCATCAACCCCCTGATTGTGGAAGGGCAAATACAAGGCGGCGTCATTCAAGGTATCTCGAACTTCTTTTTCGAAGAGTATGTGTACAACGACGAGGGTCAGCAGATGACGTCGACGCTCGAAAGCTACAAGATCGCCAAGGCGTCTGATGTCCCACGTATCGAAATATACCATGACGCCGGGACGCCAAATCCAACCAATCCGCTCGGCACGCGAGGCATCGGCGAGGGTTGCATTGCGCCGGTGCCGGGCGCGCTTGGCAACGCGATTAGCGATGCGCTGCGTCCTCTCGGAATCGAAATAACGGACCTTCCGGTTCGTCCGGGCCCTCTGTTTCATAGGATGGACGTTGCACTACGCGACGATCAACAGGCGTAGTCCGGCTTTAGCCCAATCGAGGATCTGATGGATGGGTGTGGCGAACTCCCCTCGTATCAGGTCACAAGGCAGCTTATGCAAGCGAGACACCCCTTAACTTCATTTTGCCACCGTGCTCGCCTTTCGCGCTTGACTAATTCGTCAGCCGAATATCTCACTTCAGTTTCACGCAGTCAGCTAGATCCCTAATGGCGAGAGACGGCAAGAGCATACATCCAAAGGAAGGGCAGTTCGTCGCGGCGCTGGCGAAAGGGCTCGGGGTGCTTCAATGTTTCAGCCCTTCGACGCCAGAACTAGGTTCAAGTGAAATTGCCCGCATGACTGGGATGCCACAGCCGACGGTTTGGCGGCTTTGCTCCACGCTTATCCAGCTTGGTTTTCTGGTCGTGGTCCCCGGCAGGCAGACGATGCGTCCAGGAATTTCACTTCTTGGCCTGGGGCAAGCGGTTTTGTCGGGACTGCCCATTGGCGAGCTCGCACTGACGGATATGCAGTCGATGGCCAGCCGTCATGAGGGGGCTGTCTCTCTGGGTGCGCGTGACGGATTGAGCATGCTCTTTTTGCAGCGGTGCCAAGGATCCGCGATCTTAGTGGCCGATCTAAGAGTAGGATCACGCATTCCGATTGCAACGTCGGCAACGGGCTGGGCCTATCTCGCCGCGCTGGATACCGTCGCACGCAACAAGCTGATTGCGGAATTGAGCGCCTCGCTGGGCACGCAGTGGTCCATGATCGAACCAAAGCTTGCCGCCGCGCTTCGCCAATTTGCGAAGCAAGGTTATGTTGTCAGCAAGGGATCGTCGAACGCGCGGATTAACGCCGTCGCTGTCCCGGTCAAATCTCCTGACGGTTCAGTCATCCTTTCGCTCAGTTCGGCTGGCATCAGCGAGATATTCCAGGGCGACAAGTTGGCCCGGCTTGGGTCGGAGCTAAAGCTGCTCGCCGCAAAGCTCGCACCGCTTCTTTCTTTCCAACGGGTGACTTGATCGCTCCTGAGACGGCCGGTTTGCCCTCGGTGCCTACGTATCGGGCCAATGCGAGAAAGTGCTGCTCCCCGGCGTTCCGCCTTGCCGATCCAGTAACCGCACAAGGGCGGGGAATGCCGCCAGGATAGCGTTGGTCGTCGGACCGCAATCCTCAATCAACTTTACCCATTTCCTTGAGTACTTCGTTGGCGGCCTTGAAGGCATCGAGGCCTGCCGGAATGCCGCAATAGACAGTAGCGTGCAAAAGCACTTCCTTGATTTCCTCGACGGTGAGGCCGTTGCTGATCGCGCCACGCGTGTGCAGCTTGATTTCCGGCGCGCGGTTGAGCGCCGTCAGCATCGCGAGGTTCAGCATGCTGCGAGTCTTGCGATCCAGACCCGGTCTGGTCCAGGCATAGCCCCAGCACCATTCGGTAGTGATGTGCTGAAATGCCATCATAAAATCATTGGTGGTCTCGATCGACTTGTCGACATAGGACGCGCCGAGAACTTCACGGCGTAACTCAAGGCCTTTATCGAAAAGACCGCCGAGCGTGATCGTCTGGTCGTAACTCACCTTACTCTCCCTTTTTGTTGGATGGGTCCGATTGCCGGGTGTGGCCGCCCTAGTATCGGCCTGAGCCGATCAATATTTCATCGCCTCGGGATGCAACTGTCACAAAATCAAAGGTCTCTCGGGAGTTCAAGCGCGATCGACCTGCTTGGCGTGCTGTTGCGGGACACCGTCAGCTTTTCTCACACAGCGTCAGCTTATTTGAATTGCGTTGTTCCTGCCGGCTAAGACATGAGTTGCGTCTTGTCGGCCTGTATCGGACTGCACGGAGCGGATATTTTGTGCGACCGCGGGTCCATCAATTTCGCAATGCGCCTTGAACTGCTGACCCAGCGAATCTGAATAGTGCCTTGAAAAAGCGAGATGTTGGCCATGAAGAAGGAACTGTCGGTTGCCATTATCGGTGCGGGTATGGGCGGCTTGGCATCCGCTGCATCGCTTCGGCGCGCAGGTGTCGGCGTCACCGTCTACGAGCAGGCGGCGCAGTTCAGCCGGCTGGGCGCGGGCATCCAGATTGGATGTAATGCGATGCAGGTCCTGCGTCTGCTGGGCCTCGAGAACAAGCTGCGCTCGGAGGCGTTTTATCCGCGCTCCTGGAACAACAAGGACTGGCGCACCGGCGAGATCCGCTTTGACATGATCTTCGGTGAAGCCGCCGAGAAAAAATTTGGCGCACCATATCTTCTAGCGCATCGCGGCGATCTGCATTCGGCGCTGGCCAGCGCCGTTCCAGACGAATGTATCAAGCTGAACCACAAGCTGACCGGCTTGGAAGAAGGAGCCGACGGCGTAAAGCTGACATTTGCCAATGGATCGACCGCCGTGGCCGACGCTGTGATTGGCGCGGACGGCGTCCATTCCATCGTCAAGACGATCCTGTTCGGCGCAACGGAACCGAACTTCACCGGCCGTATCGCCTACCGCACCACGTTCCCGGCCAGGCTGCTGAACGGATTCGAGATCGACGAATGCACCAAGTGGTGGGGCGAAGACCGGCATATCGTGATCTACTATGTGAAGCCGGATCGCAGTGAGGTCTACTTCGTGACCAGCCAGCCGGAGCCGGACTTCCACACCGAGTCATGGTCGGCCAAGGGTGACGTCAAAGTGTTGCGCGCGGCGTTCGAAGGGTTTCACCCTCAGGTCCAACATGTGCTCAACGCCTGCCCGGCGGTGCACAAATGGGCGCTGGTCGACCGCGATCCACTTCCGAGCTGGTCTGCCGGCAATGTGACCCTGCTCGGTGATTCCTGCCATCCGATGACGCCCTATATGGCCCAGGGCGCGGCCATGGCGATCGAGGACTCGGCGGTGCTGTCACGCTGCCTCGAAGGCGTCGAACGGGAGGGTGTCGCGGATGCGTTCCGCCGCTTCGAAGCGACCCGCAAGGAGCGCACATCCCGCGTCCAGGGAACCTCGCGCACCAACACCTGGCTGAAAGACAAGACCGACACTGACTGGGTCTACGCCTACAATGCCTGGACCACGCCACTGGCAGCATAGTCGCAGCACACCGAGCAGCCAGGCAATGCCGCTGTTTATCATTTTGACGTTTGCGAATGAGTGCTTGAAGGAGGCTGTATATGACCACGGCGACAACCGCAAACGGAGACAAACCCGTCGTCGCGCAAGACCGGCTTGCTGCTGGCTTTTCTCGCATCAGGCTCGACGGCACAGAGAACGGCAAGTATCTGGCGGCCTATGTCGCTGGGCGTGAGGATGCCGAGGCAGTTCTATTCAACACCTCAATTCTCACCGACAGCCGGGTCTGGACGGACCAAGCCGCTCGCGCCTTGGCGCTGGGCTACCGGGTTGTCTGCGTTGATTTCCGCGGCCACGGCGCCTCGTCACCGTTTTCGCCGCCCTATACTATGCAGGGGTTGATCGCTGACAACATCTCCATCTTCGACGAGCTGAACATCGACCGGGCGCATCTCGTCGGCGTGTCAATGGGCGGGATGGTTGGATTGGGCTTTGGTATCTTGCATCCCGACCGAATCCAGAGCCTGACTCTGTGCGCGACACGTGGGGACGCACCGGCGGCTTTCGCGGCTGGCTGGGATGAGCGAATTGCCTTGGCGACGAAACTGGGGACTGGTGCGCTGGTGCAATCCACCTGCGAGCGCTGGCTTGGCGCGAACTACGTTAGTCATCCCGCTTACGGACTGATAGCGCAAATGATCCAGGAAACCTCTATAGAAGGTTTCGTCGGAGGCGCGCAGGCGATTCAGAAACTGGATTTTCTCGGCGATGCCGGCAAGGTCATCGCTCCGACGCTGCTCATCGTCGGACAGAATGATGCCGGAATGCTGCAGCCGATGCATGTACTTCACGAGGCCATCAAGGGTGCGCGTCTCGAGACGATCGCGAACGCCGGCCACTTGCCGCAGTTCGATGACACCAATAAATTCAATAAGTTGCTGTTCGATCATATGTATACAAACAAAGCCGAGTGTTGACTATTCTAGCCAGCACCAGTCTGGCCGTGGCCGCGGTAAGAAAAACTGACTTGCCACGACCTTGGGCCTTGGCCCATACACATCGCCTATGGTGCGGAAACTTCCCCCTTTAAACGCAATACGCGCCTTTGAAGCGGCAGGCCGGCATGTGAGCTTTACTAAAGCTGCGGCCGAACTCAACGTCACTCATGGTGCGATCAGCCGGCAGGTCGGATTGTTGGAGAGCTGGCTGGGAACTCCGCTGTTTCTGCGCAGCGCGTCGCATCTGGCGTTGACAGAAGCTGGTCGCATTTACCTCGCTGAAGTCACCTCGATGCTCGACCGGCTGGCGGTCGCCTCGATGCAGATGCTGGATAGGACAGCGCCGACGGTACTCAGGATCAATGCTCCGCCGACCTTTGCGATGCGCTGGTTGCTGTCGCGAATTTCCGGCTTTCAGCGTAGGCGTCCCGATGTCGAAATCCGGCTGACGACGTCCACCGCTCCAGTGAATTTCCACGACAACGCCTACGACATCGCGATACGTGGAGCGCAGGAGCCTCTGTCAGGCTACGTCTCGCAGCCTTTCATGACCGAACTGATCGTTCCCGTCTGCCATATCGATCTCCTCGACGGTGGACAGATGTGCAAACCGCAGGATCTGGCGGGGCAGACTCTGATCAGCTATGCGACTGAGCCCTATTCGTGGTCCGATTGGTTGCAGGCTGCAGATGTCCCGGATATCAAACCACGCGGCTCACTCAAATTCGAGCAAATGTATTTTGCATTGCAGGCGGCGGTAGACGGACTCGGCGTCGTGCTTGTTCCGCTTTTCCTTGCGATCGATGACATCATTACAGGCAGCCTGTGCATGCCGTTCGGCGTGCTCGCGGCAAAACAGCGTCAGTATTTTGCCAATGCGGTTCATCCGACACCGACCGTCGAGGCGTTTTATGAATGGCTGCTCCGCGAAGGCCGCGATACCGAGCGGTCGATGGCCGACTGGTCGCTGTCGATGAAGTCGGGAACAGCCAATCCCTAACTGCAGCGAGCTACTCCACGCGACTTTTTGCGTTCTGAAAACAAGAGCAAAGCTCTGAAATGAGAACCGGCCCGCACACGGTGGCTGCGAGCGCCATCGCCGGACAGATCACGAGTTTCGATGACCTTGAACGTAATGCTTGATCGGTCGTGCGGTTACTTCGTTCTTCACCGCGTACATTCGGCGCTCCGATTTGCTTGCGACATAGCGCTGCCTGCATGCGTTGGATCTCAGAGCAATCGGAAAAAGCGTCTCGCAGGGAATCGTACAGTCTGAGACAAGCTATCCTGACGGATTTGCGGGCGGTCCCCACAGCGCCATACCAAGGTGGGCGCGAGCCGTTCGATACGCTTTTCGGAACCGATCGAGGATCGAGCAAGCATTTTGGCAAGGCTGCCGTCGTCGATCCCATTCCAGGGGATTCCCCGATACACATGGCGGCATGGAACCGGCAATCCCGTAGTTTAACGTAGCAGCTCAAAGATTGAATATTTACCGTTCGAGCCCAAACTGTCGGAATATTGGGGGGGAGCCATGCTGAATCGTTTGACCATTTCGGCGATGCTCAAGTCGGTGATTGCCGGTATGGCCACCTGTATAGTGGCCTTTCTGGTCATGACTGCCTGGGAATCCTGGGGTCGGCTGCAGGCCACCGGACGAGTATCGGTCATCGCGGAGGCTTCGGCGAATGCATTCAAGGCGATGCATAATTTGCGCACCGACCGCGCAACGACGAACCAGGCTCTGAACGCTGACGTGTTGGCTCCCGATGCGGAGAAAAATATCGCCGCCTATCGCGAGGCCGAGAACTCGGCGTTGCGACCGATCGCGGATCTCGCCGCAATGGTCGAATTCGCCGATCAAAAGGCGCTGCTTCCCGCGCTGATCCGGCAGATCGAGACGCTCAAAGCTCTGCAAGCTGAAAGCATGGAGGCGATCAGCAAGCCGAAGGCGTTGCGTCGGCCTGGACTCGCCAAGGAATATGTCGAGACCGCCACTGCACTGCTGTTGACGTTGGATAGGTTGTCCACGCAGCTCGCGGCGGCCGTGGACAACACCGATCCTGTGGTCGATCAATTGCTGGCGATCAAGCAACTCGCCTGGCTGGTCCGCGATACCGGCGGTCAAGCGGCCTTGCTGCTATCGAACGGTCTCGCTACCGGGCGCCTGGCGCCAGAAGCGCGTCAAAACTATTCGGAATTCGTCACCGGCACGAAGTTCGTTTGGAAGGCGCTGGAAACCATGGTGGCGGGGGCGCAATTACCTGCCAGCGTGCTCGAGGCGATGACAGCGGCCAAAGCAGCCTATTTCGACCCGCAATTTATGGCGACCTCCGACCAGTTGCTGAATGCGACGATTGCCGGCGAGAAACCGGACGGAGGTCAGTGGGGGACTGATGTGATCAGGCGTCTGGGCACTGCTGTCACGGTTGCCGAGCGCGCGCTCGACGAAGCCAAGCGTCACACCGCGATGCGGTGGTCTTCGGCGCGGCAATCGCTAATCCTGAATATGATGTTGCTTGCCGCTGCCCTTGCGCTGGCGACCGGAAGCATGATGCTGGTGGGCCGCCGCGCCATCAGGCCGCTGCACGCCATCCGCGACGGCATGCTGAAAGTGGCCGCGGGCGACCTCACGGTGGATACCGGCTACACCGAGCGCCGTGACGAGATCGGCGCGCTCGCTGGTGCGCTGGCCACGTTCAAGCAGCAGGCGATCGAGAAGGCGCGCATCGAACAGCAGGAGCGCGAGCGAAATGCCGGCGCCGCAGGCCGCCAGCAGGCCATCGAAGCCTATATCGGAGAATTCGAGAATCAGGTGCGCCAGACGCTGAGCCAGCTCGGCGACGCATCCAACGCCATGCGAGCCACCTCGGATGGCATGTCGAAGGTCTCCAGCCAGACCAATGCCAGCGTGCAAATCGCCGCAAAGGCGTCGGATGAGGCCTCGATGAACGTGCAAAGCGTGGCATCGGCGTCGGAACAGCTGAGCGCGTCGATCGGCGACATCTCGAGGCAGGCCGCGCATGCTGCCGGGATCGCCAGCCGCGCCGTCAACCAAGCCCGCGAGACCGACAGTACGGTGCAGGGGCTTGCGGTCACCGCCAACAAGATCGGCGAAGTGGTCGGCCTGATCAACGACATCGCATCGCAGACCAATCTCCTGGCGCTGAATGCGACCATCGAGGCAGCCCGTGCCGGCGAAGCCGGCCGCGGCTTTGCCGTGGTCGCTGCCGAAGTCAAATCGCTGGCGAGCCAGACGGCGAAGGCGACCGACGATATCTCGGAGCAGATCGCCGACATCCAGAAGGTCGCGGGTGAGGCCATTGAGGCGATCAAGGCGATCGGCGGCATCATCGGCGAAGTCAACGAAGTCGCCACAGCGATCGCTGCAGCCGTCGAAGAGCAGGGTGCCGCGACCCAGGAGATCACCCGCAGTACTCAGCAGGCTGCGCAAGGCACTAAGAACGTGTCCGACAACATCGTAGGCGTCAGCGCCGGCGCCGATGCGGCCGGCGCCGCTGCGCAGAATGTGAAGACAGCCTCGGAGACGCTGGGCGCTCAGACCCAGCAACTGCGCGGCCAAGTCGACGATTTCCTTGGTAAGATCCGCGCGGCCTAAATCGCGAGCCCCCGTCCACGCAGAGCCAACTGGACGTGGATAGTTCTGTTAAAAATCGATGGTCAGCCGACGGCTGTTCATACCTCGGCGCCCAGCAACTTTCATGGCTCTCTGCAACCTTTGTGAGGCTAATCTTCAGCCTCACATGAAGGTCATAGGTTCAAACCCTATCCTCGCAACCACCGAAACCGACGCTCCCGGAGTGAAAGCTGCCGGGGTTTCGGATTTCTGCTCAGATCTAGCCGAGCATTGTCCCGTAAAGGCGCGGCGTTCAATTTCCGGCGCGGCGTTGCTTATGCCACGGACCGTTCCGATGAGACGCCAGGTTCCGGTTGAAGCGTCGGGGCTGCCAGGTGCGGAAGCCGGAGTAGGTCGGCGATGTCTTCGGACCGCACCGCCTTGCTGAACAGGAAGCCCTGCATTTCATCGCAAGCGTGCTCGCGCAGAAAGGTTTCCTGTTCGGCAGTTTCCACCCCTTCGGCGATGATGGTGAGCCCCAGCGCCTTGCCGAGGCTGATGATGGCGTCGGCGATGGCCTTGTCGTCTGAATCCCGCGGCAGGTCCCGAACGAAGGAACGGTCGATCTTGAGGGTATGCGACGAATGAGTTTGGGAGGAGCGCGGACGAGCGGGTTCGCAATAGTAGCGGATAGATCTTGGCGCCCTCAAACTTCAGAATTACCAAGTCGACCCAAGGCGCTCCGGAGCGTGCCTAGCGAACAATATGTTCATCGAGGTCTGTCGCGGCTTATCTGGCGCAATTGACCTCACGACGGTGATCCATGTAACGCGTTTGGCGGGCGCACGGCCAAGCGCACCCGCTAAATCCGCGGGAGGTTGTATGACAGGAATCATGACGGCTTTCGAAGCGCTTTCACTGGATGCCCAGCCGGCGGCCTAGGCGACAACTCTGACAGAACTTGTCGTCGAATCGCCCGGGCTGTGCCGCTGCGAGTGACGCGTGTCATCGGCGGCTGCATGAGCGTTCGACAAGAACACGAGGTTCCTGCCAGATTGCTTGGCGTCGTAAAGGGCGTCGTCGGCCCATTTTGCGACTGTCTCCGGCGTGGCATCTCCATGCGCGAAGGCGACGCCCAAGCTGATTGTCACCACCCCGGCGGAACCATCCACCGGATGCCTGCCGGGATTGACGATACCAAGCGCTTCGACCGACCCGCGGATACGTTCCGCGATCGTCCAGGCAAGATCGGGCGTGGCGTGGGCGAGAACGACAAGGAATTCTTCGCCGCCATAGCGAAAGACGGAATCTTCATCGGTGCGTACCGATACCTCGATGGTTTTCGCGACCCGTCTGATGCACTCGTCGCCAGCGGCATGGCCCGCGGTATCGTTCAGCCGCTTGAAGAAGTCGATATCGGCCATGATGAACGCGATACAGGCCTTCGGGATCGAGGGATCGCCCCAGAGCCTCTCGACCAGATCGGTAGCCGAACGGCGGTTGCCGAGTCCGGTCAGTGGGTCTCGTGTTGCGAGTATTTCCAGCAGGCGGTTAGCGTTTTCCAGCGCGGTGCTGTGATACTGGTTGCGCAGGGACAACAGGAAGCTTTTTTGACCGAGGATCGTCTGGGTCTTGTGCGCGATGGTCGCCGAATAGATTCCAATCGCATAAAAGATCGACGTCCCGATCGCATCCTTGAGGTCGATCACAGGATTAGCGATTTCAAAACCAAAGAATATCCCCGTGGAGCAGAGCATCAGGGACAGCGACCAGACTTGGTCGACATTGAAGACGACGATTGCGATCGTGTTCATGTACATGATGCAGATGAGCAAGCGCTCATAGTTGCTCCCGCCGACCGCGACGGCGAGGAAGCCGTAGGCAGTCATGACGCTGCTCATCAGCAGCACCAGCGATAGGCCTTCGACAGCCGCGCTGCGGGGTTTCCGCCAGACCAGATAGGCACAGGCGTGCAGCGCTGGAACCAGTAACCCGCCGATGGCGATGGCGAACCCGAGGAAGTCAGGAGTGAGAAGGTGGCTGACCGGTACGAAGGCCATGCTCATCAGCGCGACCCAGACCATCCAAGAGCGCGCAATTTTGCTTCGCTGTGGCCAGTCCTTTTCGCGATACGCCCGAACCATCTCGGGGGAAAACTGGATGTCGCGCGTGCGTTGTGACAGCAAGCGCTCCGTCTCGGCTTCGAGTGCAGGCGTCACTGAGACGTTCGCTGCGTCGTCGGGCTGCGTCGGGTTCAAGCTACTGGCAGCCGATCTCAAGACCTGTTTCTCCCTTGGGCCGTCGCTCCTTGCCGCAGGGTCCAGATTAAGAACCTAAAATGCTAAATTTCCCTTGTGGCGAGACCAGTGAGTCTACGGGGTGGGGGATGAATGAGGGGTTCTAGAGTACCTGTAAACGACCACGGATCGACAACCGCGCATCTTGCCGACGATCTCCATCCGTCCGCCGACCCGCGCGATCTCGACGGTGCGTGATCGCTCCTCAATTTCCCGATTCGAATTTCAAACAGCTCGATCGCCGTCATTGCGAGAGAAGCGAAGCAATTCATCGGACAACAGGAAGCCTGGATTGCTTCAGAGCCTGTCATCCGGCGCGCATTCGCGCGACCCGCCGGCTCCTCGCAATTGTGCAAGTTCACAAATTCGCTGATCAAATCCCCTGACAGGAGGATTCGATGCGCGACAACAGCTACGACCGGACAATTGAGCGGACGTTCGTGTCAAGACCGGTCCAGGCAAGCGCGACTGGATGACAATCGGAGTGGCATTCAAGCGACGAACCGGGATTCTTGATCATGCTCAACACGCTGCCGATCAGCAAAGATTGGGATGGTGGTGTAGTCCTCGTCCCGCCGTACCAAGAGGAGGCGGATGGCCTGCCGGACGATTAAAGGCAAAAGGCCCGCAGTTATGCGGGCCTTTCTTCTACATCGTCGCCTGCGGGAGTTTCGCAGGACAACTGCGTGCGGTATGACCTTCTTGATCACAATTACTGCACTTCTGTTGCGCGCGCTTCTTTCTCTCAGCTGAGCCGCCAATCAATTCCTCGAGTTCGTTGTCTACGCGCTCCTTGGTCTCAATACGATCTCGAATGCGCGTCAGGCGTTCGTCCAACTCAATCACCTCCTCTCAGGATTTATGGATCTCGAAAGCGTTGAGACCCGAGCGTGACCATGGTTCGGTCAGCATGCAGGCATCCGGCGTGGGCGCCGTTTCAAGGGAAGCCAACGACGGCATGGTCTTGAACAGCAGATAGCTGGCGCCCTTGCCGTCGGTGAGAGTGCTCAGGAGCGACATGATGTTGTGCATATGCGGCTCGCTGGTGGTCACATTGAGTACCAGCAGGTTGGGCAGTCCCCACTGGGTTTTGTAAGCGCCCCTGGCGATTTCGCGGTACTGCAAAATCTTTCTTAGGTACGAGGTTTGTGACAAGTTAGTGCGCATAACGGGTTCGTGGTTGCGATCGGCTTCAAGGGCAAAGAAGCGAAAAGATTTCGATGGCTTGTACTCAATGCCGAACACCGCATCAGGAATCAGCGGCTTGGACGACCGATGCGTGGTCTTGCTGCGTGGAAAGGTAAAGGAAACCTGACAGGGAAGTTCCAGCGGGTCGTCCTGCTTGGCCGCTGCTGGAGGCATCTTGGCCAGGATTTCCTCCCACGATATCAACCGCAGCTGTGGGTCAGCCCGAATGCCAATCTCGATAGAGGCGAGTATGTCGCAGACCATTAGAGAATGGGAGAACTGCTGGCTCGTCATTGAACTAACGGCGATGCCGGTATATCGCAACGCTTGGCGCTTCAGGTCATCGAGGGGTTGGCGCCAGACGTAGCTGTTCTGCAAGCTTCCAACGTCAGCCGGATACAGCCGTCTACTAATCGATTCCATCACCCCAGGCGGCGAGGACGGCATTTACAGTCGGCTTGTTGTGATTTGGATTCCAGACCAGCCGGGTGGAGATCGTCGGAACCGGGTGAGCTATGGGCACAAGTTTGACGCCATCCCGTCTAAGGATGCGCCAGCTAGCCGGCCCGATACTTACACATCCGAGCACTGCGACAGCGAAGAGGATGGTTGGAAGCTGACTTGCTTCCTGGACGACCCGTGGTTCGAAACCTGCCGAACGATACATAGATATGTACAGATCGTGTCCCGCTGGATCGTACTCACGCGCCAGATTAACGATTGCCTCACCTTCCAGCTCAGCAATCGAGATCTCGGATCTTTTTGCCAGGCGATGATTGGACGGCACGAGGCAGATAACCGGTTCAATGTTCACTGTTTTGAAGGCCAGCCCGGTTACGCGAGCTTCAGATCTGACAAATCCGAGATCGATATCGCCGCGCCTGAGCGCTTCAAGCTGGTCGCGGCCTCCCATTTCTCGGAAATGGAATTCCAGGCTGGGCTCGGCGCTCCGTGCTCTTTCCACAAGCCGGGGAAGCACCTCAAGCGTTGCGGCCCCAATGGTGCCGACAGTGATGATTCCGAGGCGTCCTTCGTGGGCAGCAGCCGCGCTTTTGCCAAGCAGTTCCGCCTTTAAAAGAAGTTTTTCTCCCTCCGAGTACACGAGCTTCCCGGCCGCGGTCAGGGCAACGCTCCTGCGGTTTCTGACGAGCAGTGTCACGGCGAGCCGTCGTTCGAGTTCCTGGATCTGCAAGCTGACTGCTGATTGCGTGGCATTCAACCGATCCGCGGCGCGGCGATAATGCAATTCCTGTGCAACGATCATAAACGTGCGTAGCAAGCGGAGCTCAAGGAGTGGGGGGGTGTTCAAGATTTCTCATCCTGTGATCAAGATCCGGTCCTGTTCGCTGCCGCTGCTACCGGATAGGTTCGGCATCTGCCATCAGTCGCCCGCGTTTAACTATGGATGCCATGGTTTTGGCGCTGCTTGGGGGCGGTGGTAGCCAACGTTCTGCATAGTCGTCCAAAAAAATCAAACCAGATAGGGGAAAACGCCGTGATCACGAGAAACCTTAATTGTGCGACAGCACTTGGCGTCATGATGGCTCTGTGCGTCTCCAAGCCGGGCTTTGCCCAAATTCCGAAAAACATGCTCAAAGTCGGAGTCTTGTCCGACATGTCCGGTCCTTTCTCGCAACAGGCTGGTCCGGGATCTGTCGTCGCCGCTGAAATGGGTGCCGAGAAGTTTCGCGCTGAAGCTGGCGACCTCAAGGTTGAGATCGTTTCCGCCGATCATCAAAACAAGGTGGATGTCGGTTCTTCAATCGTGCGGAGTTGGATCGATCGCGATGGCGTGACTGCGATCGTCGATATGCCGAATTCGGGTGTGGCGCTCGCCGTCGCCAACCTGGCGAACGAAAAGAACCGTGTCACGCTGGCTTCAACCGCCGCTTCGTCGGACATGACCGGCAAGGATTGCAAAAGCACCACGGTGCAATGGGATTGGGATACATGGGCGCTGGGCAATGCAATCGCCCGTGCCGTGACTGCGGCCGGCGGCAAACGCTGGTATTTCATCTCTTTCGACTATGCGCTCGGCCGGGCGCTTGAGAGGGATACGACCGAAGCGCTTGCGTCGGTCGGCGGGCAGGTTCTTGGCGGCGTGAAACATCCCCTCGGGACGATGGATTTTTCATCCTACATTCTTCAGGCGCAATCGTCCGGAGCGGATGCGATCGCTTTGGGCGATACAGGAACCGACGCTGTCAATGCTATCAAGCAGATGGCCGAGTTTGGAGTCTTCAACGGAAAAACGAAACTAGCAGCTCTCTTTCTGCTGCTGACAGATGTTCAGGCTCTCGGCACAGAGCTGGCGCAGGGGACATTGCTCGCCGAACCGTTTTATTGGGATCTCAATGACAAGACCCGTGACTTCGCGACGCGCTTTGCGGCCCGAATGAACGGGCAGATGCCGACCACCGATCATGCAGGCGTTTATTCATCGACCCTCGCCTACCTGCGTGCTGCGAAAGCAGCAAACACGATCGTGGGCGACAAGGTCGTCGCTGAAATGCGTAAGAATACGATTGATGACGATCTGTTTGGTCCGACAAATGTTCGCATCGACGGCCGGGCTGTACACAACATGTACGTCTTCCAGGTCAAATCCCCGAGTGAGTCGAAGAACAAGTACGATCTCTACAAGCTGGTAAGCACCATCCCACCGGAGCAAGCATTTCGGCCTCTCAATGCAGGCGGATGCCCCCTGGTCAAGTAAATCCGTCTCACTATCCGGGATACCTTTGCGGGCCGCCGGCTATTCGGTTTTGATCCACGCGGCCGCCCCCCCGGGACCGGATATCCAATCCGACCATCTCAAAAGGATCGTAAATGACGACATCGAACCGGCTTGAAAACAGGGTTGCCATCGTGACCGGTGCAGCCCAGGGCATCGGACGGACTTATGCGCTGGCGCTCGCCGCGGCCGGTGCAAAGGTTTGCGTATCGGACATCACGATGCCGGAGGAGACGTTGAGGCAACTCACCGAAGCCGGCGGAGAAGCGTCCGCGGTGGTGGCCGATGTGTCCAGTCAGGCCTCGCTTGACGCGATGGTGGAGCACACGGTTTCCAGATTTGGTCGTCTCGATGTGCTGGTGAATAACGCCGGTATGTTCGGATCGCTCAAAATGCAGGGTTTTGCGGACATCACACCCGAGGAATGGGATCGTGTCATGGCCGTTAATGTGCGCGGCGTCTGGCAGGCGATTACTGCCGCTGTTCCTGCCATGAAGAAGACCGACGGGGGAAATATCATCAACATCTCGTCCGGCACCGTCTTCAAGGGCAGTCCCTATCTGCTGCACTACGTAACGTCGAAAGGTGCGGTGATGGCACTGACCCGTGCGATCGCGCGGGAACTCGGGGACAGCAATATCTGCGTGAATGCGATCGCGCCGGGATTGGTGATGAGCAGCAACGTTCAGTCCCATCCGGATTGGCAGGGCGTCGCCGCATCCATCGTTTCAACCCGGGCGATCAAGCGGGAATCGATGCCTGATGATCTTATTGGCGCGTTGCTTTTCTTTGCCTCAAAAGACAGTAATTTTGTCACCGGTCAGACTTTGGTGGTCGATGGTGGCTCGGTTATGCACTGACCGAAATTCAAGAAACGGCATAGGGAGAAGTCATGTGTCAAAAGTTCAGCTCTTCATCGACGGCGAATGGTGCGACAGTCTGTCCGGGAAGACGATCCCGGTCGTGAACCCGGCGACCGAAGAGAGGATCGGTGAGGTCGCCCATGCTCAACGCGAGGACCTTGAACTTGCGGTGAACGCCGCGGCGCGCGGCTTCAAGGTCTGGCGCAAGATGTCGCCGCTTGATCGCTCCGGTATCTTGCGCAAAGCTGGGGACCTGCTGCGTCAACGCGTTGATCCAATTGCGATCATGATGACTCTCGAACAAGGAAAACCCGTTGCCGAAGCGAAGATAGAGATTCAGGGCTGCGCCGATTTCCTCGATTGGTTCGCTGAAGAAGGCCGCCGCACTTATGGGCGCATGATTCCGGCGCGCGGCGAGGGCGTCTACAATCTCGTGATCAAGGAACCGGTCGGGCCGATTGCGGCGTTCACCCCATGGAATTTCCCTATGAGTCAGGCGGTGCGCAAGCTTGGCGCAGCGCTCTCAGCAGGTTGTTCGATGGTGATCAAGCCGCCGGAAGAAACCCCGTCGTCTCCGGCAGAGTTGATTCGCGCGCTGGCCGACGCCGGCCTACCGAAAGGCGTCGTCAATCTGGTTTACGGCGTGCCGTCGGAGATTTCGGACTACCTGATTTCACACCCAGTGATCCGCAAGGTCTCGTTCACAGGATCGACCCCGGTCGGCAAACAGCTTGCGTCGAAGGCCGGTGCGCACATGAAGCGGATAACCATGGAGCTTGGCGGACACGCGCCCGCGATCGTGTTCAACGACGCCGATGTGAAATTCGCAGCGACGGTGCTGGCGGGCGGAAAGTACCGCAACGCTGGTCAGGTTTGCATCGCACCCACGCGCTTCCTGATCCAGGACGGCGTCTATGACCAGTTTGTCGATGAGTTCGTTGCAAAGGCCAAGGCGCTCAAGATGGGGAATGGTCTTGAAGAAGGCGTGACCATCGGGCCGCTCGCAAACGATCGTCGTCAGGCGGCGATCGGGACTCTTGTCGACGATGCGCTCAAGAATGGCGCCAGGGCAATGACCGGCGGCAAGCGAAGCGAGAACAAGGGCTATTTCTTCGAGCCAACCGTGCTCGCCGACGTGCCGAAGACCGCGCGCGCCATGAATGAAGAACCGTTCGGTCCGGTGGCTTTGATGTCTCGTTTCAAGGATTTCGATGAAGTAATGACGGAAGCCAACCGTTTGCCATATGGCCTCGCGTCCTATGCTTATACGCGTTCAGTAAAGACCTCGACCGCACTGGCGGCCGGCATCGAAAGCGGCATGCTATCGATCAATCACTATGGATTGGCATTGCCCGAGTTGCCGTTCGGCGGCGTCAAGGACTCAGGCTACGGCTCCGAAGGCGGGCTTGAAGCGGTGGAGGCCTACCTCGCGACCAAATTCGTGTCGCAGGGCAGCCCGGCGTCGTAACAATCATCCGGACCGATCGGTCCGGAGTTGTTTTAAAGATCCTTCTCGCGGGAGGTTTTTTTACATCCGCACGCAAGCCGTTTAAATATAGAATTTTCGGCTTCGCGATATGCCCGGCATATCGCTCCTTCAGAAACGCGCTATTGCTCGCCCATAATCTAGAATGAATACAAACGCAACATTGCTCGCGAGCGATTTCGCTGGTGCCAATCAGCGAGGCGTCGAGCCGCCGTGAAAAAATTGACTGGAGGAAAATGACCCAATGCAGGAATACAACGCGGGGAAGGTGACGGATTACAGCGACGGGGACCGCAAGGTGATCGTTTGCGGTGATATGGAGGTTGGCGCGTCTTCAAATCAATGGAGAATCTACGTCTGGCACAACCGATGCACCCATCGCGCGGGACCTATCCGTCAGAACCATCTTAACAGTGTTATGTTCCTCAGAGCTTGCGACTGACGCGCAGCATCAGCATCAACGCCCTTGCGAGAGCTGCTCGGGCCTCGTTGCGGATTACTTGTTCCGCGGCAAAGCGGAGGCAACCATTGTCGGGCGGGCGGAGATTTGCTGATAGCACACGCCTCCCTCGCGATCAGTCGTGGCCGTGATCCGCTTAGGGGGAGTGTCGGCAAAAGCTCCCGACAAAGCCTCCGGCAGCCATTTCGATATCGATGCCAAAGCCGATACCGAGATGGATGGCTTCCGCAACAGCCGCAACGCCGACGAAGTTGATCAATTGGTTGCAGGCCTTGGTAGCCTGCCAGACCCGACGGGCCCCATATGGGTCAGGCGGTTCGCGTAGCTCTTGATCGCCGGACGGGCACGTTCGAGATCCTGGGCTTCTCCACCGGCCATCGCCGCCAGCGTACCGGCACGTGCGGATTCCCGGGCGCAGCCCGCATTCGTCAGCCGGCGAGCGGCTGGTTCCTCTTGCCCGGGAGACGCGGCGGTTATGCTGTTCCGACGGCGTCGTTTCTCTACGATACGCTTCTGACGAATACGTGGGGGCGCCGTGCTGTTCTTCGGCAAGCATTCGCCGGGTAAAAAACTGGGCTTCGCGACGAGCTTCGCTTAGCTCGGCTCTCCCTTCGGCACGCTGCTCGCCAATGCCGTTGTACTTGGACTGATTAGTTCGATGACAGACCAGCAATTTCTCTCCTAGGGATGGCGCGTTCCGTTCTTGCTGAGCGCAACGCACCGCGGTGGTGGCCGCCCAACAGGTCATCGATGTGCTGGAAGGACGGCGGCCGGAATGGCTCGTCAACCCGTCAGTCTGGGTCCATCGCCGTTAGGAGCGCGAAAATCTGGGAGCAGCGCATATTCAAAACCCGGCGAAGGCCTTGTGGGCGTGGGACAGTCAGCCCACTTGGGCCACCGCCTAACCGCACTACATGCACAGGAACGAGCGCGCCTCAGGTGTTCGCCCAATCTTCGAATGTCATCTTTAGCTGATCGACGAACGCCCGAACGAGGCGCTTAGGCGTTCGGGCCTTCTGGTAAACGGCATACGCCTCGACAATGACTCTCGGCTGGAGTGGCCGAACCTCTAGTTTGTAGCGTTCTCCGAACATGCTTGTGAAAGAATCGACCAACGCCACTCCCAAGCCGCTTTCTGCAAGCAGGCATGCGGTATTGCTGTAGCGTACCTCGATCGCGCGATGCATCGCCCCGTTTTCGAAGAAGTCTCGTTGCAGAAGGAGACCGAGACGAGCGCCGGGCTCATAACCGATGACGGGGTGGGGCTCTAGCATCTTTAGTGAGATCTCGCTTTTTGCCGCGAGGGGATGGTCGGACGGAAAGGCGCAGACCATCTGGCCCGCTCCGACGAGTTCGAAGTCAAGTCCTGGTCGGGCATAGGGCTCTAACGATAAGCCGACGTCTGCGAAGCCACTTTCAATGCCCTCGATAACGCCCTCAGTGCGGCGGACGTCGAAGGTGAAGTGCACCTCTGGACGGGCGCTGATGAATTTTCGAAGGGCGGTCGGAACGATCGCATTCGCGATCGGCGGCGTGGCGAGAAGTCGAAGCGAACCCACGCGAGTATCGCGTACACTTGCCAGCTTTCGTGAGAACGAGCGAACCATCGAGAATATCGGGTCGCTGTCCTGGAATATCTCCAAGGCTTCCGGCGTTGGGACCAGCCTGTTCCCGATCCGCTCGAAAAGTTGAAATCCAAGCTGAGCCTCCATGTGTTTGATGGAGTTGCTGACAGTTGGTTGCGAAAGGCCCAAGCCCTGCGCTGCGGCGACCGTCGTCTGGCACCGCATGACTTCTCTGAAAATTTCGAGCTGCCGCAAATTTAGCATGAAGGCCGCCTGACGGGTTCGGACCCAAGTATAACCAAACCCTATAGTGAAGCGCCACATTTTTTAGAGAAGCTATTGCTTGGCCCCGCTAAAGGCCGCCTAACTCAACGAAAGGAAGGGACCCGTCATGAACAGAATAATTGCCGCCGCTGGCCTGACTTTCTTGCTTGTCCAAGGCGCTTCCGCACAATCCACGTTGAAAACGGCGGTTGATGGCACGTTCGCGCCTCACGCTATGCCGAAACTGTCAGGTGGAGTGGAGGGTTTCAATATCGACCTCGCCGAAGCCATCGGCAAAAAGCTTGGTAAGGTCGTCACCGTCGACACCGCTCAGTTCTCCGGGCTCATCCCTGCGTTGCAAGCTGGCACCTACGACTTCATCGTCGCGCCTGTCACCGTGAACAAGGAGCGGGCGGAAAACCTGCTGTTCACCGAGGGCTACCTCAACACCGACTTCCAGTTCGTTACGAAGAAGGGAGCTCCGCAGATCACCAAGTTAGAAGATCTTCGCGGGAAGGTTATTTCGGTCAATAAAGGTTCAGCTTACGATAGCTGGGCGCGCGAGCTGGAAGAAAAAATCGGCTGGAAGGTCGAGTCCTACGGGACGCAGACGGATGCCATCCAGGCGGTCGCCACCAATCGCGCATACGCCAACGTCGCGGGCAACACCGTCATCCAGTGGGCCGCGAAGAATAACCCGCTGATTCAGCCCTCGCTCGTGCACTCCACGGGCTTGGTGTGGGCAATCGCGCTTCGCAAGGACTCCGGTGCGATGCGCAAGGACCTCGACCACGCAATCGAATGCCTCAAGGTCGAGGGCACGCTCGCCGCCCTCCACGAGAAATGGTTCGGCATCAAGCCGGCCGCCGGCGCCGTGGCGGTTACGCCCGATCCTGGATACGGGGTTCCCAACATGCCGGGCTACGAGGCGGCGAAGCACGAGTTCGTGTGCAAGTAAAGCGCATCAAAGTCCCATGAAAAAAATCGAGCCATTGCTGAGCATCAGTAACCTCTGCAAGCGCTTCGGCGATCTCGAAGTGCTCAAGAGTATCGACGTCTCGCTCTCACAAGGCGAACTGGTTTTCCTCATCGGGCCATCCGGCTCCGGAAAGAGCACGCTGCTGCGGTGCTGCAACCTCCTTGAGGAGCCGACGAGTGGCTCGATCAAGTTCGATGGTCAGGAAATCATCGATCCGTCGGTCGACATCAACGTGTTGCGCCGTCGGATGGGGATGGTCTTCCAGTCCTTCAACCTGTACCCGCATATGTCGGCCTTGGGCAACGTAACGCTCGCACTCCGCAAGGCGTTGCGAAAGTCCAAGGCCGAGGCCAACGAGATTGCAATGGCCGCGCTGGAGCGCGTAGGCCTCGCCCACAAGGCCGCCGCGCATCCCGCAGAACTTTCCGGTGGACAGCAGCAACGCGTCGCGATCGCTCGCGCCCTGGCCCTAGAGCCCAAGCTCATGCTTTTCGATGAGCCTACATCCGCGCTCGACCCAGAACTGGTTGGCAGCGTGCTGAACACCATGCGCGATATGCGCGAGGCCGGCATGACGATGCTCGTCGTTAGCCACGAGATGCGCTTCGCTCGCGAGGCGGCTGACCGGGTTGTCTTTATGGAAGGTGGCGTCGTGGTGGAGCAAGGGCCGCCAGCTCAGATTTTTAGCTCAGACGCTCAGGAACGTACGCGGGCGTTCGTGTCAGACGTGGCGCGCTGAGGGACCGGCCATGGATCGGTTCCTCGAGACGTTTTTCAATCCAACACAGATCGCCGCAACTTGGCCGGCCATTCTAAAAGGAGCCGTGATCACGGTTGAGGTGGCGTTCCTCGTCATCGTAAGCGGCCTCGCCTTGGGGTTTGGTCTGGCCGTGCTGCGCTGGCTGACCGGACGGTGGTTCTCCGTGCTACTGATGGCGTTCGTCGACCTATTCCGCTCGGTCCCGCCGCTTGTCCTTGTGCTCCTGGTATACTTCGGCCTGCCCAATATCGGCATTGAGTTTTCCAGCTTTGCCGTCCTCTGGCTCGTCCTAACTCTCGTTTTGACGGCATTCGTGGAAGAAATCATCTGGGCGGGACTGATCTCCGTGAAAAGAGGTCAGCGAGAGGCCGCCCGATCTACCGGACTGACGGAAGTACAGGCTCTCAGCTACGTCGTCTTCCCGCAGGCGCTTCGCTTA
This sequence comes from Bradyrhizobium sp. LTSP857, assembly GCF_000938285.1. NCBI lineage: Bacteria > Pseudomonadati > Pseudomonadota > Alphaproteobacteria > Hyphomicrobiales > Nitrobacteraceae > Bradyrhizobium > Bradyrhizobium sp. LTSP857. Next base: position 18,030 of record NZ_JYMS01000026.1, on the reverse strand, counting down.
TCCATTCCTCCGTTGACCAACCGCACGATTGCCATCACCAAGAACACCGCCCTCGGTACCGTCATCGGCGTGCCGGAGATCATCAATCAGGCGACCACAGCCGTATCATTTTCCGGCAACGCGACACCATTGATGATGGGTGCCTTCGCTTACCTGCTCCTCTTCATTCCGGTGATCGGATTCGGCCGGTGGGTCGAAGGGCGCTTCGCCTGGAGGCGCCACTAATGGAAACTCTCGTCCAACAGTTTTTCAACGTCGACATTATTCTGAAATCCCTGCCGCTCGTGCTTCAGGGATTAAAGACGACGCTTCTCATTTGCCTGATCGTCGTTCCGATGGGGCTGCTGGGGGGCATCCTGGTCGCCGTCGCGAGCCTTTCGAAAAGCAAGGTTGTGCGCCGGAGCCTCGCCGGTTTCGTGGATTTGCTGCGAGCGTTGCCGCCGCTGGTCCTGCTGATCCTCATTTACTCCGGCCTCCCATTTCTGGGTCTCCGGCTGTCACCGCTGGCTGCTGTGACGATCGCCTTCTTTCTCAACAATGCGGCCTACTATGGCGAGATCGTCCGCGCCGGCATCGAAAGCGTTCCGGCGGGCCAGTGGGAAGCTGCTCGCTCGACCGGTCTACGAGCCGACCAAACGTTCATCTGGGTGGTGCTGCCGCAAGGCCTCCGGAACGTTTTGCCCGACCTCATTTCTAACACCGTAGAGGTGGTGAAGCTCACTTCGCTCGCCAGCGTAGTCTCGCTACAGGAAATGCTCTACTCGGCCGATATGGCCCGTTCCTTGACGTTCAATACGTCTCCGCTCGTCCTCGCGGCCGCAATCTATTTCATCATGCTGTGGCCGATCGTGAGGTTGGTGAGCAAGCTCGAACACAGCGCGGCGAGATGAGCAGTGATCAATGCGGAGATAGCCATGCGTAAGGTAGTCGTCGGAGCGGCACAGATGGGGCCGAACCAGAAGACGGACACTCGCGAGGCCATTGTCACTCGGATGGTCGCTCTGCTCGATCAGGCAACAGACGGCGGTGCCGATCTGGTCGTCTATCCAGAGCTGGCTCTCACGACTTTCTTTCCGCGGTGGTACCACGAGGACAGGGCCGCGGCGGACGGTTGGTTCGAGACAGAAGTGCCCAATGCTGCGACGCAGCCGCTTTTTGATCGGGGCAAGGAGCGGAACGTCGCGATCTCGTTCGGGTATGCCGAGAAGACGCCTGAAGGGCGGCACTTCAATACGAGCATTCTCGTCGACAAGGACGGTACGATTGTAGGCAAGTACCGGAAGGTGCACTTGCCGGGCCACGTGGAATACGAACCGGAGTCGTCGCACCAGCGCCTGGAGAAGCGTTACTTCGAGCCTGGCGATATCGGATTCCCGGCTTGGCGCACCATGGGCGGCATCTTTGGGATGGCCATTTGCAATGACCGCCGGTGGCCTGAAACCTATCGGGTTCTTGGCCTTCAGGCGGTTGAAATGGTGCTAATCGGCTACAACACCCCTTCGCAGAACCAGCGTCCCGGCACAGAGGGAGCGGACAAGCGGCTGTTCCATCATCGGCTTAGCGTTCAGGCGGGGGCCTACCAGAACTCGACCTGGGCCGTCGCTGTGGCGAAGGCCGGCGTCGAGGATGGGCACCACCTTATCGGCGGCACACTAATCGTAAATCCGCACGGGGAAATCGTCGCTGAGGCGAAGACGGAACGTGATGAGCTGCTCATCCACGAATGCGATCTCGATGAGACCGCTTTCGGCAAGGCGACGATCTTCGATTTTGGCCGTCACCGGCGAGTCGAGCATTACGGCCTCATCGCAAGCCAAGGCCCCGCCATACCTCCGCCGGAAGCGGCCGAAAGCGAGAGCGTGCTCGATCGGTCGTTCGATGAATTGAAACACGGCTACTCGCATACGCTAGGAGTTTAGGGCCATGGCCAAGCGCGGTAGGATCCTCGTCATCAACCCCAATTCCAACGAGACGGTGACCGAAGGGTTGCGGCAGACGCTGGCGCCGCTCGCCTTCACAGAGGGGCCGGAGATCCTCTGTGAGACGCTGCGCGAGGGCCCGGCCGGCATCGAGACGCAGGAGCATGTGGAGAGCGTAGCTCTGCCGCTACGCCGCCGGATCGAGTCCGCCAACGACGTCGATGCCTTCGTCATCGCCTGCTATTCGGATCCCGGCCTCCATGTCGCACGCGAGGGCACGCAGAGCCTTGTCTTCGGTATCGCCGAATGCGGCGTACTAACGGCACTGACGCGAGCCGATCGCTTCGGCGTCATCGCGATCAAGTCGCGTTCGATTCCGCGCCATATCCGCTATCTACGTCAGATGGGGATGATGGACCGATTGGCGGGCGAGCGGCCGCTCGAAATGTCCGTAGCAGAGAGTGCCTCGGGCGAAGGCACGCTCCACCGCATGATCGCGGTCGGGCGCGACTTGCGCGACGAAGACCGCGCCGGCGCCATCGTGATGGGCTGTGCCGGCATGGCGCGCCACCGTCGGCCACTAGAGGATGCGCTCGGGATCCCGGTGATCGACCCGACCCAGGCTGCCGTCGCGATGGCGATCGGCACGCTCGCCGCTCGTTGAAGGAGGAAAACCCTATGGGCTACGACCTAGTTATTCGCGGTGGTACCGTCGGCACTGCCACGGGAGTTTTCAAGGCTGACGTAGCGATCGCCGACGGAAAGATCGCTGCGATAGGCGTTGACCTACCAGCTGGCGAGCGCGAAGTCTCAGCCCATGGCAAATACGTTCTGCCCGGTGGCATCGATACGCATTCGCATGTCGAGCAGGTTTCGGCCGGCGGATTGCTGAACGCTGACACGTTTGAGAGCGCCACGACTTCTGCGGCCTTCGGCGGCAACACGACGCTGATTTCCTTCGCGGCCCAGCACCGGGGTCTCGACCTGCGCAAAGTCGTGTCTGACTATTCAGTGCTCGCGGAGCGTGGAGCGCTGATCGACTACGCCTTCCATCTGATTGTCGCTAACCCGGATCGGAAGACGATCGAGACTGATCTGCCTGCCCTGATCTCTGAGGGCCATGCGTCCATCAAGATCTTCATGACCTATGACCTCATGAAGATCGATGATGAACCTCTGCTTGACCTGTTGCTGACCGCCCGACGGAACCGAGCCCTGGTCTGCGTGCACGCCGAGAACCACGGGATGATTTCGTGGATGGGTAAGAAGCTCGTCGAGAAGGGGTATGTGCATCCCAAGTATCATTCGATCAGCCATCCGCGGGGGTCGGAGCCGGAAGCATTCAATCGGCTGATCGCCGCCGCGGAGCTCCTCGATCAGCCCATCATGATCTTCCACGTCGCCACGGCCGAAGGCGTCAAGGTTATTCGCGACGCTCGTGACCGCGGCCTCAAGGTCTTCGCGGAAACCTGCCCTCAGTACCTCTTTATGACGAAGGAGGACTTGGACAAGCCCGGCATGGAGGGTGCGAAGTGGATGTGCTCGCCTCCGCCGCGCGAGGCGAGCGATCAGCAGTCCTTGTGGCAAGCTCTCGCGCTTGGCGATATCCAGGCGATCTCGTCAGATCACGCGCCATATCGCTTCGACGAGAGTGGCAAACTGTCCGCGGGACCAAGCCCTAACTTTAAGCAGATTGCGAACGGTCTGCCCGGTCTTGAGACGCGCCTGCCGCTCATGTTCGACGCGCTCGTTTCGAAGGGACGCCCTGAATTCGCTGGACGCGGGCTCGAGGCGTTCGTGCAACTGACCGCGACAGCGCCGGCGGCGATCTACAATCTGCCGGGCAAAGGCGCGATCCTGCCAGGTTACGATGCCGACATGGCGATCTGGGATCCGGAGAAAACCGTGACGATCACCCACGAGGCGATGCATGACCGAACTGGATTCACGCCCTTCGAAGGCTTCGTGGTCAAGGGATGGCCCGAGCGCGTGTTTCGCCGCGGGGATGAGATCATCGCTGACGGAGCATGCAAGGCCTCTCCGGGGTCCGGCCGCTGGTTGGCGCGGACGGGCGGCATCGCAGCGGAGCCTAGGGGTGTGTTGGTCGCCGAGATGGATCCAGAACGGAATTTCGGCGCGACACTCCTGTGACCGAGCTCATAGATTGGGAGATCTGCGTGTCACCTGGTCAAGTTCAGGGAAACAAGTAAGTCGAGGTTTAACCAGTGGATGAAGTCGCCCAGGAACTCATCGGGCTGCTCGGTGAGGCGAACGTGCTCGTCGCGAAGCAGGATCAGGCACCCTTTCTGACCGATTGGCTCGGCAAATATCGCGGCACCGCGCGTGCTGTGGTTCGCCCGGGCTCGACGGACGAGGTATCGGCCGTGATGCGGGCCTGCGCGGCGCGACGGGTACCGGTGGTGCCTCAGGGTGGCAACACGAGCATGTCTGGAGGAGCAACGCCTGACAACTCTGGACAGGCGGTTGTTATCTCACTTCAACGGTTGAATCGCGTCAGGAACGTCGATCCGGTCGGAAACACCATTTCAGTGGACGCCGGAGTAGTGTTGGCCAAGGTCCAGCAGATCGCACAGGACGCGGGACGCTTTTTCCCTCTTAGCCTCGGCGCCGAAGGCAGTTGCACAATAGGCGGCAATCTCGCCGCCAATGCCGGCGGCGTGGCAGTTCTGCGTTACGGCACGATGCGTGAGCTGACCCTCGGCCTGGAAGTCGTTCTTCCGGATGGTCGGATTTGGGATGGGCTCACTGCGCTACGCAAGGACAACACCGGCTACGCTCTACGCGATCTATTCATCGGTTCAGAAGGCACACTAGGGATCATCACAGGCGCGGTCCTGAAACTGTTCGCTCGACCGCTGGCTCGGGCGACCGCGTTCGCTGCGGTTGAGGATGCGAACGCAGCCGTGACCTTGCTTGGAGCGATCCGCGACCGGTGCGGTGACAGGTTGACGGCGTTCGAGTTCATGACAGGCGAATGCTTGGCCCTCATTCTCCGACATATCCATGACGCCCGGCTGCCGCTGGCTGCAATGCCGCAAGCCGCCGTTCTAATCGAGCTCTCAGATCAGAACGATGAAATCGCGCTTCGCGAACGGTTAGAATCGGGGCTGATGGAATGCGTGGAACAGGGCTTGGTTCTTGACGCTGCGATCGCGCAGGACGGCACCCAGGCTAAAGCCTTTTGGCGAATTCGCGAAGGCGTGTCCGAAGCATTGGTACGAGAAGGCAAGGCTGCCAAGCACGACGTCTCGATGCCGGTCTCCTCTATCGCGGACTTCGTGATCGCCGCTGACGCCGCCGTTGGCGCGTCCGCACCGGGCGCACGCCCGATTGTGTTCGGGCATCTCGGCGACGGGAACCTCCACTACAACGTCCTTCCCGCTCCGGGCCAATCCGACGCCGACTTTGCAGCGCTGGTGCCCGACCTCACCCGCGCCGTCCACGACGAGATCGGCCAACGCCGCGGATCGATCAGCGCGGAGCATGGCATCGGGCAGCTGAGAGTTTCCGAGATGCCGATACGCAAAGCGCCGATTGAACTCGAACTGATGCGTCAGCTGAAAGGCCTGCTCGATCCGGCTGGCCTGCTCAACCCGGGCAAGCTTCTGCCCCTATCTAACGATTGAGGATTATCATGGCTTTGCTAAATGAAAAGGCGACCGGCGTATACGTGATCGCCGTCACACCATTCAGCGACTCAGGCGCTCTCGATCTCGAAAGCACCGATCGTGTCGTGGACTTCTACCTTGAGAAGGGTGCGACCGGTCTCACTGTGCTTGGCATGATGGGAGAGGCTCCGAAACTGACGGCGGAGGAGTCTCGGACGTTCGTTCGTCGGGTTCTTGCGCGCGTGACCGGTCGAGTTCCGGTCGTCGTCGGTGTCTCCGCCCCGGGCTTCGCCGCAATGCGGGAGCTGACCGAAAGTGTGATGGGAGACGGGGCCGCAGGCGTCATGATTGCTCCGCCCTCCACCTTGCGCATAGATGATCAGATCCTCGCGTATTACGCTCAGGCGGCCGAGGCCGTCGGGTCCAAGACCCCGTTCGTCCTGCAGGATTTCCCCCTGTCGACGCAGGTCCAAATCACCCCCTCGGTGATCCTCAAGATTGTATCCGCACACTCCAATTGCGTTATGCTCAAGCACGAGGACTGGCCGGGCCTGGCAAAGATCACCGCGCTCCGAGCGGCGAGTGACCAGGGCGATCGTCGGATCTCCATTCTTGTCGGCAACGGCGGCATCTTCCTCCCGGAGGAACTGACGCGGGGTGCCGACGGCGCCATGACGGGTTTCGCCTATCCGGAGATGATGGTCGACGTTTGGAAAGCGCACGCTGCCGGCAACGTTAAGCGGGCGCATGACCTATTCGATGCCTACCTCCCGCTCGCACGTTATGAGCAGCAGCCGGGCTTCGGCCTCGCCATCCGCAAGTATATCCTAGCGAAACGTGGGGCGATCGCATCCGGTGCTCTACGAAAGCCCGGTGGTACGCTGTCGAAACTCGATATCGCAGACATTGAACAGCTCATCACGCGGCAGGAACGGCGTCTCAAAGAGGTTGGCTGACGTAGCCGACGCGCAGCTCGAGCACCTCGATGGTCTTGGGATCGCGCACCGCGACGATCCTGCCGCGTTTGACTTTCTCCACCTTCTTCTTCGCGAGCCATTCGTTGGCCCATTGCGCGAAAGGCCGTGCGGCCGCCTGCCTGTGCTTGTCGAGCTGCTTCTCGGTGCTCGGGTCTTTGCCTTCCTTGAGCAGATCTTTGGCTTTGTCGCGCTCGCGCCGCGCGTCTGCGAGCGAGAACGTGCCATCCTTGCCGTTGCCGTAGGGGCCGATGGAGTAGGTCTTTTACGGCTGTGGAAGCGGTAGCCCATCCGCCAGAGCTTGGATGCAGCGTTGCCAGGCCTGCTTTTGTCCGGCGTGACGTAGAGGTAGAGACCGCCGCTGGTCACGTCGGAAATCTTGGCGGGGCTCCACGCGCCCTTGTCGAATTTCGGTCGGGCGGCGCGGCAGTCGACGTCGGTCCTGATCTGCTTGGGGTTGGTACGCGCGCCATCGTTCTTGCGGGCCATCTGCTCAATTCCCTTCGTTCGGAATAGCGAAAGTCGCCGTGAACGCTTGTTCTCCCGATACCAACAAAAATACCAACAAATCGGACGGCTGGGATCGGATGAGAACAAACGGTGACGAACACCGATGTACGCGGAAGTGCCTATTTTCAAGGGCTTCCGAGCATTGCGCGGACGGTTGCGAACGCTTTGGAACGGGCTTGAACAGCCTAGTTGGTGCCCCTGGCCGGAATCGAACCGACGAAAGAAAGGTCCATTTTCCCAGTCATTGGCGCGTCACTAAAAGTAGCCGCGGCACGACGTCATGCGAGGCGGCCCCGCTTGGTCGCCAGGCTTGCTCCGACTCCGGCCCAACGCATTGGGCCTCCGAAGATCCCAATGCCTCAGCGAGCCCTGTTCTCGTAGAGTCACGCCGCAACGAAATCGCAACGAATTGGGTGAAACCAACGTGAACAAAGCGTGCCGGAAACGCCTGCCATAGCAATAAGAATCAATAACTTAGAAGATATTCACTGTGCTCGGGACGTGAGTGCTGCAGGATTGGATCTGTTGATGCAGTTAGCTCGCCTCGTGCGGATCGGCCCGTGCGCTCGAGTTGAGATGCGTTGGCAGATGATCGCCGGGATGCGTAGTCTCTCACATGGTATTTGAAACTCCTGGGCGGAGGGACGGCTCTTTGTCCCGGTTTGCCATCGTCCGCGCGTGGCTCGGCGCGGTCACTGCGGCGGTGCGGCTTTTCCTGAGGAGAGTACACAGGACGCTGTACGGATCGCGCACGACCCTCGCGTTCATCACCATCATCTTGGTGACGTTCCTAGCCGCGCCGCAGGCGGAAGAACTGGCCCTGGCCCGCGCCGAATCTCCGCTAGCGCAGATCCGGATGCTGATCGCCATAATCTGGTTTTCGGCGACGATCTGGCACTGTTCCGACCGGAAATGCAGGTCCCGGCCTATTCTGCTGGCGGGCCGCCTCGCCGCGTTCCGCCGATCGGCGATGCCGGCGCTGCTCGCGGTCGGCTTCGCTGGCGTGATAGCGGTCTTCGAAGTTCGGGCGATGCACATGGCGGCGACGTTGCCGCATGATCCGATTCGTCTTTATCCGATCATCGAGATGCAATCCTTGGGCGTCCTGATCTTTCCGGCGGCTCTCCGCTCCGTCGAAGCGCGGGCTCGCCGCCATCTATGGTGCATCGGGCATGCGCTCGTCCGGACCTTGCGAAGCCGGTCGTTGTTCGGCGTCGTCGGCCTCGCCCTGTTCGTATGGGCTTTCTCCGCACCGATCGGCTTCGCGTGGACCGTCGGACCCGAAGCGACGCTGCTGTTCGCCGCGTCGTGCTGGCTGATCGCGATCACCTACGCCCAGCTTTGCTGGCGCCGCGCGTGGGCTGCAATCCCGTTGGTTTCAATCGGGATGGCAACGGTGGTGAGTCTCTGGGTGGACTCCCATTCCATCCGATGTACCGATTGCGGCGCCAAGTCGTTTCCCGAAGTACGCGCGACGCCGTCGGAAAACGTCGAGGAGGATGACCGCAGGGCGAGTCTGCGCGGGCCGGCACCGCTTACGAACAAGCTCTATGCTTACGAGTTCCTGAACCAGGTCGACGAACAGCGACCCATCATTCTCGTGTCGGCCGCGGGAGGCGGTCTGAGGGCGGCGTATTGGACAGCCACGATTCTGGGCGACCTCCAGGATCGGTTTCCCTCGTTTGACCGGCACACGTTCATGATCAGCGGCGTGTCCGGCGGCTCTCTCGGAGCAGGCGTGTATCGGGCTCTTCTTCAGCACGCGCGACTTGGCAAGCTGGTCGAGTGCCGAAACCGTGCGGGAGAGACGATCACGGGCTATCGACTGTGCGGGCAAGCCATCCTGGATCACGACTTTACGGGTCCGGTGCTGGCCGCACTTCTCTTCCGCGACCTTCTGCCCCTGCCTTGGGTACCGGACCGATCGGCCGTTCTGGAGGAAGCATGGGAGACCGCGTGGCGGAACACGATGCTCGATGCCGGAGAAGGACTCTCCCGACGGTTCGATCGGATCGACGCGAACTCCCGCTTTCCTGTACTCGTTCTTAACGGAGTCTCCGCGTTGACTGGGCAGCGGATAGTCGCCGCCGGCCTTACCGAAAACGAGCAACTGCTGAACGTCGCGAAGGTCCGGCCGCTGCCTCTGTCGGCCGCGATCGGGATCAGCACGCGTTTTCCGTTCATCGAGCCGGCGGGCTCCGTGTACGACAGGACCGGCCGCTTCTACGACGCCGTCGTGGACGGCGGGTACGTCGAGAACTTTGGATCGAACTCGGCGCTGGAGGTACTCCGCGAGATCGGCGATCTTATTCAGGACGACCGTGAACCCCATCCTCCCGGCACCCGACGATTCATTCGGACCCCTGTTTTCGTGCAGGTCAGCAGCGATCCTACATTGGATGACGGATCGAATCTTCTCTTCAGCGACGGTCTCAGTTCGATCTCGGCATTGCCGATCGGCTCAGCAGGTTCGCCGGGCAAGGTGCCCAATCTGAAGCAGATCTGGTTGCCCTTTTTCGCGCTCCTGCGTGGCCAGTCGACGCAGAGCACCTTCACGGCGAGCCTCGTATCCACCTACGTGGCCTCCATCAACGGAGTGTTCAGTCACTTCCGTCTTGCCGACCGCTACGCTCATGCGCCGGTCCTCGGATGGACGCTATCGAAACGATCGCAAGTTCAGATCGACGGCGAGCGCATGCTGATGGGTGGCCGGATAATCGCGCGTCTGCAGCGGCTCCTTTCGGCTCCTGACCGTGCCCCTATTGTGCCCCAGCTTTTCTGGGGCACATCTCCGGGGAATTAATTCGTTAAATCATTGATTGCAAAGGATTAATGGTGGGCGCACAAGGGATCGAACCTTGGACCTCTCCCGTGTGAAGGGAACGCTCTCCCGCTGAGCTATGCACCCGGGACCATCATGCAGGCGGCCGGACTTTTCGGCAGGCTGGCACATTGGAGATCGCGATTTAGAAGTGCGGGCCAAAGCTGTCAAGTTTTCAGGCGCCCTGAGGCCTGAAAACCTTCTGTCACTGACGAATTCGGCGGCGAGGCCGGATTTCGGCCCGCTTACGCACCCTGCTGGCGGGCGCGGGAGGCATGGGCCTGGAGCGCGCGGATGCGCTCGGCGAGCGTTCCGCCGCCCTCGGGGAGGCTGGCTGCCGCCGCTCCATTTGTCGCGGCGTCATTGGCCGGGCGCGGCGCCGGCCTTGGGGGCTGGCCCGCCTCGGCTGCAAGCAGTGCCTCGATCGGCGAGTTCGGGCCCTCGAGCTGCATTGCGAGCTTGGCCACTTCGGCGGCGATGTCGTTGATGCGCTCGCGCAGCAGCGCGTTCTCCATGCGCTCGGTTGCCCAGGAGCTCTCCGCCTGCTGCTGGATCGCATTGATGTCGCGTTGGAGCTTTGCGCGCTCGTCGCGCGCGGTGCGGAGCTGGTCCTCCAGCGCGGTCTTCTCCGTGCGCAGCGCTTCGACCGCGGCCGATGACTTGCCGCCGCTCAGCGCTGCGATCTCGACGCGCAGCTCCTTGATGGTGCGATCAGAGCCCTCATTGGTCTGGCGGAGCTGGTTGTTCTCGTACTCGCGCTCGGTGAGCAGCTTGCCCTGGGTGGCGAGGCGCCCTTCGAGGTCGGTGACGCGGCCCGACAGCATCTCGGCCTCTTTCACCTGCACGATCAGCTGGCGATCGAGCTCGGTGACGCGCTGGCTCAGATTTTCGACACGGCCGCGCGCATCGCCAAGCTCGCGCGAGGCGGTCTCGGATTCCGAGCGCTCCTGCGTCAGCCGCGCCTGCGTCGCGGAAAATTCCTTCTCGGCGTCGCCGACGCGATTCTTCAACTCCTCGATCTGCGCGCGCACCGCGACCAGCTCGACCTGGCGGCTCTCCGCCATCAACGAGCGGTCGGACAGCTCGGAATTGATTTTTGCGAGCTCGCCCTGCTTGGCGCTCAGCGCAATCTCGGCCTCGCGCAAGGATGCGGTCTTGGTGTTGAATTCCTCTTCGGTGGCGCGGAGCTGCTCCTTCACCGCCTTCTCGCGCGCCTCCAGCGCGAAGATCGTGGCGTTCTTCTCGCCGAGCTCGATCTTCATGCGGTTGATGGCGTCGCTCTTCTTGCCGAGCTCGGCAAGCTGGCTCGTGGTCTTGTTCTTGAGCTGGTCGACGCTCATCTCGAGCCGCCGTGCCGACATGGCGAATTCGGCGCGGAGCTGGTCCTTGTCGGCCTGGATCTCGGCCATCGACAGCGGGGTCGCCGCCTCGAGCCGGCGCGTGGTCAGGCGCACCGCGCGGTTATGCACCAGCGGCACGATCGCAAGCCCGCACAGCATCGAGAGCAGGAAACCGATCGCCAGGTACATGATCGGTTCGACCATCGGCCAAAACTCCGAAAGCTAAGGAAAAATTTACCAACAACAATGCATGGCGGGCCGGCAAAAAGCCAGCCCCGCCCTGTTGTTAACGTGAATCCGGAACCGGATCGGAGGAGGGGACCCTAGAGCATGATCCGGAAAAGTGCGCAGCGGTTTTCCGGAAAGATCATGCTCAAACAACAATCTAAAGCGCGATCGCGCTTTAGAACGGGTTCCAGGTCGCTCGCGGCGTGTATTTGAGGTAGCCGATATTGGCTCCGAGCCGCAGGCCGAGGCCTGAGCGGATCGGCACCAGCACGATGTTGTTGGACGTGAGCGCCGTCATGCCGAAACCGCCGATGATGTAGGCCGAGCCGTCGATGCCGGCGAAGCGCTGGTAGATCGCGTTGGTGGCAGGCAAATTATAGACCAGCGTCATGGTGCGCGCGCCATCGCCGCCCCAGTCGAAGCCGAGCGACGGCCCCTGCCAATAGACGCGCAGGTCGCCGGCGTTCTTGGTGTAGAGCGTGCCTTCGCCATAGCGCAGGCCGGCGACGAAGGCGCCGGAGCCTTCCTCGCCCAGGATATAGCCGTTCGGCAGGCCCCATTGGCTGACCGCCTTCTCGATGATCGAGGCGAGCCCGCGCGAGACATTGCCGAAGAAGTGGTGGCCGGCGTTGACGAGCTCGTCCGGCCCATAGGTGTTGGGCGACGGGGTCCGCTGCGGCGGCGGCAGGTTGGGCGGCGGCGCCGCCGTCTGGGCGGAGGCCGGCACGATCCAGCCAGCCAGCGCTACAAGCGCCACTGCGGCAAGGCGTGATGCGAAAGTCATAAAGAACCCCTGGTATCGAATCCGGTCGCTTCCTTAACCTGATGCCAACAGGCACGGCTCTAGGTTGCGCCGGATGTCCCCTCGACTCGGATGTTATCCGCAGCAACTATGACGGCACAACGGCAGGAAGATAGCCCTTTGCGCCCCGGAATTGCCTTGATCGGCCGCCTGGTCTGTCTGCTGGCGGGCATTTGGATTGCCTGCTCGGGTTTGCCTGCACTGGCGGCCACCACCGAGCGGATCGTCATCAATCGCTTCAGCGGTGTGGCCATCGAAGGCTTCGACCCCGTGGCCTATTTCGTCGATGGCGGCGCCATGCAGGGGACAGCCCAGTTTGAGGCGAACCTCTGGGGCGCGGTCTGGCGCTTTCGCAACGAGGGCAACCAGGCGTCCTTCCTGGCCCATCCCGAGGTCTACGGGCCGCAATTCGGCGGCTACGACCCGGCCGATATCGCCCGCGGCGTGGTTGTCGCCGGCAATCCCCGCTTCTTCGTGATCTCGGCGCAGCGGCTCTATCTGTTCAGCCGGGAAGACAACCGCGACGCCTTCGCCGCCAATCCGGAACGCTTCCTCTATGAAGTGGGCAAGCGCTGGCCGGCGCTTCAGGACAAGCTCGGTCAGTAAGACCCTATCGCCTCCGGGTCGCCCCAGGCGATGAACTCCGGAACGATGAAGCCGGTATCGCGAAGCTCGCCGAATCTGAGCTCGCCACCTTTGCCGTCGGTAACCCTGCCTCCAGCTGCCGTCACGATGGCGCAGCCGGCGCCGACGTCCCATTCACAGGTTGGTCCGAAGCGGGGATAGATGTCGGCACTGCCCTCCGCGATCCGGCCGAACTTCACGGCTGAACCGCAGGTCTTTCGTATGGCATTGGGCCGACCGTCGATGAACGCCTCGCTCTTGTTGTCGCCGTGCGAGCGGCTCACGGCTGCGATCCAGGGGTCGCCCTGCTTGGGCAGCCTGCGCGTCTGGATCTGCGCGGCGGCGCCGATGGTCGGGCCGTCCAGGGTCACGCGCTCGGCGCCACGGCCGACGATGCCGCGCCAGAGCAGCCCGAGCGCGGGCGCGCTGACAATGCCGAGCAGTGGCACGCCCTGGGTCACCAGGGCGAGGTTGACGGTGAACTCGTCGCGGCCGGCGACGAACTCCTTGGTGCCGTCAAGCGGATCGATCAGGAAGAAACTGTCGTGAAACGGCGGCGAGGCGAGCTGGCACCGCTCCTCCGAGAGCGACGGCACGTCGCCCGCAAGCCGGGCCAGGCCGTCTGCGATGATTCGGTCGGCGGCGAGGTCGGCCTCGGTGACCGGCGAGCCGTCCTGCTTGCCGTCGACCCGCATCGCCGCGCGGTTGACCGCGAGGATCGCCTCGCCCGCCTGCACCACCAGCGCGGTGAGTGGCGCCATCAACCGGGATGCAGCCTCGCCGTCGATGATCCTCACCTGCATGCCTCATTCATCGGCAAATCTCGTTTCTCTCAGTTGATTCGCCCCGATTGATTCGACTGGACCTTTATGGCCGCTTCGAACCTATCGCAAGCTAGCTGCCACGGGCTGGCGAATGTTAGAACCCGCAGCATCCGTCGAGCATGCGTGATTCGCCGCGTCCGCACCGTGCAATTCCAGGAACCCTTTATGTCTGACGCTCCGTCACCCGGTACCGCTTCCGCTCCCGATATGCTCGAACTCGCGGCACTCCTGTGCTCGCGGGTCTGCCATGATCTCATCAGCCCGGTCGGCGCCATCGTCAATGGGCTCGAGGTGCTTGACGACGATCCCAAGCCCGAGGACCGCGAATTCGCGCTCGATCTGATTCGCAAGAGCGCCAAGACGGCCTCCGCCCGCTTGCAGTTCTGCCGTCTCGCCTTCGGCGCAGCCGGCTCCGCCGGCGCCCAGATCGACCTCGGTGACGCGCAGACCATGGCGCGCGGTCAAATCGAGGACGGCAAATGCACGATCACGTGGAATTTGCCGCGGCTGCTGCTGCCGAAGAATCGCGTCAAGCTGCTGCTCAATATGCTGATCGTCTCCCAGCATACGATCCCGCGCGGCGGCACGCTGACGGTCGATCCGATCGGTGAGGGCGAAACCATGAGCTTCCGCATCACTGCGGCAGGCCACAATGCGCGCTTGCCGCAGAATATTGCCGAGCTCCTGAGCGGCGAGCGCGGCCCGGCTGCGGATGCACACGCGATCCAGCCTTACTATACGCGGCTGCTGGCGCTGGCCTGCGGACTGACCGTGACGCTCAAGCCCGAAGGCGAAGCCATCATCATTACCGCTTCGTAAACGCGCCGTCGTCCTCAGACAGTTAACCGATTCTTTACAAGGCGCTTCGGCTTGTCCGGAGCGCCTTATCTCTTTGTTGGTTCCGTTCTTTTGCACATACTCAACCATTATTAAACGCTTTGCGGTGAAGCTGGCCCCATTCTGAATGGCGCATCACACACGGTGCGTGCCCTCTCTGTATGAAGGCCTGTTTTCATGGATGATCTGTTGCGGGAGTTTTTGACGGAGACCAGCGAGAGCCTGGACACCGTCGACAATCAGCTGGTGAAGTTCGAGCAGGATCCGAACAACGCCAAGATCCTGGATAACATCTTCCGCCTGGTCCACACCATCAAGGGTACGTGCGGCTTCCTCGGGCTGCCGCGGCTTGAAGCGCTGGCGCATGCCGGCGAGACGCTGATGAGCAAATTCCGTGACGGCATGCCGGTGACGGCCGGCGCGGTGACGGTGATCCTGGCCTCGATCGACCGCATCAAGGAAATCCTGGCCGGGCTGGAAGCGACCGAAGCCGAGCCCGAAGGCACCGACCGCGATCTCATCGACAAGCTGGAAGCGATGGTCGAGCAGGGCACGGCGGCAATGGCCGCGTCCGCTGCTGCGGCTCCCGTCGCTGAAGCCCCGCCGCTGGTGCCGGAAGCCCCGGTTGCTGCTGCGCCCGCACCCGCACCTGCAAAAGAAATGACCCAAGGCGCGCTGATCGACCAGACCCTGGAGCGTCCGCTGCGTCCGGGCGAAGTGTCGCTCGACGATCTCGAGCGCGCCTTCCGCGAGACCGCAATCGAAGCGCCGGCGCCTGTTGCCAAGGCTGAACCCGCACCCGCCGCTGAAGCCCCGGCGCCTGTCGCCAAAGAGGCAAAACCGGCCAAGGAAAAGGTCGCGCCGAAGAAGTCGATGGCTGAAGAGGGCGCCTCCGAAGGCGACCGCATCGCCAACCAGTCGATCCGCGTCAACGTGGATACGCTGGAGCACCTGATGACCATGGTCTCCGAGCTGGTGCTGACCCGCAACCAGCTGCTCGAGATCTCCCGCCGCAACGAGGACACCGAGTTCAAGGTGCCGTTGCAGCGGCTGTCCAACGTCACCGCCGAGCTGCAGGAAGGCGTCATGAAGACGCGCATGCAGCCGATCGGCAACGCCTGGCAGAAGCTGCCCCGTATCGTCCGCGATCTCTCGAGCGAACTCGGCAAGCAGATCGAGCTGGAGATGCACGGCGCCGACACCGAGCTCGACCGCCAGGTGCTCGACCTGATCAAGGACCCGCTCACCCACATGGTGCGCAACTCCGCCGATCATGGCCTTGAGACCCCGGCCGAGCGCCTCGCGGGCGGCAAGGGCGAGCAGGGCACCATCCGGCTGTCCGCCTATCACGAGGGCGGCCACATCATCATCTGCATCGCCGACAACGGCCGCGGGCTGAACACCGACAAGATCAAGGCCAAGGCGATCTCCTCCGGTCTCGCCACCGAGGCTGAGCTCGAGAAGATGTCGGAAGCCCAGATCCACAAGTTCATCTTCGCGCCGGGCTTCTCGACCGCGGCCGCCATCACCTCGGTCTCCGGCCGTGGCGTCGGCATGGACGTGGTCCGCACCAATATCGACCAGATCGGCGGCACCATCGACATCAAGTCGGTGGCCGGTGAAGGCTCCTCCGTCACCATCAAGATCCCGCTGACGCTCGCGATTGTCTCCGCCCTGATCGTGGAAGCCGCCGGCGACCGTTTTGCGATTCCCCAGCTCGCGGTCGTCGAGCTGGTCCGTGCCCGCGCCAACTCCGAGCATCGCATCGAGCGCATCAAGGACACCGCGGTCCTTAGGCTCCGCAACAAGCTGTTGCCGCTGATCCACCTCAAGAAGCTGCTCAAGATCGACGACGGCGCGGCCTCCGATCCCGAGAACGGCTTCATCGTGGTGACGCAAGTCGGCAGCCAGACCTTTGGCATCGTGGTCGACGGCGTGTTCCACACCGAAGAAATCGTGGTCAAGCCGATGTCGACCAAGCTGCGCCACATCGACATGTTCTCGGGCAATACGATCCTGGGCGATGGCGCGGTCATCATGATCATCGACCCCAACGGCATTGCCAAGGCGCTCGGCGCCTCCGGCTCCTCGGCCCAAGGCATGGCTGATGAAGCCGCCGCGCATCATTCGAGCTCCGGCGAGCAGACCACCTCGCTGCTGGTGTTCCGCGCCGGCTCCAGCCAGCCCAAGGCGGTCCCGCTCGGGCTCGTCACACGCCTGGAAGAGCTGCCCGCGGACAAGATCGAGTTCAGTAACGGCCGCTACATGGTGCAGTACCGCGAGCAGCTGATGCCGCTCGTCGCCATGGAGAGCGTCACCATCGCCTCGCAGGGCGCCCAGCCGATCCTGGTGTTCTCCGATGACGGCCGCTCCATGGGCCTCGTCGTCGACGAGATCATCGACATCGTCGAGGAACGGCTCAACATCGAGGTCGGCGGCTCCAGCCAGGGCATTCTGGGCTCGGCCGTGATCAAGGGCCAGGCCACCGAAGTGATCGACGTCGGCCACTTCCTGCCGATGGCGTTCTCCGACTGGTTCACCCGCAAGGAGATGAAGCCGTCGCTGCACTCGCAGTCGGTGCTGCTGGTCGACGACAGCGCGTTCTTCCGCAACATGCTGGCGCCGGTGCTGAAGGCCGCGGGCTACCGCGTCCGCACCGCGCCGACCGCGCAGGAGGGCCTGGCCGCGCTGCGCGCGCAGACCTTCGACGTGGTCCTGACCGACATCGAGATGCCCGATATGAACGGGTTCGAGTTCGCCGAAGTGATCCGCTCCGACAGCAATCTGGGCTCGATGCCGATCATCGGCCTGTCGGCGCTGGTGTCGCCGGCGGCGATCGAGCGCGGCCGTCAGGCCGGCTTCCACGACTATGTCGCCAAGTTCGACCGTCCCGGCCTGATCGCGGCGCTGAAGGAACAGACCGCGGGTGCCGCCGGCGCCTCCGAGCTGAGCCGGGCGGCGGCGTGAGAGCATGATCCGGAAAAGTGTGAAGCGGTTTTCCCTCGCGACAAACGCGGAACGCGTTTGTGCGGAGATCATGCTCAAACAAAGAGTCACGGATCAGGAGACGCAAAGATGAGCAAGAAGATGCAGACGGGCGAAGGCGCCATGGTCGAATACGTCACCGCGATGATCGGTGGCCAGCTGTTCGGCCTGCCGATCTCCCGGGTCCAGGACGTGTTCATGCCGGAGCGCGTCACCCGCGTTCCCTTGTCCTCGCGCGAGATCGCGGGCGTGTTGAACCTGCGCGGCCGCATCGTCACCGTGGTCGACATGCGCGCCCGGCTCGGCCTGCCCAAGCCCGAGGACGGCAAGGTGCCGATGGCGGTCGGCGTTGATCTCCGCGGTGAATCCTATGGCCTGCTGATCGACCAGATCGGCGAGGTCCTGCGTCTGTCCGAGGACGGCAAGGAAGAAAACCCCGTCAACCTCGACCCCCGCATGGCCAAGCTCGCCGGCGGTGTCCACCGCCTCGACGGCCAGCTCATGGTCGTCCTCGACGTCGATCGCGTGCTCGAACTC
>NZ_JYMS01000025.1:127676-160377 GCF_000938285.1 Bradyrhizobium sp. LTSP857 | reverse complement strand
GTAAGCATCCGGCGAAGACCGCGCGCGGGTCATTTTCGGCTCAGGCGGCTTGATCAACGTTCCGGATGGCAGAGCGCCAATTCCATGGCAGCAGTTCGTCGAGCCTTTGGACGGGATGCTCGGCGATGCGCGCCAGAACGTCGGCGAGCCAGGCTTGCGGATCGACGTCGTTCATCTTGGCGGTGACGATCAGGCTGTACATCACCGCCGCCCGCTCGCCGCCGCGATCCGAGCCGCAGAACAACCACGACTTCCGACCTAAAGCGATGCCGCGCACGCCACGCTCCGCCGCATTGTTGGACAGGCAGATGCGGCCGTCATCGAGGAAGCGGGTAAATGCGCTCCAGCGCTTGAGCATGTAGTCCATGGCCTTGGCGACATCGTTGCTGCGCGAGAGCTTGGCGCGTTGTGTGCGCATCCAGGCTTCCAGATCGGCCACGAGCGGCGCGCTGAGTTCCCGGCGAACTGCCTGGCGCCTTTCGGCGCTCTGACCGTTGATGGTCCGCTCGATCTCGAACAGGGCGTCGATCCGGCGGACTGTTTCCAGCGCCAGCGGCGAGATCACTGCCGGCCTCTTGCCCTGAGCCTTGCGACGCGCATTCTCGGCCAGATCAGCCATCACGAAGAACGGCCGCCGGGCATGGACCCAGCACGCGGCTTCCAGGATCGGACCTGCGTTGCGGCCCGGTTCGTAAAGCCTGCCATAGCCGCCATAGGCATCGGCCTGGAAGATTCCGCTGTAGTTGGCCAAGTGAGCCTGGGGATGCTCGCCGGCCCGATCGCGCGAGTAATAGAACACCGCGCCCGGCGGGGCCTGCCCTCCAAAAGGCTTGTCGTCGCGCACATAGACCCAGATCCGGCCGGTGTCGGTCTTGCCTTTGGCCAGGACCGGAACCGTGGTGTCGTCCCCGTGCAATCGCTCGGCGCTCAGTACGTAGGCCTCGAGGCGCTTGAACAAAGGTGCCAGCGCCGCGGTGCAGCCGCCGACCTGGTCGGCCAGGGTCGACAGACTGATCGGCACGCCCTCCTTGGCATAGCGCTCCGCTTGCCGGTTCAGCGGCTGATGTTGACCAAACTTCTCGAACAGCACCATCGCCAGCAGGCTTGGCCCCGCCCAGCCGCGGGCAAGCACATGGAACGGCGCCGGAGCCTGGCTGATCTTCTCGCAATCACGGCAAGTAAACTTCTCGCGGACGTGCTGGATCACTTTCCAGGATTTCGGGATCACCTCCAGCGTCTCGGTGATGTCCTCGCCGAGCTTGGACAGCCGCGCGCCGCCACAGCAGGCGCACGCCACAGGTCCCGGCACGATCACCCGCTCGCGAGGTAGATGCTCCGGGAACGGCTGGCGTGACGGCCGCTTGCGCGTGAACGACGCCACCTTCGTGGTTTTGGCCGCGGCCATTTCGGCGGCGAGTTCGTCCTCCGTCGCCGAACTCTCCAGCTCCTCCAGCGTCAGTTCAAGCTGATCCAATAGCCGCGCGGTACGCTCCGAGCGCGGACCATGGCGGTCGCGGTTGAGTTTCTCGATCTGCAGCTTCAGATGGGCGATCAACGCCTGGTCGTCGGACTGCCGGGCACGGGCGGCCGCAGCCTCCGCCCGAGCAACGATCAATGCCGCTTGCAGCGTTTCGATGTCGTCTGGCAGCGATTCAAGGCCGTCACCCATGGCCCCGATGGAATCACAAAAGAGGCGATTTGAGGCGTCTTTTCTTCCGCACCTCAGAACTTTTTTGAGCCTATCCTGCGCTCTGTGGCCGCCACGTGTGCTGCGGATTGCGCCAGTCGATCGCCTCCAGCAGATAACTCATCTGCGCCGCGCTCAGCCCCACCACACCGCCCACCGTCGCCGGCCAGACAAAACGGCCACGGTCCAACCGCTTCGCGTAGAGCGACAATCCAATTCCATCGTGCCACAAGGCCTTGATCAGCGAACCGCCGCGTCCGCGGAACACGAAGACATCTCCGGCGAACGGATCGCGACCAAGGCTTTCCTGCACCAATAATGACAAACCCTGCATGCCCTTGCGCATGTCAGTGTAGCCGGTCGCAATCCAGATGCGTGCGCTCGAAGAGACTGGGATCATCGACGCTCCAGAACCTGCAGCACCCGCGCCAGGGCGGCCGCATCGACGCCCGCATCGACAATCACCCGACGATCCCGGCCAACGACGATCACCATCTGCCCGCTCGTCGCTGTGGCAGCAACCGCCGGCTCGACCTCAGCGGCAAGGACGACCCGCGCAAAGCCGGATTGCTCGCTTTGAGGGCTGATCGGCTCGGGACCGAACGAGCGCCGCCATGTCATCAGCAACGAACGTGATATGCCATGGCGTCTTGCTGTCGACGATATCGCGCGCGGCGCTTGAAAGCTTTCGGTCACGATCCGCAGCTTTTCGTCATCCGACCAGCGTCGCCGGCGACCAGTCTCGACCACCTCAAGCCGTTCAAGCTGAGTACTGCGCTTATGGCTGTCCATAAGGACTGTTACGCACCAATTGGACTAATCCAACAAGGCGGCCCTCGCCGGAGGGAGACGTTGGTCTGGCATCATTGATGTGACCTCCGCAGAGTCAGACGGATCGAGCGGCGAATAGTTCAAAACTATTTTAGAGTGGCACGGGCGCTGACCACGTGATCGCGCGGATCGGCATCATGCGGCGCTGAACCGACGCTACGTCCCTGCGCTCAATCCTAAGGGCAAAGTAAAGAGGCCGCCAACTGAGGCGGCCTGCTGATCGAGCGGGGTTCAGGTTGGGGTGCGGAGGCCGGGGGAGCTCAGCCATTGCTGAATGTGCAGGGCGTTCTCACTCAGCTGCGCTGCCTTTAACAAAGCTTCCCGTTTGGGCCCGGAGGCGTTGCCTCTGCGCGGCTCCGAGCGACCGTGGCGATTTGGGTAAGGCGTTCTGTCAACGATGTGGTGAGCTTGGGCATAAACGGCTCCGCGTTCTGGCGGGAGCACAGGGCTCCTAGTCACCGATAGCTGCCGAGGGCGGGGCGGTGAGGCTGCCCGATAACGTATCCGGATCCCCCTTCAGCCACATGACGTCTGGCGGCCGACGCCCGGCTTTTGCAAAGATGCCGAATTTCGTTAGATTTCGGCAATGCGCGGGCAACCGGGATTCGATTCTTGGCGGTCCCCTCGGTATCTGGAATCACCCTTTGTTCCCACTTCACTAGCGATCATTAGCGCTCATTTGGCGGCCGTGTCACCCATGGAAAGGGCCGGTTCGGCTTTTTTTGAGTGTCACGGGCCTTTATCCAAACCACAAACGATCGGGTCGGCAATCTGTATTCGCCTCGCGCCCTCGGGTTTGCGCGTCAACGGCCGTCATCATACTTTCTGCGTGCTCTAGCGCTATCTTAAGCGCCTGCTCGCCTCGCGCATCCTTGCTGCGGCCAGCAAAGCGTTGAAGATCGGGTAGATCAGCTCTTTCTGCGACGATGACGCCATGATGCCGCCGAGCGAACTCCTTCCTCACATCGCCCGTAGGAGAATTCTCGATAACAAAAAGGCGATGGTCGCGACTCGCTCGAATCGCTGCTAGCGCCGCCTTTTCGTCGTCAATAATATTTCTGGAGTAGCATATCGACGACACGTGCTCCTTCGGACCTGAGCTGAAATCAATTTGCTGATTTTTGCGCAGAGCTTCACGGATCTCTGCAAGCCAATCCCCAAGCTTGCGGCATCCTAAGCGCTCCCACCGTTGGGGAACCGTTAGTGGGGCTAGAGGCGGGAAGGCCCGTTCGACGTCGCTCCAGGATACTAAACTTCCGTCGAAGTCAAAAATTGCCTGCATATCATCGCCAAACACGCGTACCGGGACGGCGCTATTGAGCCGGCAAACCAAATCATGCTGCACGAGATCACAGTCTTGATATTCGTCGACAAGCACCGGTCGTGTTCGCAAAGACGTTCCCCGTCGTTTTGCAATGTAGCTTGCAACGCAAGGGGTGGCCGGCCTGCCGTTGATATCAATCGCGAATATCGAGAATATGAGCTGTGGCCCATTTTGATCTCCGCCTTCGTCTGATTGACTGCAGATCAATCCGTCAGCAGATCATAGTCCCGGCGCAAAACAGTTTGGACGTGAACCGCCGCGCGCGCGGCGGTATTGGCATCTGCCGCACCTGCTGCGAGCACACAGAGCGACCAGTTATGTTCAGCGTGCTTTGCAACGCGATTAATCGCTATTTGCTGGACGTTATGACAGCCCGGCTGCTTTCTCACTTCTGACAACGCTCGACGCTGCAAGTCCTGGATTGAAATGGGAATCTTGGGCATTGGGCTGGCTCGGCGATGGTTGGGGGGCCGCGCCCTATATCCAACAGAACAAGCGCAATTCGGGTTCCTCTTGCGAGAGGCACGAACCTTCGATCGCAAGCCCGGCACCCGATATCCTGCCACAACGTGACACTCGCGATGTCGGCTCATCGGTAAGTGGACCTCGCAACAGAGCGCGCCCAAGTCCGGAAATGGCCCGTTTGAGACCATGAGGCCGGTGACGAGTACGTCTGGTCATCGGGGTTGACCGGAAGTTTTGGCCAAAGGCTTGTGGCGACGCTTTTGACCCAAGGCAGACAACATCTCACTTGTGATGAAGAATGTTTTACTGGCTGGTATGCTGCCATTGTCTGTGACGGGGATTGACGCCACAAGCGGTGGAAAATAGTCACCAGTCCTTGAATGTAGGCTCAGTACAGCCACCGCAGACCCAGGGAAACGTCCAATCGGCTGTGCGTCCGGCGCTCTCGGGAAGATACCGGCTCCACACGGACGCCTTGATCGGGCTAACTGACTGCCAAACCACCTCGAAGGCGCCCGTCGCCTGAAGCTTACCAACCATCGCCGGCTTGGAGAGGTGATGATTGGTGTTCATTACTACCTCAAAACCGCTGGGCGCTCTTATCCGTTGACCGTACATGGCTTGCCGGACCGCGTTGACGTCAACCGTGCCGGCTTGGCTAACCGCCTGGGCCCACATCCTGAAGCCGATGTAGGTTGCCTCCATCTGGTCGTTGGTGGTTGTGTCCCGTTGTTCGTTGAAATCCGCCCACATTTTGATGAACACGTCGTTTTCCGGCGACTTGACGGACTGAAAGTAATTCCGCGCTGCCAGGTGCCCGGCAAGACTGCTGGGATCGAGGCGGCGCAACTCTCGTTCGCTAACGGTGAGGGTCATAAATGGCATTCTGCTCGCATCGATCTGTTGCTTGACCAGTTCGGCGTACAATTGAACATTTGATTCACCGACAACGGTTGAGATCACCGCCGTCTTCTTTCCTCCCGAAGCAAAGGCTTTCACGCTTTCAATAATCTCGCGCCAGTCGGATTGGTCGGGCGATGCGTAGATCGCCGTAATATCCTCTGAACTCACACCCTCGGTCGCAAGATAGGCGCTCATAATCTGGTTGGTTTTGCGCGGATAGAGATAATCGGTTCCGAGCAGGACCCATCGTCGAACGTTGCCCCCCTCCTTGCTCATCAGGTATCGGATCGCCGGTATCGCCTGCTGGCTTGGCGCGGCGCCCAAGTAGAAAACATTGCGAGAACTTTCTTCGCCTTCGGATTGAACGGGATAGTAGAGCAAGCCGTTCATTTGCTCGAAGATGGGAATTGCCGCTTTTCGGGACAGGGATGTCCAGCCGCCAAATACCACCGCGACCTTGTCCTGGGTCAGCAATACACCGGCCTTTTCGGCAAAGGTGTCCCAATCGGACGCCGGGTCAGCAACGATCGGCTCGAGTTGCTTTCCAAGCAGTCCTCCCTTCTTGTTCTGGTCCGCAATCAGCATCTGGAGCGTGTCTTTGAGAACGGACTCGCTAATCGCCAAATTGCCAGACAGTGAGTGCAGGATACCGACCTTGATCGTGTCTTCGGCGTGAACGATTGAAGCGGCGAGGCTTAGCCAGAGCGTCAGCAGAGTCGACAGAATGCCGCGAGAGATCGGCGACTTACTCACGTCGATACCCCGACGAGTTCGAAAATACGAGTTTCGCGCGTCATGCCCTTGGCAACGACGGCATCAAGAGCCTTAAACTTGAAGAGATTCTCGGTCCGCCGGTACACATCCTCGCTGACCAGAATCGTTGTCCGGGTATCCTTGTTCAGACCTTCGAGGCGGGCTGCAAGATTGACGGTATTACCGAGTGCCGTGTAGTTCATGCGCTCGGTTGATCCGACATTGCCGACCACCGCTTCGCCGACATGGATGCCGAATCTTGTGATGAACGGCTTCAGTCCATCGGCCGCGAACTCGACGTTGAGACGCTCACCGGCGGCCTTGGCCGCCAGCACTCCCCGGCAAGCGCGGGCGACGTGATCTGCCTGCGGGTTCGGCGCGTTCCAGAAAACCATCACGGCGTCGCCGATGAATTTGTCGACCGTGCCCCCTTCAGCGAGGAACGCTGCCGTCAATGCCGAAAAATACCGCGATGTCTGGCGCATTAGCATGTCGGGGTCCGCAGCCTCTGAGATGGTGGTGAAACCCTGCACATCGGTGAACACCACCGTTATGTCTTGCTTGATCCCGCCCAGCCTGGTCGAGATGGAATTGTCAATTAACCCGCGAACAATCTCCTTGGGGACGAAGTGTGCGAACGACCAAATTGCCCGCTGCGCGAGGTTCATTGTGTTACCTAGCGCATGGATCTCTTTGATGTAGGACGTTACCGGCACTAGTTCGGGTTCAGACAGGGTCTGCAATTCGCGCGCCTGCGTCGTAACGCGCTGAATGGACCGCGACATCTGGCTACCGAACATCCAGGCGATCGGAAGGAACATTGTGCCAACCAGGATCGCGAGGATGAGTCCATTGAACTGGAGCCGGCGAACGTTCTGAACGAAATCGTCTTGGGCCGCCAGCAGCAAGATGCTGCCATTGTAACGATCGCCGAGCGCAAACTTCGTCACCCTGAAAAGGAAACCTTTCCCGGCTCTGTCCTCGATGTTTCCTTCGTAGCTGTCCTTGTTGTACGAACCGCGGATCACCGAGGCCATGATTCCCGTATTGATCTCATCGATGCTGGGTAATGATGATCGACCCGGGTGCGTCATTGCGACCGTAATCAGGTCTGAAAATTCTGGATGGGCAATGATTGATCCTGCTTGATCGAAGATCATGACCCTACCGTGCTCGCCGGGCCTCTGGGCCTGGACAAACTCACTGAACGTATCGAGTTTCAGGTCAGCGGCAAGGACGCCCGGCACTTTGCCACGCAGCGGCGCGCTAACGGTGATGACCGGCGCGTCGATGCTGAACGAGAGGTATGGCTCCGAAACGTATGGACCGTCGGCCTGCGTCGTCGCCCAGTACCAGGAACGTTTGCGGGCGTCGTAGCCGTATTTCCATAGATCGATCTCTCCGATCTCATTGCCTTGCTTGTCCTGAAAAATTCGCCGTAGCGGCAAAGCGCCCTCAGCCGTAGGGCGTATGAGACTGATCGCGATCTCCGCATTCGCAGGTGCTCGCAGCCGCTCGCGCTGCTCCTCGGTAAGGTCGTTGATGCGCCGCACCTGAAGCCAGGCGCCATTCTCAAAGCCAGCATAAATGCTATCCATCTGCGGCAATTGCTGCAGTGCGGCTTTGAACAAAGGGATCGCACGACCGGTCTCGCTTCTCTCATTCGAGTCTGCGATGCTCGAACTGGTCGCCAGTACGCGGACCAGCGACGAAATCGCGGAAAGTTCGCCTTGAAGCCGCCCAAGCACCTTGGTGCTGGTTGCATCCATGTAGGCGGATGCGGCTTCCCGCGTTGCAAGGCGTAAGGAGCGCACTTGAATGGCGATCAGCAGCGAGGTCAACGCCACGACAAACGCCATTACTGCAAATGTGATGGAGGTTCGGAATGTGAGCATCGCGTCTATCGGTCCTCATTCGGCCGATTGGTCCGATGTTACTGCTGCCGACGGAGGGCAGTCGAAGGTGCGAACACGCCACCCTGGTAACGCAGAGAGCGAGACCGCTGCGAACAGCATGTAATCAGACTCTGCACCGCACAGGCAATTAGCTCTTTGTGGCCCGGGCAGACCTTCGTCGAGGTTGTCTGCTAGTAATGGTGGACCACCTTTCTACGGTCCCTCAACTCGCGACACTTACTTTGATTTAGATCAAGTGTCGCAGACACTTACCCCTCCACCGTGGGCGAATGAAATCACCCGATAAAGGTACAGTCCAGACCAAGTCGCCCCGCTCTGCGGAGATTCTGCAAGTCGTCGAGGAGTATGCCAACGATTTGAGAGAGATCATCAAGACGTTGCGCGGACGCCTCCATTGATGTCCCTGTTTGGGATGATCCGACCGCGGACCGGTAGATCGTCCTCGCCCTACCGCGGTCATGGTTCTCCACAAGCCACTGCTTGCCAAGTTCAGGCATTATGCCAGAATACAGGCGCCTAGCTCTGCTTTCAGTCTGCCCGCTTCGGAGGACTAGTACGTGAGCGACCTGCATTCGGCAGCCCCCCATCACCTGCCAGGCTTCATCACCGCTCCAGGCGACACCGATGCCCTCATGTTGGTTGTCGGCGTTATTTTGCTCGGCGCCGTTCTTTTGGTCGGTAATTTCTATTTGCACTTGCACACAATGCCGGAGCGGATGGCCCACAAGTCACAGAAGTTTCAGTTTGAAATCGTGGCGGTGCTCGGACTTCTCGCGCTGTTCACGCACAATCACCTGTTCTGGGTGATCGGCTTGTTCCTCGCCATGATCGACTTGCCGGACTTCAGCACGCCTCTGCGGAAGATCGCCGGGGCAGTCGAAAGAATGGCCGGTGTTGCGCCGGAGCCGGACGCTACCGAAGCGCCGGATATTACTGCGCCTCACGCGGCTACAGTGCCAGACGTGGCGAAGACAAGCGCTGCCGTGGACGAGATCAAGAACAGGATCGAACGCGATCTGAAGCGGGGGACGCCGGGTAATGCTTGAACTCCTCCTCTGCGCCACCTTCACCATCCTTCCGGACTATCTGTATCGCCGCTATCGGCAGGGAAAGCGCATAGGGCGTGAAATCACGCTCTATTCAGTCTGGTTCGAACTCCGGTTTGGCATCGTCGCCTGCCTGATGCTGACGGTATCGCTGATCACAATGATCTTCTATTTTCATCCGTCGACCTCGTCGGCGACGTTGTTCTATCGGACCGTCCCCATCATGACCGAGGTCAACGGCCGAGTTGCCGAGGTTCACGTCGACGTCAGTGCGGACGTCAAGCAAGGTGACGTGATCTTCAGGCTCGACAGCGCCAAGCAGGACGCCGCACTCCTGACGGCCAAACGCAAGATCGCTGAAGTTGAGGCCGCCATGCTGGCTGCGCAAGCTGATGTCATGAAAGCGGAAGGCCAGCTTCAGGAGGCAAGGGGTTCGCTGCAGCAGGCGCAGGACGAACTCGATACTAAAACCGAATTGCAGAAGCGCAATCCCGGTATCGTTCCCCAGCGCGACATCGAAAAGCTCGGTGTGGCCGTTGCGGGGCGCCAGGGCGCTCTCGACGCCGCGACCGCTTCCAAACAATCCGCGGCAACGCGGCTGGACGCTCTGTTACCGGCGGAGAAGGCAAGCGCTGAGGCGGCTTTGGCCGAGGCGCAGGTCGACCTGGATAAAACGTTTATTCGCGCAGGCGTCGACGGACGGGTCGAGCAGTTCGGATTGAGGCCGGGTGATATCGTCACTCCGAATATGCGAACGGCCGGCGTCCTGATTCCGGAAGGCGCCGGACGGCGGGCTCTAATGGCAGGATTTGGACAGATCGAGGCTCAGGTCATGAAGGTCGGAATGGTGGCCGAAGCGACCTGCATCTCCAAGCCGTGGACGATCATTCCGATGGTGGTAACCAACGTGCAGGACTACATCGCGGCGGGCCAATTCAGGGGTGGCGAACAACTGATCGAGGCGCAGCAGGTCGCACGTCCGGGCACGATTCTCGTTTTCATGGAGCCGCTCTACAAGGGCGGGCTGGAAGGCGTGACGCCTGGCAGCAGTTGTGTCGCTAATGCCTACACTAGCAATCACGACCTTATTGAGGCCAAAGAGACCGGCACCCTCAAGCGCATTGCGTTGCACGCCGTCGACGCTACCGGCATCGTGCACGCCATGCTGCTGCGCATCCAGGCGCTCGTCATGCCGGTCCAGACGTTGGTGCTGAGCGGACATTGAGGCGTGGCAACCAAATCGGCCGCATCGCCTAAACGAACAATCTATCTGTGCCTGATCTTGCTGCAATTCGTCGGGGTCATAGCTTTCGTCTGGGAAGAGTTGCCTGACTTCAGATCAATATTGCTTCTCCCCGGGGAGCAGCTTCCGAAAGACTCCTTGTCTGATCTTTTGATGGTCGGCGTATTTCTGATCATGCAGACCGGTTTCTGGATTCGGATGCGCTACGTAGAGATTCCAATTAGAACTGCAAATATCTTCTTAAATCATGTGTTCCTGTTTCTTGGGCGGCTCAGCTTCATCTTTGGGAGTGCTCTTTTCTCTGTTGTTGTCTTCAGGCATCTCCCGGAATTAAAACCCGAAACCGATATAGTCCTTTTACTCAAACGTGCAGTCTTATTCGTGGCGTGCTTGTTCGCTCTTTTTTGTACAAGCTTGGAAATAGAGCGGCTAGGACAAGCCTTTGACCGACATAACCGGTAGCCCATAATCACGATTCGACCATGTCCGCTCGTGGCCCTTAGCTGACGAGGCTCGACAAGCGACCAACGCCTGCCTTTGGACCTAAAGCGGACATCGTCACCACCCGCAGGGCGTTAACGGGCGATGAATTTGCAGAGTTTCGTTGAGCGGAATGGCGGATTTCTGTGACGAGCATGTGCTCGGATCAGAAGTAAGCGCTGTTCAGCGGCCACCTACCGGATGATGGGGTGATCTGCGAGTCTGCGGTTCGATTTGGACCGTTAGGCTTAGAATGGACACAGTGCATACTGCTATCACGGAGCCGGTACGGCGGCTTGAGGTCTTCACCGGCGCCGGCCGTCGGCGGAAGTGGAGCGACGAGGACAAGGCGCGGATCGTCGCGGAGATTGTGGCGAGCGGCGACTCGGTCTGTTCGGTAGCCCGACGGCATGGATTGTCACCGCAGCAGTTGTTTGGCTGGCGACGTCAGTTGCGAGAGGCAGCAGGCGGTCATTCCGAAATAGAAGAAGTGCAGTTTGTGCCGGCGGTGGTGGATGCCCTCGCCGGCGGCATCGAGGTCTTCTGTCTGCTGAACTTCTTCACATGGATCTTCGTCGGGATGGAGAGCTGCGTGGTGCCACCCTATCTGGCGGAGCTGTGGCCCTCGCGGCTTCGCGGCCGCTTCAACGGCTGGATGATGGCTTTCTTCGCGGTCGGCATCGCCCTGTCTCCCGTTTGGGCGCTCCTGTTCATCCCGACAGTCGGCTGGCGCTGGACGCTTGCGCTCACCTTCCCGTTTGCACTCCTGATTGGCCTGATGCGTACCTTCCTTCCGGAGAGCCCGCGGTGGCTCATGAGTCAGGGCCGCACCGAGGAAGCTGAACAGATTGTCGCGTCAATCGAAGCAAGGGTGGCCCGGTCAAATGGTGGGAGTCTTCCACCTATCGTTCCGATCGCGGCGCCCATCGCCCGCCCGGTCAGCAGGCGCGAGATTATCGCCCCCGCCATCCTGCCGGTCACCATCATGCTTTGGCTCGTGTGGTTCACCGAGTACGGAGTTCTCTACACCTTCCAATCCGTGCTTCCGACGTTGCTCGCCATGGACGGCTTTTCCATCGTGCGATCGACCGAGTTCACTGTCGTGATCTTTTCGGGCTTCATCCCCGGCTACATTGGTGCGGGCTACTTCCTCGATCTCGTCGGTCGAAAATATTGGCTGATGATCTGCTTCGCCGGGATCGGGATCTCCAGCACGCTGTTTGGCCTCGCGAACACGCCCATCGAGATTATGGCCTGTGCATGGTTCACCGCTTTCTTCCTCGGCAATGGTTCGACCTGCATCTACACCTACACGCCTGAACTCTATCCGACCGAGATTCGAACGACGGCGATGGGAATGGCCTCGGCCTGGGGACGCGTTGGCGGCATCCTCCTGCTGCTGGCATTCGGCACGGGACGCCGAGAACAGCGAATAGAGGCCAAGGCTCCAAGTCATGACGGCCTTGCGCCCGAACCGGTCGGCGACGAAACCAACAAGAACGGATCCGACCAGATAGCCGCTGAGTCCGATCGCCGATGTTACGCCGAGAGCGAGCGGGCCGAGGTTCCACTCGGTCCGAAAAGCTGCGAAGGCAAAGCCGGTGACGGCCGTGTCCAGCGTATCGAAGAACAGTGAAAGCCCAGCAATGATAAGGACTTGAATGTGGAAGCGTGAGGGAGGTAGCCGGTCGATTCGGGCAACGAGCCCTTGGGCAGTGAT
This sequence comes from Bradyrhizobium sp. LTSP857, assembly GCF_000938285.1. Lineage (NCBI taxonomy): Bacteria > Pseudomonadati > Pseudomonadota > Alphaproteobacteria > Hyphomicrobiales > Nitrobacteraceae > Bradyrhizobium > Bradyrhizobium sp. LTSP857. The sequence continues at coordinate 148,009 of NZ_JYMS01000025.1, read as the reverse complement.
GCTCATGGACGAGATCCTTTGCTTGCGCGAAAACGCCCCGGCAGTCGCCCTCGCATTGCGCGGCACCCGTGATAGGATGGTCGTGCATGCACAGTTTATGCACGATGAATAAAGCAAGGCAAGATATTTCATGATGGCCAGCAGACCACCTCCGCCGCCGGGTAAAGGGAAGGGCGTCGAGTTCGCCTACACGTCGCTCCGGCGTGAGATCGTTTCGCTCACCTTGCGACCCGGCACTCCGCTTGATGAGGCTGCCTTGGCCGCAAGGTTGGGGCTCTCGCGAACACCCGTGCACGAAGCGCTCGTCAGGCTTGCCTCGGAAGCACTGGTGGTGCTGCTGCCGAACCGCGGCGCAAGCGTCGCAAGTCTCAATTGGGACGACGTCCGGGAGATGCTCGAGGCGCTCGATATCGCGCAGCGAGTCGTCAACAGATGGGCGGCGCTACGTCGAACCGATGCGCAGCTTGCCGAGATGGATGCGGAGCGGATTGCTTTCGAACGTCTGGAAGCGGCGGGTCGAGCGGATGATATGAACGAGAGCAATTGGCGGTTTCACGCGCTCATTGCCACCGCCTGCGGCAACAAGCTCATCGAACGCAACTATCTTCATTTGCTCACGCTCGGGCTGCGGATTTCCTATCTGGCCTACAATGTGGAGCATTTTGCATCGAAAGCCGCCTATCAGAAGCACATGAATACGATCCTGACAGAACATATCGCCATGGTCGCTGCCATCAGGGACCGGGACGCCGACAAGGCGGATGCCTTGGGACGTTCACACGCCGATCTCGGCCGGCAGCGCATTCAGGATGTCCTCACGAGAGGTGTGAGCAGCGCGCTCGATATCGCACTCGATCATCCGATCACGATGTTGAAGCAATGATGGTGCGCCTGCCGGATGGCACCCCTTCGGTCACGACGTCTACCTCAAATACCCCCCACCATCATCCGCGCCGTGACGTAAGCAAGGAACTCAAGGTCGACGGCGGTCACGGTCAGGACTGTCGATGCACCGAAGGAGCCACCTGTTTTAACTACGGCTCTCTCGGTCGTGTCGTGATCCAGGAATCCGGCTTTTGCAGGCCAAGTGGCGTGTAGAAGTAGCTGACCATCAGCGCTGGAACGCCACGACTTGCGATCTCAATGAGCTTGGCCCCTTCGGGGCTTTCAATGAGATCCATCGTGTTGTGCGCGAGCCCCTTGTTTGTGACGTGCAATACGGCCACTAGTGCCTTTTCGGCTTCAGCCCGATCCCCGTCATACCGGCTCAGTGCAACTTCTGGCTCGACTTTTTTCAAAGGGCCGGCGGCATTCTGAAAGTGCTCGACTCCAACGTCAGTCTTGCGCCGATCCTTGATCTGGCCGAGCGACCCCTTGCTGTCGCACAGCCCTAAGAACTCCAGCAGTGCGCGGCAATGCACCAATCCAACCTCAATCATTGGATTGGTGATCGCATCTAGACTGCCTTCGACTGTCAATTTGCTGTCGACGTAGACGGCGATTGATGGCGCTTCACGCCAGCTCGATCTCAAATCAAAGGCCCATCGAAGCATGGCGACCGACTGCATCCGATGATTCAGTAGGTACTTGATCTTCTGCTCATCGAACATCCAGCGTTGCCCCAAACTCCAACGAATTGAGCTGAATCTTGGTTGCCACACAAAGCAGAAACCTCAAAGAGTTCAATGCGGCGCAGGCATAGCGGTGCTGGAGAAGTTTCGCTCTGCAAGTCTGTTACTTTCGGAAATTCCTTATAATTTACAAAACGCAGAGTGGCAACAAATGCCCGCAACTAGAGAGCGATTTCAAGGAGGTGTTGAGGCGTGGTTAGACGTTCGAAGGCACGGCACCTACCTCAAATACCCCACCACCATCCTTGTCGTCTCATCCACCAGCGTCCTCACCATCTTGTCCGACAGCATCTCCGCCTGGTTCAGCACCGTGTTGTGCGCGATCGCCTCGATCGCGCTGACGCATATGAAGGTCGCGATATCGATGTCGATCTTGCGCATCTCCTTGCGGCGGCTTTCGAGATAGGCGCGCACGAGGGTGTGGACTTCGCGGTTGAAGGCTTCGACGTCGGCGAGCTGTCCCGTGCGCGGGATCTGCTCGGCGAGCACGCGGTGCAGCTTTGGGTCGATGCGGTGGGCCTCGATCGCGACGGTGACCAGGCGGCGTACGGCTTTGTCGATCGGCATGTCGGCGACTTCGGAGAGTGCTGCGCGGACGATGCCCATGATCTCGTCGTTGTGACGGTCGATCACGGCGGCGACGAGGGCCTCCTTGCTGGGAAAATACTGGTAGAGCGAGCCGACGCTGACGCCGGCGATTTCGGCGATGCGGTTGGTGCTGGTTTTCTCAAAGCCTTCGCGGACCAGAATGCGAGCAGTCGCCTCGACCAGCGCGTCGACGGTGGCGCGTGAGCGTGCCTGCGAGGCATTTTTTCGAGGATTTGTCGGCGGCTTGCGCGCCATGGGCCTGCGATCCGGAATGCGAGTGGAAAAAGCGAGCGAATGCTCGCATTATATTCGCATGTGGCGGCCTTTCGGCAAGCCTCTTTGTCGCCATATGGATGCCGAGCCAGACGGGGAACTGACCATGAGCGTCGCAAGAATCGTGTCGGCCTTACAGTTTTGTCCGGACTTCTGCGCAGCGCGGAGTCGCGATCCCGCGCCGAGCCTGCAAAGCCGCGCCTTCAATCTGCTGCTGCGGCAGCTTCCGTATAAGCAACAGCTCGCATCAGCCGAGGCCGTGCAGGCGCATGTACAGAAGCTCGCCTTGCAGCCGGCCTCGTTTGAGCCGCCGAATCTCGGCCGCGGCGTCGAGGTGACGCTGACGAAGATGGGCGGATGGCCGGTCTATTACACCGCGCCGGCTTCGGGCCATGAGGGCTGCAATTACGTCATGTTCCTGCATGGCGGCGGCTACATCAACGAAATCGTGCCGGCGCATTGGCGCTTCGTCGGCCAGATGACGCGCAAGGGGCGCGTCGTGTGCGTCGTGCCGATCTATCCGCTTGCGCCGCGCACCACCGCGAAAGACCTCGTGCCGGCGACGGCCGAGCTGTTGCGGATGCTGCTTGAGGATGCAGGGCCCGCAAAGGTCACGGTGGTCGGCAATTCGGCCGGCGCCGGGTTGGCACTGGCCGCATGCCAATGGCTGCGCGATCGCGGGCATCGGCAGCCGAGCCGGCTGGTGCTGATCTCGCCGGCGGCCGACGCGTCGATCAGCCGCCCGGAGCAGGTGGCGATCGCGGCGCGCGATCCGATCCAGGACATTCCGGGGATCATCGAGGCGGGGCGGCTCTATGCCGGCGAGCTCGATGTCGGCCATCCCTTCGTCAGCCCGTTGAATGGCGGCTTCCGTTCGCTCGCGCCGATGCTCATCTTCTCCGGCACGCGCGATCTGCTCTATCCCGACAGCGTCGATCTCGCCGCGAGGGCGAGGGACGCGGGCGTCCCGGTCGAGCTGCATCTGTTGCGCAACCAGCCGCATAATTATGCATTGATGCCGACGCCGGAGGGGCGACAGGCACGTGCGATCATCCTGCGCGCCGTTGCCGGGGGATGATGTGATCGCTGGATTCGACTTCCGGTAGAGAAAAAACAAAAACCGTGGCGATTAAGTTACAGCCGGGCCATTCCGCCCAAGACTACTATGGTGGTGTGACCACGACCCCTAGATTCGCGGGCTTCTTCCCGGCCACGGATCGGACATCGCCAGACCGGGAATGCAAGACTTTGAACGTGACGGCTTTGAACGGGGCGGCTTGGAATGAAACGGGTTGGTTTGGCCGGCGTGATGCTGCTGGCAACGGCAATCGGGGCTAACGCCGCCGATCTTCCCGTCAAGGCGTTTTACAAGGCGCCGCCTTTGCCTTCCTGGAGCTGGGGCGGATTCTACGCCGGCGTCAATGCCGGGTACAGTTTTGGCAACGACACGTTCGACGAGAATTTTGTCGGTGCTACGCCGCTCCCCGGCATCGGCCATGTTCTGCCCCGCGGCGGCGTGGTGGGCGGTCAGCTCGGCTACAATTGGCAGCTCGGCCATGTGGTGCTGGGCGTGGAAGGCGACGGACAGTGGACCGGTCAGCGAGATACGGGCTGCGGCGGCCTCGAATGTATCCTCGCCGCCAACGGCGAGATCGGCGCCTTTTCCTTGCGCCATGAGCTCAACTGGTTCGCGACCGCGCGCGGCCGCGTGGGTTTCGCCAACGAGGGCTACCTGATCTACATCACCGGCGGCCCGGCCTGGGCCGGCGTGCGCGAGACGGCGATGGGCCAGATCGACGACGCGAAGGGCGAAGTCGCCGTTAACAATGTGCTGAGCGGCTGGGCGCTGGGCGGCGGCATCGAGGCGCGGCTGTGGGGCAATTGGAGCGGCAAGGTCGAGTATTTGCACCTCGACTTCAACGGCAAGAGCACGACGAGCCACATCGTCGGAGGCCCGGTCAACGGCGTCAGCTTCGATGTCATGAATTTAGCCAGCACCCACGTCACCGACGACATCGCCCGTGTCGGTCTGAACTACAGATTCTGGAACACACCGGCGGTCGCTCCGGCGCCGGTCGATCCATCGGCCGTGGCATGGCGCTGGACCGGCGTCTATCTCGGCGTCAACGGCGGCTATGGCACCGGCAACACGACGTTCCGGCAATACAACTTTATTGATCCCGCGGTGCTCCCGCCGGGACCCGGCATCAGCAATAATGACTCCTCGTTCGTTCCCCAGAAGCTCGGACCGAAGGGCGGCTTGATCGGCGGCCAGGGCGGTTTCAACTGGCAGGTCGAGCATATCGTTGTCGGCGTCGAGGGCGACGCGCAATGGACCAACCAGGACAGCGTCGGCTGCGGCCAAGCCTGCGTCTCCGGTGACAGCGAGGCCCAACAGCTGAACTGGTTTGCAACGGCGCGTGCGCGCCTCGGCTGGGCCGCCGACGGCTATCTGCTGTATGTCACCGGTGGTGGCGCCTGGGGCGAGATCGAACAAACCAGCACGATGGTGTCGAGCGCGGCCTTCACGATGCATTCGAAGCAAACGCGCAGCGGTTGGTCCGCTGGCGGCGGCATCGAAGCCCGGCTGTTCGGCAACTGGACCGGCAAGGCCGAGTATCTCCATCTCGATCTCGGCAGCATGACCAACTCGCTCGCAGTCACCGACATCTTGTACACCTCGTTCTCGGTCAAGTCCTCATTCAGGGACGATATCTTCCGCGCGGGCCTGAACTACAAGCTGGATGTGAACTAGGCCGACACATCGTCGGCGCCGGAAAAGGCGACGGGCGCGTGCGATCATTCCGCGCGCGGTGGCTTAAGGGGAGGGCGTGATCGATGTCACAAAGCGCGCCACCTCATGGGGTCTGGCGCTGCGTGAGCCCGCGCGGAGAGACAAGGCGGCCTCCGGGGCGTTTCCTCGGGTAGCAGTAGTTTTGCGGGGCCTTTAGGCGTGGCCCTTGATCTCGTAGTGACCCGGCACGCATTTGTAGCGGTCGAGGCGCCAGTTGGCATGATAGATCGGATGCTCGCCCATCCATTTCGCAAGAGGGGCCTGTGCGCCGACCGCGCACGCCATCATCGACATCTCGGGCGTCATGTTGCTGTCGGTCACGATTTCCTCGACACAGCTGCCTGAGGCAGCGGTGCCAAGCCGACAGAGCACGGCAACGACGGTAATGAACATTCCAATCACCTCATCGGTAGTTTCTGACCACGAAGAGGATGCAAGCGGAGTGCCAGAGCCTGTGACGAAAACAACACGCTGGCCTGGCCGACTCGACCCAGCGTCCACCCCCATTTGACGATTCGGATTGTAAAAAAAATCCCCTTAAACCGAAGCCGGGCAAATACGGGGAACCGGCACAGATGGCCGCAGGAATGACCGATTGTGAGGGCAGCGCCGCGCCGCCGGCCCTTCACAGCGCCCGCGCGGCCGGTAGGCTCAGGCTTGCGCGGATACTCGCCAGGAGAGCGGGACCGCCACAAGGGACATGGAAACGCGAGGGTAGAATATGAAGGTACGACCGACCGGGGTGATCCCTCCGATGACGACGCCGTTCCGCAAAGACGGCGAGATCGATACCAAGCTCGTGGCGCCCCAGGTCGACTGGATGATCGGCGCCGGCGCTCACGGCGTCGCGGCCGGCGGCTCGACCGGCGAGGGGCATACGCTCGACCACGAGGAATATCGCGACCTGATGGCCGCGACGGTGGAGGCGGTGAAGGGACGCATCCCCGTGATCGCGGGTATCATCGTGGACTCCACGCGCGATGCGATCCGCCGCGGCAGGCTGGTGCGCGACATGAACGTCGCAGCCCTACAGGTCACGCCGGTGCATTATCTGTTCAAGCCGGACGACGAGGCGATGGTCGCGCACTTCCGCGCCATGGCCGATGAGACCGGCATGCCCATCATCATCTACAACGTCGTGCCGTGGTCCTACCTGTCGCCGGCGCTGCTGACGCGGATCATGACCGAGGTGCCGCTGGTCGTCGGTGTCAAGCAGAGCGCGGGCGACCTCAAGCTGTTCGCGGATCTCATGATGATGGCACCCGACAAGCTGATCTACAGCGCCGTCGATGCCCTGATGTATCCGTCCTATACGCTCGGCGCCCATGGCTCGATCGCCGCGATCCTGACCGCGGCGCCGCATGCCTCGGTGGCGCTGTGGGACGCGGTGAAGGTGGGCGATCATCCGCGCGCGCTCGACCTGCACAAGAAGCTTCTGACGCTGTGGAACGCTGTTATCGCCGACAATCTGCCGGCCTGCACACGCTATGCGCAGACGCTTCAGGGCCTGCCCAAGACATATCCGCGCGCGCCGATGCCGGAGGCCTCGCCCGCGCAGCAGGCTGCGACCCGCAAGGCGCTCGAGGCTCTCGGTGCATTGAACGGACACCACGTCGAAGCGGCGGAATAGTCCGTCAATCGAAATAACCGAGTTTGGCAGTGGCCGATCCGCTTTTACCTGCGGATGCGGCGCTGCTACATTTTGCAGGTGGCCCAAAGGGCGCGTGCACGGACGAAAGAAACATAGCGATAAGGGGAGGGGCCGAAGTCCCATGAAGGAATTTGCAGGAAAGATCGCAGTCATCACCGGCGGCGGCACGGGAATGGGGCGGGAGCTCGCGCGGCAGCTCGTTGCCGAGGGCTGCAACGTCGCGATGTGCGACGTCTCGGCAGCCGCGATGGCCGAGACCAAGCGGCTCTGCGAGGCCGAGAAGCTGCCGCAAGGCCTGCGCGTCACGACGCATGTCGCCGACGTCTCGATCGAGGATCATCTCAAGCGTTTTCGCGACGAGCTCGCCGAGCAGCAGATGACGGACAGGATCCATCTGCTGTTCAACAATGCCGGCATCGGCGGTGGCGGCAGTCTGTTCACCAACACGCGCGAGCAGTGGGAGCGCACCTTCAACATCTGCTGGGGCGGCGTCTATCTCGGCGTGCGCACCTTCCTGCCGATGCTGGTCAAGGCAGACGAAGCGCACATCGTCAATACCGCGAGCGTCAACGGCTTCTGGGCCTCGATCGGCATGAACCAGGCCCACACCGCCTACAGCTCGGCGAAGTTCGCAGTGAAGGGTTTTACCGAAGCGCTCGTCAACGACCTTCGCCTGCACGCGCCGCACGTCAAATGCTCGGTGGTGATGCCCGGCCATATCGGTACCTCGATCGTCTCCAACTCACGCAAGGTGCAGAGCGCCGATGGTTCGGAGCGTCTCAACGCCGACGAGGTCGCGCTGACCCGCAAGCGCATGATCGCGGCCGGTGTGCCAGATGCTGACAAAATGTCGGACGACGACATCCAGGCGGCCTTTGCCGAGCGCGCCCGCAGCTTCCTGGAAGATGCGCCGACGACGGCTGCGCAAGCCGCGACGATCATTCTCGACGGCGTGAAAGCGGAGCGATGGCGCATCCTGGTCGGCGAGGATGCCAAGCTGCTCGATGAGCGCGTGCGCGCGACGCCGGAGCAGGCTTACGACCGTGCCTTCTACGAAAGTTTTACCCAGGACGTCGGTTGGCGGCTTGGCTGAGACTGTCAACGATCGCGCGCCGATATAGGTATGATGTTCATCATGGCAAGAGGCGCGCAGGTCATTATGTGCGCCTCTCGCGCGCGTGTTCGCCGTCTTATGACGAAACGGAATGTCATGCATGCGGGAATAAATCCTGCGTTCAAGCGATGGTGATCTCGAACGGGTCTCATTCGGCGCAAGCCTGCTTGGTTGGCAAACTAAAATAGTTTAGTAAATCATGAGTAACGCCACGATAGAGCGTAGCTCCCGATGATACCCGCATGCCTCTCCGACGACTGGATCCTCTGCCCGGAGAGAGAGGATATCTCCGCTGAATTCACGCGGCTGCTCACCGCGGCCCAGGAGGGCGGCGCCACCATCGCGGAATGCCTGATGATCGCGCGGCAACTGAAGCGCGGCGACGAGCAGTCATGGCATCGCGAATGGAAGAAGCTGGCCCGGGCCAACCGGCATCGCGCCGAGGCTGCGTTCGCTGAGGGCCATATGGCGACCGCGCAGCGCAACTGGTTGCGCGCGATGAATTACTACAGCGCGGCGGCAATGCCGCTCGATCCGGCCGACGAGCGTCGCTGGGTGGCGGTGCTCGCGATGCAGGATTGCGCCCGCCGCTCTCTCGCGGCGCGTAGCCCGGCCGGCGAAGTCGTGACAGTGCCGTGGGTCGAAGGACATTCGTTGCAGGGTTACTTCCTGCCTGCACCATCCGCGAACGGGCGGGCTCCGACCGTGATCTGCATCGGCGAGCCCGGCCATCGCAAGGAAGAGTTTCTGTTCAAGCTGGCGCCGCACGCGCGCGAGCGTGGCCTTTCGATGCTCGCCCTGGACCTGCTCGGCGACCAGCGCGACGATCATGTTGACCTGCTGTTGCAGCGCCGTGATCTCGAGAGCTCGATTGCCAGTGTGATGGACTATCTGGAGACGCGCAGCGACGTCGATTTCGATCGCGTCGCGATCGTGGCGGACGGGTGGGGCTCCTCTTTTGTCGCACGTGCGGTGTTGCAGGAGCCGCGGCTCGCAGCAGCCGTCTGCGATGGTGGCCTGTGGGATCTGCACGAGCGGTCTTTCTTCGCCAGCCGTTTCGCGATGAGCGATCTCAGCATTGTCCCGGTGCCGCATTCGCCGCTGATGGCCTCCAGCGTCGACTGTCCGGTGCTGATCACGCTCGGCGAGGACGGCTGGCTCAAGGCCGACCGGGCGCGTCAGATCGTGCAGAAATCCCGGCTCGGCAGCTCGGAGATCCTGCTGAAGGTGTTCACCGCAGCGGAGACCGGCGCGGCGCAGGCCCATGCGGACAATCCGAGCCTTGCCAACGAATACATTTTCGACTGGCTCGAATCGCAGCTCGGCGCCACAGGTCGGCGGATCTAAGCGCGGCCTGCTGTCCTGATCAGTAGTCGAGGGATATCCTGACGCACGCCTTTTCGAGGCGGGTCTTCAGCGTCGCGAGCTTGGTGGTGAATTCGGCCAGCTCGGTCTCGTCGAATTCCTGGAAGACGAATTCGCGGATCGTCTTGTACTGCTCGTTGAGGCTCGCAATGTGCTTCTGAGTCTTGTCGACCAGTGACAGCCGCACCACCCTGGCATCGGTCGGCGACGGACGCCGGCGCAACAGGCCCTTCTTCTCGAGCAGCTTGGACTGGGTGGTGACGAAGGACGGATCGACGTGAAGGAGTTTCGAGACCACGTTGACGGGAACGCCATCGTCCTTGTCGAGGTCGGAGATGGCCATCAGGATCAGCCATTGCGGACCGCTGATGCCGAGCGTCCTGGCCCAGAACTGACGCAGCTCTTCCAGATGCATGTTGATCGACGATATCTCCCAGGTGAAGCGCCTGATAATATCGAGATTGCCGCCGGAGCGGAGGCGCGCCCCTTCTTTCCTCGTCGCTGACACAGCGTCACTCCCGCGCGGCTGATTCTTTCGGACCGGTGTTCATGGGACGGCATAGTCCACGCAACTCTGCCCTGACGCAAGTGCAGGGCAGGGTTATTTTGTCACGGAAATTACAAATATGATCAGCTCAGCCTTTTTGTCCCAGGCTGGTGTTGCGCCGCGGACACAGAGTTAGCGAAACCGGTAAACTGATCTAATAAACTATTTTGATTACCATAACGGCACATGCATATTGACCCGTGACGGTGGGGGGTACTCGATCGTCCCGTTGCAGGTGGTTCGCTCACGTCCCTCGCGCTCTTAGCGGGTGTGTCCGAAAGCGCGAAGCGGCCGGGCGGATTTGGAGAGACGGGGATCTGGGGGGCCTCACGGTCCGGTCTTCGTAAAATGAACAACTTGGAGGTTTTAAAATGAAAGTAGTGAAGAGCCTTTTGCTCGGCACTGCGGCGGGTCTGATCGCCGTCGGTGGAGCTCAGGCGGCTGATCTTCCGGTGAAGGCCAAGGCCGTCGAATACGTGAAGATCTGCTCGCTCTACGGCGCGGGTTTCTACTACATCCCGGGCAGCGACACCTGCATCAAGCTTGGTGGTTACCTGCGTGCGGAAGTCGCGCTCAATGCCGGCGGCAACTACAGCGCCCAGTACAGCGGCACGTTTGCGGCCAACAACCGCCTGAACAACTACTACTCGGCGCGCGCTCGCGAAGATCTCAACATCGACACGCGCACCGCGACGGAATACGGCGTGGTCCGCACCTATTTCGACGCCGTCTTCACCTGGACGACCGGCAACTACGGCGGCACCGGTTCGGGCACGGGTGCGACCCAGTACACCGGCACGATCGGCCTCAATGCGGCCGGCACCGGCCTGACCGGTTCGAGCGGCGGCAACGTCAACGGCACCGACGGCAACCTCTCGGGCGGCTCGCTCGGCGTCTACTACGCCTTCATCCAGTTCGCCGGCTTCACCATGGGTAAGTCGGTGTCGCAGTTCGACGCGCCCTGGATCAACTATCCCGGCAACAACTTCGACCAGCTGGTCGGCGGCAGCGGCACCACCAACGGCGTCACCCAGTTCACCTACACGGCCGATTTCGGCCAGGGCGTGACGGCTGCGTTCTCGGCGCAGGACGCGACGCAGGTCTTCCAGACCAACATCTGGAACACTGCGGGCATGAGCACCTCGGGCGTGCTCGGTGGTGCCTACGGCTCGAACGACCTCGGCGGGTCCAGGTCCCCCGATCTCGTCGGTATGGTCCGCGTCGATCAGGCCTGGGGCCTGTTCCAGGCATCGGTTGCCGCGCACGACAACCATGTCGGCTACTACGGCGCGACCGAAACCACAGGTCATCCGGAGGACAAGTGGGGCTGGGCTGTCCAACTCGCTCTGTCGATCAAGAACATCCCGACCGGTGTGGGTGACGTGATCAACGTGTCGGGCGTCTACACCGACGGTGCGAGCCGCTACAACTTCCAGGAGCTGGCCGCGACCAGCTACTCGATGTTCGGCAGTTCCAACGCCGCATATCAGAGCATCGGCTTCGCCGGCGTGTCTGACGCGGTGTTTGCTCCGGGTGGCGGCCTCGAGCTGACCAAGACCTACGGCTTCCGTGGTGCCTACACCCACAACTGGAGCCCGTACTGGAACACGGCGCTCTACGGTGCCTGGGCTGCCGTCAACTACAGCGGCACGGCGAAGGGCCTGATCTGCGGCAGCGCTTCGTTCGCGACCCTGACCGGCACCTGCAACCCGGACTTCAACATCGGCCAGGTCGGCGTGATCACCCGCTGGACGCCGGTGAAGGGTCTGACCTTCTCGGCTGACTTCGTCTACAGCCACCTCGACCAGAAGTACTCGGGCACGATCACGACGCCGGCGCTGACGTCGGTTGCCAAGCCCGCGGCGACTTACGAGCTGAAGGACCAGGACACCTACAGCCTGCTGCTGCGCGCCCAGCGCAACTGGTAAGCTTCCGGTCTTCTTACGATCTGATGAAGCCTCGGCGGGTCACCGCCGGGGCTTTTTTCTGCGCAAGACGCCGGTTTCGAAAACCCGAAACGCTCCCACGCAGGCGACGAAGAGGAGCTATGCGATTCGATTGCGCCAAATTTATTTACTTACCTGAGTTACTAAGCTATATAGCCCTCAGCCGATTTCGAAAGTTACGGCTCTTAGCTTCATGCTAAGCCTCCAGAAACCTCCGGCGATGCCCCGCCGGAGGTTTTTCATTTTGGGACATGATGATGCGGCCTCAGCCGCGCGCGACACGCGCGCGGGAGTTTGGCCGGTAGGCGAGGCGGCTGTGGCCGGCGCAATAGGACTGGCCGTCAGATGCAGCGTTGCCGCAGAAGCAGAAATCATCCGCACCCGGCGTCGAGATCGGCCAGCGGCAGCGGTTTTCACCGAGCTCCATCAGCGAGCAGCGATTGGCGTCGTCGATCGGACGGTCGATCGCGGCCTCGTTGGTTTCGCCATAGATCGTGGCGAGCATTTCGAATTGCAGCCGGGGCACCGCTTTCGCGCGTGCCGGCGTAAAATTCTTGCCAAAATTCTTGTCCTGGAGCCTGCGCTCGTCGACCGAGCGGCCGCGCGTGAGATTCAATCGGGACAGCTTGCCGATCACGGCGTTGCGGCTGACGCCGATGTCGGCGGCGATCTCGCGGCAGGACAGGCCCGCCTCGAAATGCTGCTTCAGAAGTTCGATGCGTTCGTCGGTCCAGGTTGGTGCAAGAACAGGCATTTGAAACGGTCCCAGGTTGCAGATGTCGGCCATCCGCCTCTCGAGATCCGTCCGCCTCACGTCCGGCGCGCGCTCACGTCCTGCCATTGTCGCGAATCGACAAAAGCCCGTCCTTGATGGCGAGACGGATGCCTTCCTCGATCAATGTTCGTGCGACGCCGGGAACGCTGGTGCCGTGGGTGCCCTGTCTCACCAGTTTTTCGAGATAGGTGATGGTCGAGAGCGCCAAGGTTACGGGAATGCGGTCAGTCTCGGCTTTTTCGGTGGCCATGGTCCGAACGCTAACCTCATACTCAGATACATAAAAGTAACGATTAAGACTCTATTTAGGTTCGAGAGTGGAAGTCAAATCCTGATCCAGGCTGTTGTTGAGGCCTTTGGAATCACTGAAGAAAATTGCCATGACGCGGCATACCGCGCCGGCGGACCGGGCGGCGACAGAGCAGGGTGAGAGGGGAAAGGTCCTGCGGGGCCTAGCCGTGCACGATCGCCTTTTCGATCATGCAATGGATGCCCTTGGAGCCGTTGACGGTCTGCGTCACCCGCAAATCGGCCGCCAGGCTGCACAGCGTGTAGGCGTCCTCGCGCGAGAGGTTTCGCCTCTCGCCGAGCAGCACGATCATGTCGCGCAATGCCCGCACCACGCACTGGTCGAGGTCGGGGTCCATCGCCATGGTCATGTAGTGGGTCGGCGTTTCGCCGCGCGGATAATCGAGCCGCAAATCCTTGCGCAGCGTCAGCCGGAAGCGCCCCTGCAACGCAGTCTCGATCGCGGTGACACAGACCTCGCCGTCGCCCTGCACGCCGTGGCCGTCGCCGCAGGAGAACATCGCGCCGGGCACGAATACCGGCAGATACAGCGTCGCGCCCGCGCCGAGCTCCTTGTTGTCGAGATTGCCGCCCATGGCGCGCGGAATGAGTGAGGTGATGCGGCCCCAGGCCGGCGGCGGCGAAACGCCCATCACGCCGAAAAACGGTTTTAGCGGCAGGTCGAGGCCCCAGGGCATGCGGCCAACCATCCGCGTCCGGTCCAGCGGGATGTTGAGGAGGCGCGTCTCGTGGAAATCGTCGGGCAGGGTGCCGGACAAGGGCCTGATCAGATTGTAGCCCCAGTCCTGCCGCAGCTGGACGTCGAGGATCTCGACCTCGAGCACGTCGCCCGGCTCGGCGCCGTCGACCGCGATCGGCCCGGTGAGGATATGGCCGGGCACCATCCGCTCGGATTTGGCATGAACCTCGAACAATTCGGGCGGAACGTGAAACTTGTTGCGATCGGGCACCACATCCGGGCCGCCGCTGATGGTGTCGATCGTGACCTCATCGCCGCTCTTAATCGTCAGAACCGGCTTGAGCCGGGCCTCGAAGAAGCCCCAATGGCAGGTTTCGGGGCTTGCATTCAGGTGATGATGGGTCATTTGCGGTGTCCGGTCGTTTGCATCGGGGGGCGGCAAGAAGACTCGTCAAGAAAACGCGTCATGAGAACTTGTTATGGCCGGGCTTGACCCGGCAATCGATCCTCTTCCAAGAAGATTTCTGAAGATGGGCGGGCGGGTCAAGCCGCATCTCCATCAGCTCGATCATTTCAGCGAGGTTCTCCTGTTCTTCGTTCTTTCCAAGACGCTTGGCGCCGCAGTGCTGCCGATCAATTTGCTGGTCGAGCTCGGGATCATCTCGGTCGTGCTGATGGCAACGCGCTTTGCCGGGCTCGGCCGGAAGTTGGCCGCGACCACGCTGGTCCTGCTTGCGCTCGCCGCCTTTTCGCCACTCGGTAATCTCGTGCTCTATCCGCTGGAGTCGCGCTTTCCCCCGTGGGATCCGTCGCGCGGAGCGCCCGACGGCATCATCGTGCTGGGCGGTTCCGTCGATACCGATCTCTCGGCGGCGCATAACACGCCAGTCGTGCCTCGTGCGGCCGATCGTCTGTTCGCAGCGGCCGAGCTGGCGCGACGTTTTCCGAATGCGCGTGTCGTCTTTACCGGCGGCTCTGCGAGCCTGGTCATGGGTGCCGCCAGGGAGGCCGACTACTCTGCCCCGATTTTGGAGAATCTAGGTATCCCGAAGGATCGTCTGATCCTGGAACGGAATTCGCGCAACACATACGAGAATGCGATCTTTACCAAGCAATTGGTGCAGCCAAAACCGGGCGAGCGATGGCTCCTGGTCACGTCGGCCTTCCACATGCCGCGTTCGGTGGGGATCTTCCGCAAGGCCGGTTTCGACGTCGAGGCTTATCCCGTGGATTGGCGGATGGGCGGGCGTGATGATTTGTTCTCTTTCACCAACTACGGCACGGAAGGTTTAAACCGAACCGACGTGGCCGCGCGCGAGTGGATCGGGCTCGTGGCCTACCGCCTGATGGGCAGGACTTCCGATTTGCTTCCAGGCCCGGCGAAGGACTAGAAACGACGAGAATACGAAGATGATCGGCGCATGATCGCCGGCCCGGAGGACGCCATGCAACAGCAGAATGCAGAGATGATCGATCTTGCCGGCCTCGTGGCCGATCTCAACAACCTGTTGCGGCTGAAGACGACGGTGATCGGCATGAAGCTGTTCGCGCGCGCTGCGGACATGGAGGCGATCCCGAAGATCCGGCGTCCGAATGCGGTCCACACCACCGACCAGATCGTCAGCATGGCCTCACGCCTGGGATGGACTGTCGGCATCACTGCCGACGATCTCGTGGGTGCGCAGTGCCGCGCGGTGATCGGGCTTAGCCCCCAGGACGACAAATGGCTCGCTGGCGAAAACTATGTCGGCGTCTGGCATGGTACGGCGGAGGACGCGCGCAAGCGCCAGGAGGCGCTGGACGTGGTTCCGTTCGGCCAGTACCAGGCGCTCGCGGTGAGCCCGCTTGCAAGCGGCCGGCTCGATCCGCCCGACATCTGCCTCGTCTATGCGACGCCAGGACAGATGATCATCCTGATCAACGGGCTGCAATATACCGGTTACAAGAAGTTCGAATGGGGCGTGGTCGGCGAGACCGCGTGCGCGGATTCCTGGGGGCGGGCGCTGAAAACCGGCGAGCCCAGCCTATCCTTGCCATGCTATGCCGAACGGCGCTATGGCGGCGTGCCGGACGAGGAGATGCTGATGGCCCTGAAGCCTTCGCATCTCGCCAAGGCGATCGAGGGGATGAAGGCGCTGGCCAAAAACGGCCTGCGCTATCCGATTCCGCCCTACGGGATTCAAAGCGACGTCCGTGCCGGCATGGGCGTCAGTTACGCGAAGAAGTAAAGGTCGACCATGAGCTCTACGAAATTCGACATCGTCGTCTATGGCGCGACCGGCTTTACCGGCCAACTCGTCGCCGAATATCTGACTCTGCATTACAAGGGCGACCACGGGCTCAAATGGGCGATGGCAGGCCGTAGCCTCGGCAAGCTGAAATCGGTGCGCGATGCGATC
This sequence comes from Bradyrhizobium sp. LTSP857, assembly GCF_000938285.1. Lineage (NCBI taxonomy): Bacteria > Pseudomonadati > Pseudomonadota > Alphaproteobacteria > Hyphomicrobiales > Nitrobacteraceae > Bradyrhizobium > Bradyrhizobium sp. LTSP857. Next base: position 131,938 of record NZ_JYMS01000025.1, on the reverse strand, counting down.
GGCGCGCCCGGGAATACGCCGCTGATTGTCGCAGATGCGTCGGACGCCGCCTCCCTGAGGGCGATGGCGGAGCAGACGATGTCGGTAATCACCACCGTCGGCCCGTATCAGCTCTATGGCGAGGAACTGCTCGCGGCCTGCGTCGCAACGGGCACCGATTATTTCGATCTCTGCGGCGAGCCGATCTGGATGCGGCAGATGATCGACAAGTACGAGGCGGAAGCCAAGGCGAGCGGCGCGCGCATCGTGTTCTCCTGCGGCTTCGATTCCGTGCCGTTCGAGCTCGGCGCGTTCTTCGTGCAGGAAGAGGCCAAGCGTGTGCTCGGCGCGCCGGCCTCGCGCGTGAAGGGCCGCGTGCGCGACATGCGCGGCACGCTGTCAGGCGGCACCGCGGCGAGCGCGAAGGCGACGTTCGATGCGGTCGCCAAGGACATCAGCCTCATCACGATCCTGAACGATTCCTTTGCGCTGACGCCCGGGTTCACCGGTCCGAAGCAGCCGAGGGGCAACAGGGCGGCCCTCGAGGAAGATCTGCAATCCTGGGCCGCGCCGTTCATGATGGCGCTGATCAACACCCGCAACGTCCATCGCTCCAACATGCTGATGGGCTTCCCCTACGGCCAGGACTTCGTCTACGACGAGATGGTCTTGACCGGTCCCGGCGAGAAGGGCGAGGCCAACGCCAAGCGCGTGATGGCTGCGAACGCCGAGAAGACCGGCCCGAACGCACCGAAGCCGGGCGAGGGGCCTTCAAAGGAAGAGCGCGACAACGGCCGCTTCGATCTGCTCTATGTCGCGATCGCGCCCGATGGCCGTCAAATCCGCGCCGGCGTCACCGGCGATCGCGATCCTGGCTATGGTTCGACCTCGAAGATGATCTCCGAATGCGCGATCTGCCTGTTGCGCGATGTGACAGATGTCCCGGCCGGCTTCTGGACGCCGGGCGCAGCGATGCAGCACAAGCTGATCAAGCGGCTGCAGGAGCATGCGGGGCTGACGTTTGCGGTGGAAAGCTAGCGGCTGCGTCAAAGACGGTGTCATGCCCCGCGAAGGCGGGGCATCCAGTACGCCGCGGCCTCTCGGTTCAATCACTACAGTCTCTGGAATACTGGATCGCCCGCCTTTGCGGGCGATGACACCGTGATCGTCGCTACACCGCCCTCGCGTCATACGCGTACATGAAATCCATGCTCTTCGAGCCCAGCGGCAACAGCCATTTCATCATCTGATTCCTGACCCAGGCGCCGGTGGCGCTGAATTCTCGCTTCCTGTTGCCGTTGCGGCGGGCCAGCGCGACGATCTTCTCGGCGCGCGGGCGACGCTCGGCCTCGAAGTTCTGGAAGGTGACACCGAGCTCCTGGCCGTCCTGCATCAGACGGGCGAGCCGCATCGCGTCTTCCAGTGCGAGCGAGGCGCCCTGACCGGCATGCGGGCTGGTCGCATGCGCGGCATCGCCAATCAGCAGCGAGCGCTTGCGCGACCAGGTCGGCAAGGTCGCGACGTCGAGCGTATCGGTGACTACGATGTTCTCGGCCGCCTCGATGATATCAGGGATCGGATCGTGCCAGCCGTGATGGAAGCCGCGCAGATGCTGCTTCAGCGTCGTCTCATCGAGCGCGCGGAACATCGCGGCATCCATGCTATGTGAAGGCTGGGTGCTCCACCACATCACGCCGTCGTTCGGATCGGGGCTGCAATAGCCGTAGCCGAAAAAGCCGCTCTGCCCGAACGTGGTCTCGACGTGCCGGCCGATCGGCCTGCCGTTCAGCACCGCATGCGGCACGAAGCCGCCGAAGCCGATCAGGCCGGTGTTGAACGGGACAGGTCCGTCCGGGATCACCTGGCGCCGCGCCACCGAGTGCACGCCGTCGGCGCCGATCAGGAAATCGCCTTCGGCGGTGGTGCCGTCGGCGAAATAGGCGACGATCGGCTGGTCGCCGCGGTCCTCGATCTTGATCAGCCGCTTGTCGAAATAGAGCGAGACGCAGGAACACCAGGCCTTGTCGATCAGCATCTCGTTCAGCGATGCGCGGCAGACATTGACCGCGGGCTGGCCGAAGCGCCGCGCCATGTCGCGGTTGATCGAACCGAGCCTTCGGCCTTCCTGCGAGTAGAAGTCGAAGGACTCCGCGATCGAGCCGCGGCTGATCAACTCGCCGGCAAGTCCGATCTCATCTATGACATGCATGCCGTTCGGCGCGATCTGGAGGCCGCCGCCGATGCCCTTCGAGTAGGGCCACGCTTCGTAGATCGCGGACTCAATGCCGGCGCGGCGCAGCAGGATCGCGGTGACGGGCCCGGCGATGCCGGCGCCGATGATCAGGGCCTTGCGGGGACGGTTTGACATGGCTTGCTCCGGACGCTTCCGTGGTGTTAGGAGAAATTACGGTCGCTAAATCTCTTAGCGACTAAGATATATATCGACTAAGATATGAGGTCGGCCTTGTCAAGGACGAAGGCGCGCGCGAAATTGTTGCAGGAGGTCGAGGAGGCGATGCGCCGGTCGTCCGCGCAGGGGGTGCTCTATGGCCAGACCGTTGCCAACGTTGCCGGAATTGCCAATTCCGACCTCGAATGCATGGACATCCTGTACCTCGAGGGGCGCGTCACGGCGGGCCGGCTCGCCGAAGTCACGGGGCTGACGACCGGCGCGATCACCGGCGTGGTCGACCGGCTCGAGAAGGCTGGCCTTGTGCGTCGTGAGCGCGACGAGACCGACCGCCGCAAGGTCTTCATCGCCGTCGTGCCGGAGAAGGCCATGAAGATCGGCGAACTTTATGTGCCGATGCAGCAGGCGATGGAGAAGGTCTGGAGCACTTATTCGGACGAGGAGCTGCGGCTGCTGCTGCGTTTCGCGACCGAGGGTTACAAGGGCGTGCTGGCGGCGACCGCGGCGCTGAAGGGCCTGCTCGATACACCGCCGGAGAAGCGTCCCGATCTCAAGCTGAAGAAGCGTCCTCGCCAGACTTGACCTTGTAGGCCTGTGCGGCTGCGATCATGCCCCACATCGCCCCCAGCATCATCCAGAAGTGCCGCCAGTGGTCGGTGTCGATCACAAAACTCTCGCCGACGGTGCCGACGAAGGCAGAGAAGACGGCAAGATAAGCGCGCTGCCAGGGCACGCGCACGAAGATATGACGAAAACCCATGATCACGGTGGTGAAGACCAGCGCCGGATAGCACACGCCGGAGAGCCAGCCGCCGGACATGAAGGCGTTCAGGTAGGAATTGTGGGTGTCCTCGGGAAAGAAGCGATGGAATTGCAGCGGGCCGATGCCGAACGGCAGGTCGAGCGCCATCTCCGCGCCGAGGATGTGCCGGCCGAACCTGCCGAAACGGCCTTCGTCATAGCTCTGGTCGAAGCTCGCGCGCTGCTTGAACATCTCGGCGATGCTGTCGAATGACAGCAGCACCGCGATCAGCGCCAGGCCCAGCACCGCGGCAACGATCGCCATGATGATGATGCGCGAGCGCTGCGTGTTGGTGCGGCTGGTCAACACCATCAGCGCCAGCATGAACGCGGAGGTCAGGACCAGTCCGCCCCAGGCGGCGCGGGAGAAGGCGAGCAGGATCGCCAGCGACATGATTACGAAGCCGATCACGTTGCGGAGTACCTTGCCGAGCTTGTCCGAGACCACGCTCTGGAGCGAGAACAGCGCCGGCAGGATCAGGAAGGCGCCGAGCACGTTCGGGTCCTTGAAGGTGCCGCGCGCGCGCTCGTAGAGCGTGAAGAGGTCATGGCCGCCGGGAACGAGGTTGAAGTAGCCCACGATCGCCGAGACCGAGGCGACCATTGCGCCGACCACGAGGCCACGGCGCAGCATGTCGAGTCGCGCCGCCGTGTCTTCGGACATGACCATGGCGAAGAACACCACGGTCACCGCCATGTACCAGGAGGTCGCGATCCAGCTTGCGACTTCGGACTGCTCGAGCAGCGGGATTGCGCTGATGGTGTAGCCGATATTGAGCAGGACCAGTGCCAGCAGCAGCGGCATCAGCACGAGCTTGAGCCGCAGGCCGGTGGCGAAAAAGGTGACGGTGGCCAGCAGCGTCACGATCTCGTAAGGGCTCGGCTCGATGAAGACGATCGCGCCGGAGGCGCCGACCAGCCACACCAGCGCGCGCTGAAGGGCCAGCACGCCGGGCGCAGCCGGTGCGGCTACGTTCATTCCCCCGGCTGTCGCCGCATACGCCATTATACGCTCACGCTACTCGTACGCCACAAACACCGCTGTCATCGCCCGGCTTGACCGGGCGATCCA